>WRKF01000156.1 GCA_009778165.1 Defluviitaleaceae bacterium
GTTCCGTTTTAAATTAGCCCTTTAAATTCACACTAAAACTGCTGAATTTAGGAAGCTATTCCACTTAATTTTATTTTAAAAAGGGCTAGAATTAAGTAGAATAGCTATACACAGCAAACGCCAAAAAACCTATTAAAACCGCGGGAGGGGTTGGATATCGTGTGGATTAAAAAACGAGAAATCGAAGAACTTTCAAATAATATCCGTAAAATTATTGACGAGCAAAATATAGACTTGCGAGATAATCGTGAAAGTCTATTTTCTATACTCAAAAACGATATTCATACCCTAGCAAGCAAAAAAGAATCTCGGATAGGTGTGCTACAGCAAGAGCGCGACGGCATGACGGACACCCTGGCAAATATATCACACCAGCTTAAAACACCGCTAGCATCCATGATGATTATGGCGGATCTGTTGGAAAATGCCCCACCGGAAAAACAAACAGAATTTATCGCAAATATCAAAATAGGACTCACCCGTATGGAATGGCTAGTATCTGCACTTCTTAAAATGGCGAAACTTGATGCGGGAACAATAGAGTTTTCAAAAGACAGCATACAGGCATCTGCTCTTGTTAATCTTGCTCTTGAACCGCTTCATATACTGCTTGAAATTAAGAGCCAAGAAGTGGAAATTTCTTGCAACACAGAGTTGATTTGCGACAAACGCTGGACTGCCGAAGCTCTGACTAACATAATAAAGAACGCTTCTGAACATTCGCCAAACGGAAGCAAAATATATATAGAATCGGGTGCAAATCCTATTTGTAAATGGGTTTCTGTTACCGATAGCGGTGAAGGGATTGCTAACAATGAAATTCCGGGGATGTTTAGGCGGTTTGAAGGGTCAACCCACAACAAAGGATATGGTATAGGGCTACCCCTTGCCCTTGCAATTATGCAAGCACAAAACGGCGATATAGAGGTAGACGGCGGCGGTAGTGGATGCGGGGCGACATTTACGCTGAAATTTTTTGTTTAGAGGAGAGTATAGCCATTCAACTTAAAACGGAAGATTTTAAGCTGGATGGCTATATAGCAATTCCGCTTAGTACAGTCCTTTTTTAATATTACTAAGCGGAATTGTTTCCTTGATTCAGCAGTTCCAAAAAATTCATATAGCAGTTCCGTTTTAAATTAGCCCTTTAAATTCACACTTAAAACTGCTGAATTTAGGAAGCTATTCCACTTAATTTTATTTTAAAAAGGGCTAGAATTAGGTGGAATAGCTATAAGAACAATTAAATACGGAACTGCTATAGTTGCATTTGTTTATTGCACATCTATAAATACTAAGTTTTTTAGGGACAGTCTAAGATAAAACCATCTCCGATAAAAACTTATTTTGCAACATAAAAAGATTAAAAATATAATCTATACTATCAAAAGCCTCTGACAACGGTAAATGGGCAGTGTTCCACCCTATACCATCTGTAACCCAAACGAATTTTATGTTTCCGGTAGCAGTTTTTATAAGTTTATTGAGAGTAACAAACTCACCTGCGACTGCTTTAAGTTTACTCCCTCCACCCCCATAATAATTTGTTTCGATTAACCACAACTTTTCATTAGAAGGGTTAAATATTGAACCATCGAAACGCCTGTCGGATTTATCTACAGGAACAATCATCCCCCATTTATCCCTGATTGTTTTAGCTGTTATTTGGCTAGACCATTCCAAATTTAATACGTTAGCTACAGTAGCAATATTACGCTCAACGATAGATTCCATAGTTGAACCACTGCGGTTTTTTCTAGCATTGCTATCAAGACCAACTTCTACGCCATAAACATAATCAACAAGAGAACGGTTTGCTGAATGTGCCAAAAAATCTAATAACCCTGTTTCTTTAGCAAAATCCACGTATACATCAATATTTTTTGTATCAATATTTTTAAAATTTATTTTTGAAAAGCTCATATTGTGCTTATCGTCAAATCTTAAAATATCAATATCTTTATCCCTGCAAGCAACAAGTGTCGGTATAGCTTTCAAAAGTTCGGGTTGCTTTTTAAACAACATCATTGCTTCATCGTATATATTTTGCTTGCCTATAAGAAAATTTAACGTATTTAACTCTAACTCAAAAGTTTTGGTTTCGCGTTCTACCTTCGCCCAGTTAACATAATAATCCGGAGTTCGATTAGTTATGGATAACGTAGACATAAATTGTTTCAAACGTTTGTCTGCCGATAATTCCATGTATTCTTGAAATTTCATTTTCAGTCCTCATACAGCCATTTAACCCTAAAACGGGATATTTTGAAGTTAAATGGCTAGATCACAATATTTTCAAGCCTTCTTTTTGCTATTTCTAAATATTCTATGTTATTATCAATACCTATTGATTTTCTGCCAAGTTTTTTTGCAACAACGCAAGTTGTTCCGGAACCGACAAACGGGTCAAGTATAACATCATTTTTTTTGGTGGATGCTAAAATGATTCGTTCAAGCAAATATTCAGGTTTTTGAGTTGGATGCTTTCCCATTACCTTTTCACTTTGGCTAGTTAAAGCGCCTGTCCATACATCTTTCATTTGCCTATTACCATTAATTTCTTTCATAAGTTCATAGTTGTAGTAGTGTTTAGCATTTTTTTCGTTTTTTCGTGCCCATAAAATTGTTTCTGTTGAGTGTGTAAAATATCGTTTTGATAAATTTGGGGCGGGGTTAGTTTTTTGCCAAGTTATGTTGTTTAATATTTTGTAGCCTTCCTGCTCTAAAGCCATACCCACAGAGTATATATTATGTAGGGAACCTGATACCCAGAGGGTTCCGTTTTTAGTTAAAATATTTCTGCATAAACTCAACCACCTTCTGTTAAACAAATATTTTTCCTCTAACGATTCAATTTTATCCCAATCCCCTTTGTTAACTGAAACTACTTTGCCACCACTGTTTGAAAAACCGCCATTACTTAAAAAATATGGCGGATCCGCAAAAATCATATCTACACTTTCAAATTTAAATTTGCTTAAAGCCTCAAATGTATCAGATAACAACAACTTTGTATCAGCGTAATTATATACAAAATTATTCAAACAGCCACCTCTATATTTTCAAAGTTTGTTATTATAACCTCATGTATTTTCCCGCGTTTACTACTATTAGAGTTTATTGCACGTGCCGCATCAACCAGTTTTATATGCAAATTTCTCTTTTCATACAGTTTAAAAGTTAGTGGTGCAGACGAATTTGAAAGCATAGCAAACACCCCCTGCTCTGAAATTTCGCAAAATTTATCACGTAAACGAATTTGGTCTTCAAAATTAAAACCGCTACCGGTATACGCAGTAAATGCACTGGTTTCAGATAATGGAATGTACGGTGGATCAAAGTATACAAAATCGCCTTCCACAACAGTTTCAATAGCTTTTTCAAAATCTTCGTGCAAAATTGTTATATCGTTATTTTTTAAGTAAAAACTAATATTATTTAATAATTCTTTATCTAAAATTTTAGGGTTTTTATATCTTCCGTAAGGGACGTTAAACTGGTTTTTGGAGTTAACTCTATACAAACCGTTAAAATTTACACGTAACATGTATAGAATACGTGCTGCTCTCCAAGCATCAGAATATTTGCCCAACTCTCCGGTACGGTCAACTCTCCTTATTTCCAAATAATAATCTTTTGAATTTTTGTAACTATGCTCTTGCAAGATTTCAATAACTTCTTTTACATTATTGCGAATTTGTATGTATGTATTAACAAGTTCCAAATTAGAATCGCTTATAACGGCTCTACTAGGCATTAAATCAAAAAAGAAAGCGCCTCCACCAACAAAAGGTTCATAATATGTGTTGAGTTTGTTAGGTCGGTATTTATTTAACTCCGCTAAAAGTTGGCGTTTACCACCAGTCCATTTTGTAAATGGTCTCAATTTTTCTGAAGGTTTAATTATTGTCATAACCTCTCACCTCGATTTGCTTTAAAGTGTCGAGCAGCTTTTTCTACGGTGTGCCGAACATTATCAAACGTTTCCAACTGCATTATTTCAGCAACAGAAAACCAACCAATATCATCAACTTCATTTTTATGCAGTTTTAAAGCAGGGTTTTCAGCAGTACACAAATAAATCATATCAATATGATTGTGCGACCCATCGCCGTCAATATCTTCTAACAAAATTTCTAAAGGCAACGGCAACTCGCGACAATGCAAGTCTGCTAGGTTTTTCTCGTCTTTGCTAGATGTAATGACTTTTGCCGATATGCCGGTTTCTTCAAATATTTCGCGCAAAACGGCTTCACACGGCAGTTCGTTTATATCTACATGGCCACCGGGAGGCAACCACACACCAAACTTTTTGTGCTTAATCATAAGAATTTCGTAAGCATCATTAAAAACAATCCCCGTGGCTGTGAAATGGTTTTTCATATTAAAATCTCCATAATTGTTATATGTGTTGTTGTGCTAAAATAAAATCTCAAAAAACAGTCTTTTCATGTTTTTTACATTACATGAAAAGACTGTTGAATGTATCCCGCAAAGATTGCAGGGTACTTTATACTTAGGTTTTTAGTGTAGTCCACTTTTAGTTGGTACGCTTGCTTATGAGTTTTTTAACGAGGATTAGTTTAATTTTGGCGGATGTAAAACGTACTGTTGCATAAAACAAATAAGCTAAGGATACATTGAGCAAGAGATTTAGTATAATGTTAATCATAAGTATATGCTAGACCTTATACGCTTTTGAAAAATAGAGGAGTTTTATTCCTCTAATTCTTGCTTGTCTTCTTTGTTTTCTTGCTTACTTTCCTTTTTTGCAAGTCTTTCTCTTTCCTTTCGTTCAAGTATTTTTGTTTCCACTTCTGTTTTTTTAGCTTTGGCTAGTATGTATCTAGCCGTAACAGCAGTTAGGATTGTAGCAAGTAAGGTTTGCAAATAGTCTAGCATTTTTTCACCTCCTTAATGCTTTTAGTAATAATATCACGGCATTTTGATTGTGTCAATTCTTTTCTGTAAAACAGATATGGTAAGTGACTAAACTGTCACTTTACACCAAAAAAATTGTCACCGAATAGTCACTTTGGCTTGATATAATATAATAATCAATACAGCAATCAAACCAATAATCAAACCAAAGGAGGCTACACAAATGGCTATTTTAGAAGTTAACAACCTAACCAAAACTTATGGCAAAGGCGACACCACCGTTACAGCACTTGGTGGTGTAAGTTTTAGTGTGAACAAAGGCGAGTTTGTCGCTATTATTGGTGCATCTGGCTCTGGAAAATCCACGCTAATGCACCTTATAGGCGGGGTTGACCGCCCAACATCGGGCAATGTTATTGTAGACGGAAAAGACATTTTTGAATCCAATGAAAGCGAGTTGGCAATTTTTCGCCGCCGCAATATCGGAATAGTTTACCAATTCTATAACCTAATACCGACCCTTACCACAACGGAAAATATAATGCTACCCTATTTGCTGGACAACCGCAAACCGGATCAATCTAAACTCACAAGCATACTTGACGCTATAGGGCTTGCTAACAGAGCGGAGCATTTACCCAACGAGCTTTCCGGTGGTCAGCAGCAGCGTGTTTCTGTTGGCAGAGCTTTAATCAACGACCCCGCACTCATCCTTGCAGATGAGCCAACGGGCAATCTGGACAGCAAATCCGGTCGTGAAATTATAGACCTTTTAAAACTGGCAAACAAACAGTACAACCAAACCCTTCTGATAATTACCCACGACGAAAAAATAGCTCTGCAAGCCGACAGAATCATAACAATCAGCGACGGGCTGATCTTGCGTGACGAGGAGGTACGGTAATGAAGTTCGAGAAATTAACGGCGAAGCTGGCGTACAGTCAGCTAAAAATCAACCGTAGGCGTAGCCTTTGGACGTTGTTTGGAGTTGTTTTGTCAACGGCAATGTTGACCGCTGTTTACGGCTTTGTGACAAGCGGAATCGCCGCGGTGGTTTCGTTTCGGGATGGGGACGATGCTTTTATCGAAACGTATTCCGAGATTTTGATCGGCGTGGGAGCGGTTTTGAGTGGAATAATAGCGGCAACGGCAGTAATCGTTATGTCCAACGCTTTTCGCATAAGTGCGGCGGAACGTACACGCCAATTTGGGATTTTAAAAAGTGTGGGAGCTACAAGGCAACAGATCAGGCAAACTGTGATGTATGAGGCGTTGTTGCTTTCGGCTGTAGGAATCCCTGTGGGTGTGGTTGCTGGGCTGCTTGTGCAGTTTTTGGGCCTGCAAATTGCCGAGTTTTTTCTTGCGGGCGTGAATCAGTTGTTGGGCGACAATCCCATTATAATACCGTTTGTTGTGGCATGGCAAGCGATTTTGGTAGCGATTGTGGCTGCTTTTGCTACGATTATGCTCTCAGCCTGGTTGCCTGCTTGGAAAGGGGCAAAGATCCCCGCCATCGCCGCAATCCGCAACGCCGATGAGGTCAAATTAAAGGCACGGAAAATGTGCTCCGGTTGGTTTGACAAAACTGTCGGAAAAATTTTCGGGTTCGAGGGGCAGCTTGCCGCAAAATCTGTGAAACGCAACAAACGCAATTTGCGTGCAACGGTTGTTTCTATCACAGTCAGCATTGTGCTGTTTATCGCAGCCACAAGCGTTGGGGGGCAAATGCAGAGAGCAATAAACCTCCGTTTCATAGATTCCGATATAAATGTAGCAGGAATTTTTTTTAGCTCTGCTCTAACCGACCCCGAAACAGGAGAGCGCCAATCTTTAATGATAGACAGCGCTCTTTCCGAAGAAATTACCTCACGTTTGCGAGAGTTTCCAAACACAACGGTAGTAGGGTTTGGGCGTGAAATCGATGATTTTTGGGCGATTATCCCTGCGGAATATCTGACGGCGGCGGCTCAAAATCATTTCCCGCAGGACGAAGACGGAGATTTTGCCATGCAGGTTACGCTGATCACCGTGGATTCTGCGACTTATGCCGAGTTGTGTCAACTGGCGGGCGTTCCGCTTGGATCAAATATTTTGGTAAATCAATTTCGAGGTTACGACTGGGAAAACAACCGACTTGTCGAGTTTACGCCGCATATTTGGAACGGGCAAACGTTGATAAATCTGAGGGAGCCGGGCGAGTTTTATGAATTACCGTTGCATGGAGAATTGCGGAATTTGCCGGCAGAGCTTTTGGAGATAGCAGGAAATCAGTTTGTGGTAATTGTACCGGAATTGGTAGTGCGAGATTACACCTGGTTAGCCGCTACCGAGGATTCGTGGGGGTTTGGCGGCTACATGCACGCACTTTTTTCGGAAACTTTTACGCCAAAAATCGAAAATTGGGTTGAGCAAGGGTTTCACGCAGATTTTAACGTGATAGATTTTGCTACCAATGCCGCCAACGAGCGTAGCCTTGTACAGCTTATTATGGTGTTTGTTTACGGTTTTGTTGCAATGCTTACGCTTATTGGACTAACGAACGTTATAAGCACAATTTCAACAAACGTGCGTTCTCGTTTCCGGGAGTTTGCCGCTTTGCAAAGTGTGGGCATGACACACGAGGGTATCGGGCGTATGCTCAACCTTGAAAGCGTGCTTTGTTCGGCAAAATCTCTGATTTTGGGGTTGCCGATTGGCGTGGGTGTGTCGTTTTTCACGCACAGCACAATGGAGCGGAGCTTTGCCTTTGAATACGCTGTTCCGTGGTTGGCGATTTTGCAATGCGTGGCAGCGGTTTTTCTTATAACATGGATAACCATGCGATATTCTGCGACACAGCTGCGTGGGCACAGTATTGTTGAGGAGGTGCGATAATGAAGTTAATGGCAAAACTGGCTTACAGCCAACTGATAGTAAACCGCAGTCGCACTATATGGACACTAGTCGGCATTACACTTTCAACGGCGTTAATCACCGCTGTTTCCAATTTTGTAGTAAGCGGAACCGCTTCTTATATGGCTGTAGCGGGCGAACGGGTAAGTAGCGAAATAATTTTCACCGTGCTTCTTGTGCCTGCAATAATTTTAAGTGCGGTAATTATATCAGTGTCTGTTATTACAATAAGCAATGGGTTTCGTGTTAGTGCAGGGGAGCGTGCGGTACAGTTTGGTATATTAAAAAGTGTTGGGGCTACAAAAAAACAGATTGCCGCCACTGTAATGTATGAAGGTGTGTTGTTGTCTGTAGTGGGAATACCTGTTGGTATAATATTGGGGCTTGGCCTCTCTTTTGTGGGGGTGCAAGTTGCTAACCATTATCTTGGCGGGCTTGACTACCTTGTGCAGATAATGATTCAGGAGCTTCATATTTACGTTAATTTTGTTGTTTCCTTGCCTGCTATATTTGCGGCTTGTGTCATGTCATTTGTTACTATACTCATTTCAGCATACAGACCGGCGCGCAAGGCCTCGAGAGCAACTGCCATTAATAGCATACGTTCCATAGATGAAGTTAAGCATTTCCATGGCAAAAGAATACGCACAAACCCGTTGATTTCAAAGATATTCGGTTTTGAAGGAACCTTGGCGGCAAAATTTTTAAAACGCAACCGCAGAAATTTCCGCTCGAGTTTAATATCGTTAACTGCCGCAGTGATACTGTTTGTTATTGCCGGTGGCGTGGGAACAGCGGTTGGCTCGTTAGAAAGAAGTTTGTTGCTTCCCCCCAATGACACAACAGTTATGGTGGACTATATTTCTGCAAGGTTTTTAATAAACGAGGAAGGCTTTTGGGAGCCAACCGTTGTTGCCCCTATCCATAGCGGGGTTGCGGATATAGTAACGGAAAGGCTTAGAGCGTATGACAACACCCGCATATTTGGCAGAGGCGACGATAGGGAGTCATATTCCGTGGTGATTCCCGCAGAATTCCTCACTGCACCCATGATGGAAGTAGTAACAGCAATGGAATGGCGTCCCATAACTGCTGGGGTTCCCGGTCAACGGCAAGAATATCTATTAAGTGCCGCAATCACCACAATAGACCCATACAATCACAAAATACTTAGGGAGCTTGCAGGGGTTCCGGAAGGCTCAAATATTCTGCTAAATCACTTTGCGATAAACGATAGGGGCAGGGTTGTTGTATTTGAACCCCTTTACACGTTTGAAGGGCAGTATTTGCAATTTCTTGAATGGAACTATAGAGGAGATGTCCACAATATTCCCATACACGGCGTGCTTGTTGCAGACCAACTGCCACCGGAGCTTTATCCTGTTAACCCCGTTGCTTCTGTTGTTGCAAATATAATCGTACCCTATGGATATATGAGGGTATATAACTGGCTAGCTACCCCAAACGATATTGACAGTTTTATGGCATATGCCAACAGCGTTATGGCAGAAATGTTCCCAAGAGAAGATGAAGATACGTATATGGGGCTTGGTTTTACAACCCGGGTATTTTTGGCAGACGATTTTATTAGGCTCATGAACTTGGGTATAAGTGTTGGAGCGGTGTTCGTATACAGCTTTGTCGGCCTTTTAACACTGGTTGGGCTAACGTGTGTGGTTAGCACATTGTACACAAACGTCCGTATGCGTTCGCAAGAGTTTGCGGTGTTGCAAAGCGTGGGCATGACGTTGGGTGGTATAAAGCGTATGTTAATTTTGGAGGGGATTTTGTGTTCGTTAAAATCCCTCTTTATTGCCGTTCCCGTTGCGGTGGCACTATCGTATTTTGTACACTTGCCTATTAGTAACATGCTTCCGATTGTTTATCAGATACCGTGGGTTGCTATTGTGTTTTGTGTGGTTGGTGTTTTTGCGGTTACATGCCTAATAATGTGGGTTGCTGTTTTGCGGTTGCGTGGAAAAAGTATAGCCGATATGACAAATCTGTAAAATTTGCATTTTTTTCTATAATGTACTATACTTAGTCGTTATAAGCGGGCAATTATATAGCTATTCCACTTAATTCTAGCCCTTTTAAAAATAAAATTAAGTGGAATAGCTTCCTAAATTCAGCAGTTTTAGTGTGAATTTAGAGGGCTAATTTAAAACGGAACTGCTATATCACTTTTACTCATGGTTGACCCCATTTTAAAAACAATAAAGGAGTACGGCATGAATCACAAGAATTTTGAAAACCACTCAAAAAATTTCCCAACAAAAGATGGTTATTTTGGAGAATATGGTGGTGCTTTCCTACCACCGGAACTGATACCTGTGTTTAAAGAAATCACAGAAGCCTACCAAGAGCTGTCAAACAATGCAGATTTTATAAACGAGTTGCGTACAATACGCAAAAACTTTCAAGGTAGACCAACCCCCATACACCATTGCAGAAGGTTGTCAAAAAAACTGGGCAAGTTGCAGATATATTTAAAACGTGAGGACTTGAACCACACCGGTGCACACAAAATCAACCACTGCATGGGCGAGGGTTTGCTTGCAAAATATATGGGCAAAACGAAAATAATAGCAGAAACCGGTGCCGGGCAGCACGGTGTTGCACTTGCTACCGCAGCTGCTTATTTCGGTCTTGAATGTGATATTTATATGGGCGAGGTAGATATAGCAAAGCAACACCCAAATGTTGTACGCATGAAAATGCTAGGCGCGCAAGTGATTCCTGTATCTCATGGACTAAAAACTTTAAAGGAAGCGGTAGATTCTGCTTTTGAAGCATATTTAAAAGAATATAAAACTGCCATTTACTGCATAGGTTCCGTTGTAGGGCCACACCCATTCCCTATGATGGTGCGGGATTTTCAATCTGTAATAGGCACAGAGGCACGTATGCAGTTTATGGAGATAACAGGTGGTCTACCCGACAAAATATGTGCTTGTGTTGGTGGCGGTTCAAATGCCATGGGGCTTTTTAGTGCATTTTTGGCAGACCCTACAGAAATAATAGGCATAGAACCCGGTGGGACAGGCTCTAACCCGGGGGAACATGCCGCATCTTTAACGCACGGCACAAGCGGATTATTGCACGGTTTTAAAAGCCTCCTGCTTCAAGATGACAAAAACGAGCCCATGCCCGTACACTCTATAGCAAGCGGTTTGGATTATCCGTCTGTCGGTCCGGAACACGCATTTTTAAAAGATTCGGGACGCGTTAATTACGAAATTGTTGATGACGAAGAAGCTATGGAGGCATTTTTTGCATTATGCCGTTACGAAGGTATAATTCCTGCAATAGAAAGCTCACATGCCGTAGCATATGCCATGCGTTGTGCAAGAGCCGGCGAATTCGGCAATATTTTAGTTAATTTGTCCGGCAGAGGCGACAAAGATATAGACTATATTTATGAAAAATACGGTACAGGCGCTAAATTTACGATATAAAAAGTCAATATAACTACTCCACTTAATTCTGACCTTCCCTAAAATAGAATTAAGTGGAATAGCTATACTAAGCGGAATTGCTTCATTATATGGGGAAAATGAAATATGGAACTGCCATAGATTACATAGATTGTCTCGCTTGATAAATTTGTTTTGAAGACATTCTTAATTTCTAAATTTTTAGGTTGCCTATAGCAAAAAAATATGTTATATTAAGGAGAGAGAATTATTAAAAAGAGAAAAGAGAAAATAAAAGAATAAGGAGAACGCTAAACATGAATATTTCAAAAATAATTAAAATCGTAATTGTAGTATCGGCACTTACTGCTATAGCCAATATCATATCTTCGGAAATGGCAGCCACGTCGGCTGGTGTTGCAATTGGCTACTACGAGGAAATTTACAACCTTTTTTCTGAGCATGTAGGGGATGATGAACAGCTCGCAGCCGAAATCCTTGCCATCCGTGATGTCATTGGAGAATATCTTGCAGATGTGGGAGTTTTTCACAACATCGGTTTATTAACAACAGCACTGTTGCTCCTTGTTAGCCTTGGCGGAATGATGTACATTTTGCGTAGATTCTACCCTATACGCAAACTCGCAAAACTTGTAAATGATGTTTCTAACGGAAATTTTAGTGTTAACACAGACCGCTCCAAAATAAGTAAAGATGAAATAGGTCGCCTTACCCTAGATGTACACAATTTGATTGGCACTATTAAAGTAATATTTGACGATTTGTCAAGGTTGAGCCAAGAAGTTGACAAAGGACATCTTAACGCAAGGGGAGATGAAACCGCCGCAAAAGGTGAATTTGAAACTTTTGTAGCAGGAACTAATCGAATAATCGAAAACATAATTTCTTTTTTGGATGCCCTGCCCTATCCAGTTATCGTAATTGATGCCCAACACAAATACTCGTTTTTCAATAAATACTCTGTTAACTTTGGTTACCATCAAGAGAGTATGTTGGGCAAAACAATTTTGGAGGGATCACCGCCCGAAATAGGCGAAGCTCTCACTAACAGCATAAAACGTGCCGAATATACAGGCGAAATTTGCAAAGACATAGTGTCAATAATGTCGCCAAACGGCGAAGAGCTAACTTTTGAACAAAATATAATGCCTATAAAAGATGCTTACGGTAAGGCTTCTTGTTTTATAATAGCTCCATACGACATTACCCAAATTGGCAAATCTCAAAAAGTTGCGGAAAAAATAGCAAACTATCAAGATTTTGAAGCAATGGACATTGAGCGTATCCTTCAAAATGGGCTTGCTAAAGGCGTTTTGAGCTTCGAGTACAAACCGGAACCTCACGACGAAGACACTCGGCTTGCAATGGAATCCTATGCCAGAATTGATAATGCTCTGGTTATATCTGCCGGCATTATAAAAAGCTATGTAGAAGAAACAACAATGCTGTTGCAGGAGTTAGCAGAAAAAAACTTTGGTGTGGAGATAACACGCCAATATATTGGAGATTTTGGCCCAATCAAATCGTCAATAGAAATTTTAACTACATCTATAAGCTCCCTTATCAGCGAAATCCAAGGTTCATCAACCCAGGTAGAAGAGTTTGCAGGACGTATATCTCAGTCTGCTCAGGAATTAAAGATTAATGTTGAAAACCAAGTTTCAACAATAAACACCATGTCCGAAACAATCACCAGGCTTATGGATAAAATACAGAAAAATGCTGATGACGCAGAAAATACTAACCAACTTTCCAAACAAGTTAAAAATGCCGCAGAGCTTGGCAACAATGCAATGCTTGACATGTCTGCCGCAATGGAAGAAGTTAAACAATCCTCTTCCGAAATAGCCAGGGTTGTAAAGATAATAGAAGATATTGCTTTCCAAACTAACCTCTTGGCACTAAACGCTTCTGTTGAAGCCGCCAGAGCCGGTGAGCACGGCAAAGGTTTTGCTGTTGTGGCAGAAGAAGTTCGTAATCTGGCAGGAAGAAGTGCCGCCGCCGCCAAAGAAACGTCTGATCTGATTGCTGAATCTTTGCATCGTGTAGACAAGGGAGTAGCTATGACACAGCACACCGCTGATGCTCTAAGCAGTATTGTGCAGTTCACAACCGATATGACAGAAAATATAGCAAATATAGCAGAGGCTTCCAACAGCCAGGCCGGCGAGATTGGCACAATATTACAAAATGTAGAAAGCATTAACCAAACCACTAGCAACAACTCAGATGTTGTTCAAACAAACGTGTATGTAGTAGATGAGCTTTCAAGCCAAGCAAGTGTTTTGCGACAGTTAGTAGAGCAATTCAAAATTAAAAGATAGGAAAAGGGTAGGAAAAATAAAAATAAATAAAATTCCAAACAAAAAGGGCTAATAGCAGTTCCGTCCGAAACTGCTAAATTTAGGAAACTATCGTCACTTATTTACATCATATTCCTAAACAGCCTTTTTGTTTGGTAAAAACAATAACGCAATCACACAAGTTCTATAATAACTTGTGGTGCACCGTCGCCTTTGCGAGGACCCAATTTAATTATGCGGGTATAACCGCCTTTTCGGTCTTGATATTTTGGTGCTATCTCATCAAACAATTTGTTTGGCATGTTTACAGTAACAGTGTTTTTGCGTTTTTTGCGACCATCAGTCGGAACCTCTGTTACAGGGTATAGTATGCTCAGCATTTTGCGGCGAGCAGCAAGGCGAGATGGATTGTCTTTTTTAATTGTCTTTTCTATCTCATCGTAAACCGTCACTCGCTTTCCGTTCACTTCTTCTTTTACCCGTCTACCCTTTGTGTCTTTCCTTGGCATTTTTACTATAACTGTTTCTTCCACAAAATTATCTTTTTCTTTTATTGCAAGGGTTATTAATTTTTCAGCAATACGTCGAGTTTCTTTTGCTCGGGTATCGGTAGTACTGATTTTACCATGGTAAAGCAGGTTTGTTGTTAAGTTGCGTAGCATTGCCTTTCTTTGGCTGGTGATTCTGCCCAGCTTTCTATAGGTAGCCATTTTATAGCCTCCTTTCCGGGGCAAAACACGCCCCTCCAGGGCGTGGTGTTGATTTTGTCACGCCCTCTTCTATTCTTCTTCATCGGAAACAAGGGCCAACCCCAGCTCCGTCATTTTACTAAGCACCTCTTCTAAAGACTTGCGACCCAAGTTCCTTACTTTCATCATATCTTCTTCTGTTTTGTTCGCTAAATCCTCTACACGGTTAATCCCTGCACGTTTCAAACAGTTATAAGAACGTACGGAAAGTTCCAACTCCTCTATAGTTAACTCCATTAGCTTCTCTTTTTTTGTTATATCCTTTTGTATCAATACTTCTGTACGCCTGGCGTTTTCTGTAAGGTTAACAAAAAGATTAAAATGGTCGGTCAAAATTTTTGAACCGGCACTTATAGCATCCTCCGGAGATATAGTACCATTTGTCCAAACTTCTAATGTCAGTTTATCAAAGTCGGTTTGCTGTCCAACCCTGGTATCCTCTACCACAAAATTTACACGGCGCACCGGCGTAAAACTAGAATCTATCGGAATAAGACCAATGGTGGTGCCTTCTGCCTGTTTGTTTTTATCTACACTGGCATAACCGCGTCCCTTTTTAATAGTCAACTCTATAAAAAGTTTGCTGTTTTCGCCACCGCTAAGGGTAGCAATGTGCAGTTCGGGATTCATTATTTCAATGTCGCTGTCCACTTTTATATCTTTTCCCAGAACAACTCCCTCACCGCTAACGTCTATATAGGCTCTTTTGGGTTCGTCGTCGCTACTCGTGTTGCGTATAGCTAAATCTTTTAGATTGAGTATAATCTCTATAATATCTTCTTTAACACCAGGCAATACGCTAAACTCGTGTATTGCACCGTCTACTTTTATAGATGTTACGGCACTGCCGGGCAAAGACGAAAGAAGAATACGACGCAAAGAGTTACCCAAGGTAGTGCCGTAACCTCTTTCCAGCGGCTCTATTATAAAACGGCTATATGTGTCATCTCTAGAGCTTTCTACAATTTCTATACGAGGTTTTTCAAAATCAGACATTTTGTTGAATTCCTCCTTGCTCCAAGCAACTATAACAAAAGTAAAAACAATTTGCACTTGCGAATTTCTCTTAACTTAAATCAAACTTAACTTGATTTATTTACATAACTTATTTAAATGTATGTAAATAAAAAATTCGCACTTTTTATAGCATTTTGGAATAAAACTCTACTATTAGCGTTTCGTTTACAGGCACATCTATATCGCCACGGTTAGGCATGTTCATAACACTGCCGCTAAGACCCTTTAGATCACTGCTCAACCAACCAGGTACAATACGGCTTTCTGTAGATGCTACTATTTCTTTAAAACGAGCCAAATCACTAGATTTGCTTCGTATTTCTATTCTGTCCCCAACCTTGAGTCTATAAGACGGTATGTTAACAGACCTGCCATTTACTGTAACAAGTTTGTGTCCTACTATCTGCCTTGCTTCTTTTCTGGTGCGAGCCAAACCAAGCCTAAAAACCACGTTATCCAGCCGACTCTCTAGGGTACGCAACAAATTTTCGCCACTAATGCCCGGTGTTTTTGCCGCTTCCTTAAAATAGTTTCTGAACTGGCGCTCCAGCACACCATATATAAATTTTGCTTTTTGCTTTTCACGCAACTGCAAGCCATATTCACTTACTTTGCGATTAGAGCGAGTTATCTCCCTTTTAGATTTTTTGGCTATACCCAAAACCATTGGTTCTATGCCAAGGGCTCTACACTTTTTTAGTATAGGCGTTCTGTCTATTGCCATGATTCCCCCTTATTATACTCTTCTGCGTTTTGGTGGCCTGCATCCATTGTGAGGAACAGGTGTTACGTCTTTTATTAATGTAATGTCCAACCCTGCTGCTTGCAGGGCTCTTATAGCCGCTTCTCTTCCACTGCCGGGACCTCTAACAAAAACCTCCACAGTACGAAGCCCATATTCCTTTGCAGCTAAAGCAGCTTTGTCTGCTGCCATTTGGGCGGCATAAGGTGTGGATTTTCTTGAGCCTTTAAAACCTAGCTCACCGGCGCTTGCCCAAGACAAGGCATTGCCACCCACATCTGTTATTGTAACAATAGTATTATTAAATGTAGATTGTATATGGGCTTTGCCTCTTTCTACATACTTTCTGTCTTTACGTCTGCGTGTAGCCGCCCCTTTTTTAGGTGCTCTTTTAACCGCCATATATAACTTCCTTTCTATCACTTTTTTATATATTTTTTATATAGGATGATAAATAAAACAAAAAAATATTAAACACAAAAAACAAAATCAATCTGCCACCAAAGCATCTTATTGACTAACGTGCAATTTCTTTATTTCACTATTACACTAGCGTGAGTTTATTGGGTTATTTCTTTTTGTTGGCAACTGTGCGTCTCGGTCCTTTTCTTGTGCGGGCATTTGTTTTTGTTTTTTGCCCACGCACCGGCATACCTTTCCTGTGGCGTATGCCCCTGTAGCAACCAATTTCTACGAGGCGTTTTATATTAAGGGCAGTTTCGCGTCTCAAATCACCTTCCACCTTTTGGGTTTTGTCTACAACTTCCCTTATTTTAGCAACTTCGTCTTCTGTAAGGTTACGCACGCGAGTGTCTTTGTTTACGCCGGCTGATGCAAGTATTGTATTGCTAGCAGAGCGACCAATACCGTAAATATACGTTAAGGCAATTTCGACCCTTTTTTCTCTGGGTAAGTCTACACCTGATATCCTTGCCATATAGTTCCTCCTGGTTTATCCTTGGCGTTGCTTATGTTTTGGGTTTCCACAAATAATTCTTACTACGCCTTTTCTTTTTATTATCTTACATTTTTCACACATAGGCTTAACAGATGGCCTAACTTTCATTGTAGTGCCTCCTTTAGCAGCTCAGGAAAAAAGTTACTTTTCCCGCCATATTATTCTACCTTTTGTTAAGTCATAAGGCGACATTTCTATTAGCACCTTATCGCCGGGTATAATTCTAATGAAGTTCATTCTTAGTTTTCCAGACAAGTGTGCCACAATTTTGTGACCATTAGAAAGCTCCACAGTAAATGTTGCCGATGGTAACTTATCTATCACAATGCCTTCTACTTCTATCATACCACTTTTGGACAAGTCATACCCCCTTCCCTATAAAATTTTCTATAGCTTTTCGTATATCACTATTTTTAATATGTTCGTTGTTTACAATCCCAAATGCAAGAGTAGTATCTATGTAATTGGTTTTTGCCACATGCATTACCTTTTTTTTCTTGGGATTTTCTATTTTTCTTAGCTTACCATCTGCAAGATACAAATAATTTTCTTTTGTAGACATTACTACAAACGGTAAGCCTTTGTCCCTTCCTTGTTTAGAAAAAACTATTTGCCCAACACTCATCTTTTTCAACAAGTTCCAAACAAAAAACTGCTAGATACCTGTCATCCTCCTATCTTTCCGAAATCCCTTCCCTATCATACTGTAAGTATCTCCGGCTCCCCATCGGTAATAAGTATTGTGTTTTCGTAATGGGCAGAATTTTTTTTATCTTTTGTAATGCCAGTCCAGCCATCTACTTCTACAAAAGCGTCAGAGGCACCTGCATTTACCATTGGCTCTATTGCGAATGTCATTCCCTGCCGTATGCGTGGTCCTCGTTTTTCCATACTATTGTTTGGTATGTCCGGCGGTTCGTGTAGGTTAGCTCCAATACCATGCCCGATAAACTCCTTCGACACAGTATAACCGTGGCTATTTGCATAACTTTCTATAGCACTGCAAATTTGGTTAAGATGGTTTTTGGGACGTGCGTATTTTATGGCTTCAAAAAAGCATTGGCGAGTCACATCAATGAGATGTTGGTTTTCTGCGGAAATCTCTCCAATACCATAGGTACGGGCCGCATCTCCGTGAACACCATTTAAGTATACGCCAATATCAATCCCCACAATATCACCGCTTTTCAGTTTCCTTAAACTGGGTACCCCATGCACAATCTCCTCGTTTACAGATGTGTTTATGGAAGCAGGATAACCCTGATAACCCAAAAACGAAGGATACCCCCCCTTGCTTTTGATAAAGTCGTATGCTATTTTGTCCAATTCCAATGTTGTAACCCCGGGCTTTATATATCTTTCCAAAAGCTCAAAGGTACGCATAACAGTTTGACCGGCTTTGCGCATTAGCTGAACTTGTGCATTACTTTTTATAATTATCATGCTTGCTTTAAACCCTCTAGCTCCTTAAAGATAGTGCTGCGTACTTCTGCTATCCCTCCCGGAGCAACCTCCAACAAAATGCCTTGGTTGCGGTATATATCAATAACCGGCAAGGTTTGCGTGGTGAAAATTTCGAGGCGTTTTTGTATAGCTTCCTCTCTGTCGTCCTCTCTCTGGATTAAGATATTGTTGCAACCATCGCATAAATCCGGTCGTTTTGGAGGGTTGTTTTTTATGTGGAACATATTGCCACAGTTTGTACATGTTAGCCTACCACTAAGCCTTTCTATTACTGTGTCATTATCTACGTTTAAATATATGGCTTTGTCCAGGCTTGTAATATTTTTTAGAGTGTCTGCTTGAGCTAAACTGCGCGGATATCCATCTAATATAAAGCCGTTTTTTGCATCTTCTTGCGACATACGATCCTTTAACAATTCAGCTGTTGTTTCGTCGTCTACCAAATCCCCCTTCGCCATTATGTCTTGTAGTTTTATGCCAAGTGGCGTTTGGTTTTTTATATGGCTACGCATTACATCTCCTGTAGAAATATGTGCTATGCCAAATTTTTTGCTAATAGCTTTTGCTTGAGTGCCTTTACCGGAACCTATAGTTCCCATTATAACAAGTTTCATAAGCCTTCTCCCTTGTCATTATTCTAAAAAGCCTTTATAATGGCGCATTAACAGCTGGCTTTCCAATTGTTTAACCAACTCTAATGCTACACCAACAACAATTAGTAATGTAGTACCACCGAAACCAACCACTATACCACTAGCCCATTGAAACAAAATAGGGGATATAGCCAGGGTTACATAAAACCCTGCCCCAATCCAGCTTAACCTGTAAACTGTGCGGGAAATATAGTCGCTTGTAGGTTTGCCCGGGCGTATACCGGGAATAAACCCGCCGTTTTTCTTCATGTTTTCTGCCATTTCTGTTGGGTTAATGGCAAAAGACGTATAAAAAAATGTAAATGCTACGATAAGCAACATATAAAGCACCGCACCGATTGGCATAGTGATTTCCAGATGGTGTACAATTGTGTTTAATGTGTCATTGCCAACAACAACCTGACTTATCATTGCAGGAAACTGCAAAAGGCTAAGTGCAAAAATTATACTCATAACACCGGCAACATTCACCTTTAAAGGTATATAGCTGTTGCTTGGAGAACTGCTGCGACCTGTAGCTCCTATCATTTTTTTGGAATTTTGCACCGGTATACGCCTCTCTCCGCCTTGTATAAGCACAGCGAAAAATATTAAGGCAATAAACAAAAGTGCCAAAACACCTATACCAACAATAAGCCATATTTCTCCTGTCATCGCCAACCCATAAAGCCCAACAATACCACCCGGTACTGCACTCAATATATTAGCAAAAATCATGAAGGAGATACCGTTACCAATACCTTTTTCTGTTATAAGTTCACCCAACCACATTACAAATATTGTACCGGTTACGAGGGATATGACTGCCATAACATAAGTAAACATGTTCGGGTATGTAAATAGGCTAAGACCAAACATCATAGGATGGTTATCTAGCATAAACACCATACCTACCGCTTGAAAAAACGCCATAACAATGGCCAAATAACGAGTTATCTGGTCTAGCTTTTTTTTGCCTTCTGCCCCTTCTTTTTTTAGTTGTTCTAACTTGGGAATGGCCACAGTAAGCAACTGCATTATAATAGATGCAGTAATGTATGGTCCGATACCCATAGCAAATATTGTACCAAAACCACCACCAACTATTGTAGCAAACAAAGTTTGACCGGTAAAATCAGTGCGTACAATTTGCCACAAACCAATATCTATACCCGGCAGGGGAATATTTGCACCAATACGGTATATGAATAATATGAGAAGTATGTAGAGCAACTTTTTACGCAGTTCCTCCACTTTCCATACATTTGCAAATACGCTAAACACTATACCACCTCTGCTTCTCCCCCGGCTGCTTTAATTTTTTCGGCTGCCGATTGACTAAAATAATTTACTTTTACATGTAGCTTTTTTTCCAGTTCACCCTGCCCAAGAATCTTAACACCATCTCTCGGGTTGCTAAGTAATCCTTTAGACTTTAGTGCAGCTATATCTACAATATCGCCGCTTTCAAATGCGTTGTTAAGATGAGCTAGGTTAATGGCAATAATATGTTTTGTGTTACGATTTTTAAAACCTCTTTTTGGTAATCGCCTGTAAAGGGGCATTTGACCGCCCTCAAAACCGGGACGCACACCGCCGCCACTACGAGCCTTTTGCCCTTTGTGACCTTTTCCGGAGGTTTTACCATTGCCGGAACCATGACCGCGTCCTACCCTAAACTTTTTCTTGTTAGAGCCTTTTGCGGGTTTTAGGTTGCTCAGTTCCATATTTCACCTCCTATACTTCTTCAACTTTCACCAAATGTGACACCTTGTGTATCATACCACGGGTTGCAGGGTTATCTTTTTGAGTTACACTGCTGTTGGTTTTTCCAAGCCCCAGTGCTTGCACAGTTTTTTTGTGCTTTGGTTTGCTTCCGATGGTAGATCTTACAAGGGTTATTTTCAACTCTTTCATAATTACGAGTACCCTCCATATCTATCTTGCAAGTAACCCCTCTTCGCTTATGCCCCGCAGCGTAGCTACTTGTCCGGGAGTTTTTATTAAACGCAACCCCTCTATTGCAGCATTCACAACATTGCGTTTGTTGTTAGAGCCAAGGGATTTTGTACGAACATTACGAATGCCGGCAAGCTCCATAACAGCACGCACAGGACCACCGGCTATTATGCCCGTACCTTCTGCTGCCGGTTTTAACAGCACATGAGCAGCCCCGAAATGCCCTTCTATTATGTGGTGCAAGCTGTCGCTTTCGTTTCTTTCTATAAATATCATATTCTTTTTGGCGTCTTCTTTGCCTTTTCTTATTGCTTCGGGTATTTCGGCTGCTTTGCCAAGACCAACACCAACATGACCGGCTTCGTCGCCAACTACCACCAAAGCTGCAAAGCGAAAGGTTCTACCGCCTTTTACAACTTTTGTAACTCGGTTAATAGTTACAACTTTGTCTTTTAATTCCAGAGTGTCTGCATCTATCTTTCTCACTTATAAGGCCTCCTTAGAACTTTAATCCGGCTTCTCGGGCACCTTCTGCCAAAGCAGCTACCCTACCATGGTACAAATAACCACCTCTGTCAAAAACAACAGTTTCTATTCCTTGTTGTATAGCTCTTTTGCCGAGAGCAAGCCCAACGGCCTTTGCTGCTTCTACATCTGCTGTAGATTTTAACCCTTCGCCAATGGTTTTTTCCTTTGTGGACGCAGCCACTATCGTACTGCCTTCCACATCGTCGATAACTTGTGCATAAATGTGTTTGTTTGAGCGAAACACGTTTAGCCTCGGTTTTGCATTAGTGCCGGAAATGTTTCTACGAAGGCGATAGTGCCTTTTTTGTCTAGTGCTGTTTCGTGAAGGTTTTTTTATCATATTTTTAGCCCCTTCTATACCTTTCTATCCCGCCTATCCTACTATTTCTTGCCTGCTTTACCGGCTTTGCGGCGTATTTTTTCATCCGAATATTTTATGCCCTTACCTTTGTATGGCTCCGGCGGGCGCTTTGTTCTGATAATAGCGGCGTATTGCCCTACTTTTTCCTTGTCTATACCCGTTATAATTATTTTGTTATTACCTTCTACAGTGGTGTCTATCCCTTCAGGATCTTCCATTTCCACAGGATGGGAATAACCGAGGGTAAGATTGAGTTTTTTGCCGTTTTTGGCTGCTCTGTAACCCACGCCGTTTATTTCCAGTGTTTTTGAATAACCTTTTGTTACTCCCTCTACCATATTAAATATAAGGGTTCGGGTAAGACCATGCAAAGATCGGAAGCGTTTAAGGTTGTTTGGGCGAGTAACGAGTATCTGTTCAGTTTCCACTTGAACATTTATATCGGGTACAAGTTGCCTGCTCAACGTACCTTTCGGTCCCTTAACGGTAAGAAAGTTACCCTCTTTTAAATCTATTGTAACGCCGCTAGGTACCACAACAGGCTGTTTGCCTATCCGTGACATATTTAACCTCCTTTACCATATAAATGCCAACACTTCGCCGCCAACATTGTGTTTGCGAGCTACTTTGTCTGACACAATTCCCATATTTGTAGAAACAATGGCAACGCCTAGACCATTTAAAACTTTTGGTAAATTGTCGCTTTTTGCGTATACCCTAAGCCCGGGTTTTGATATGCGGCGTAAGCCGGAAAGCACCCTAGCCTTATCACCATATTTCAAAGTAATACGCATATTTTTCTTAACCCCATCTTCTATTATCTCGTAGCTTGATACATAGCCTTCATTCACTAAAATTTCTGCTATCTGGTTTTTAACTCGAGATAAGGGTATATCTACAGTTTTGTGTTTTGCACTATTGGCGTTTCTAATCCTTGTAAGCATGTCTGCTATGGGATCAGTCATCATAATGAAACCTCCTTTTAGGTAAGCAAATCCCCCTACCAACTAGCCTTCCTTATCCCCGGTATTTGACCTTTGTAAGCTAGCTCCCTAAAGCAAATACGACAAACACCAAACTTTCTAAGTACAGAATGAGGGCGGCCGCATATTTCACACCTAGTATACGCCCTAACTGCATATTTTGGTGTTCTTTTTTGTTTAACTTTCATGGCTGTTTTTGCCATACGCTGGTTCCTCCTTCTAATTTTGCCTAAGTTTTAATAAAGGGCATACCAAAAAGTGTAAGTAACTCTTTTGCTTCTTCGTCTGTTTTGGCTGTCGTTACAAAAACCACATCCATGCCGCGTATTTTATCTATTTGATCGTAATGTATTTCCGGAAAAATAAGCTGCTCCCTTATGCCCAAAGTATAGTTGCCGCGTCCGTCAAAGGCTTCGCCGCTAATGCCACGAAAATCACGTACACGAGGAAGTGCTATATTTATTAGCCTATCAGCAAAGGAATACATTTTACTGCCACGCAAAGTAACTTTGCAACCAATGCTCATGCCTGTTCTTATTTTAAAGGCGGCAACAGATTTTTTTGCTTTTGTTACAACAGGTTTTTGACCTGTTATGGTTGCCATCTCTTTTGTAGCAGATTCAAGCACTTTTGCGTTGTCCTTCGCTTCTCCAATGCCCATATTAACCACTATTTTTTCAAGTTTTGGCACCTGCAGTTTGTTTTTATAGGAGAACTTTTTCATCATGGCATCCACAATTTCTGTGTTGTAGATTTCTTTGTATCTGTTCATCTTTCCTCCTTAGCGAGATTTTGCCCGCTAATCTCCAGTTTTGTTCTATTGTTTAATGGCTTAGTCTATAATGTCGCCTGTAGACTTCGCTATCCTTTTTTTCACTTTTATATCTTTACCGTCTTTCTGCGTAGTGGTAATGCTATATCCCAACCGCGTTGGTTTTCCGTTGTGTACAAACATTACGTTGGAGGCGTTTATTGAGGCTTCCGTTTTAACTATGGAGCCGGTTTGGTTTTGGCGGTTTGGTTTTTGGTGCTTTGTTTTAATATTAACCCCCTCAACTATGACTCTGTTTTTCGCCCTGTCTACAGCCATCACTTTGCCTTGTCTGTCTTTGTCTTTTCCTGCAATAACTTGCACCAGGTCGTCTTTTTTTATCTTCACGCGATACCCCCTTCCTACAACACTTCAGGTGCTAAAGACAAAATTTTCATATACTGCTTTTCTCTTAACTCTCTTGCAACGGGTCCAAAAATACGCGTACCTCTCGGATTTTTGTCCTCTTTTATAATAACGGCTGCGTTGTCGTCAAAACGAATGAGGCTACCGTCCGGACGGTTAGCACCTTTTTT
>WRKF01000157.1 GCA_009778165.1 Defluviitaleaceae bacterium
CTCGTCAAGACGGCGATAGACCAAGATACCAAGGTGATAGACCTCCCCGCCAAGACGGCGATAGACCAAGATACCAAGGCGACAGACCTCCCCGTCAAGACGGCGATAGACCAAGATACCAAGGCGATAGACCTCCCCGTCAAGATGGCGATAGACCAAGATACCAAGGCGACAGGCCTCCTCGTCAAGACGGCGATAGACCAAGATACCAAGGTGATAGACCTCCCCGCCAAGACGGCGATAGACCAAGATACCAAGGCGATAGACCTCCCCGTCAAGACGGCGATAGACCAAGATACCAAGGTGATAGACCACCACGACAAGACGGCGATAGACCAAGATACCAAGGTGACAGACCTCCTCGTCAAGATGGCGACAAATCACAAAGCCAAGGCTCTCGTGGTGGGAGACATTTTCAAAAACCTTCCTTTGGGGGTGCGAGAACAGGAGACACCAATGTTGTAAGCTCGGAAAACCAACAGGGAGACAGAAGACGGCAAAAAGGCAAGCAGCCTCGACAAGAAGATAAACGCGGCGGAAAATCTCGCATGTTCAATATAAGCGACGAGCCGCAAATAACAGCAACCCAAAAGAAAAAAGAAAAGCGTAAATTGCAAAAAAAGCAGGCGGAGGAAAGGTTATTGCAAGAGCAAGAAGCCTTAAAAGCCGCAGAAAATGACATTAAAGTTCTACAAATCGGCAAAGGTATCACTGTAGGAAATTTAGCAGAAAAACTTGGCAAAGGTGTGCAGGAAGTTATAATGCCTCTTATGAAAATTGGTATTATGGCAAATGTTAACCAGGAAATAGACTACTACACCGCTTCAAAAATAGCCGAAAAATTCGACATTATTGTTGAACCCTTAGAAGAAACCGATATTTTGGAAGAAGCATTTGCTACAGAAGACGATAATGACAGCGATATGACAGAGCGTCCCCCTGTTGTGGTTGTTATGGGGCATGTTGACCACGGCAAAACATCTTTGTTAGACGCAATACGCAACACCAATGTTATAGATGCAGAAGCCGGAGGTATCACCCAACATATTGGTGCATACCAAGTCAATGCTCAAGGCAAAAATATAACGTTTCTGGACACCCCGGGCCACGAGGCTTTTACGGCTATGCGTATGCGAGGAGCTCAAGTAACAGACATCGCAATACTTGTCGTTGCAGCAGACGACGGCGTTATGCCCCAAACGATAGAGGCAATAAACCACGCCCGAGCTGCAGATGTGGAAATAATAGTAGCAATAAATAAAATTGACAAACCCCAAGCAAATCTGGATCGTGTAAAGCAGGAGCTTTCCGAACACGGCATCGTTCCGGAAGATTGGGGCGGAAAAAACATTTGTGTTCCCGTTTCCGCAAAGCAGGGCAAAGGCATTGACGACCTACTGGAAAACATATTGTTGGTTGCAGAGGTAAAAGAGCTAAAGGCGAATCCACGCAAACGAGCCAGGGGCACGGTTATAGAAGCCAATCTAGATAAAGGGAAAGGCCCGGTCGCTACTGTGCTTATACAAGAAGGCACCCTTAGCATCGGCGACCCTATCGTTGTTGGAGCCACCTACGGTAAAGTTCGTACAATGATGGATCACAAAGGCAATCGTCTTAGAAAATGTGAGCCTAGCACCCCCGCAGAGATTGTGGGGCTTTCAGAAGTGCCAAAAGCGGGAGATATGCTATATGTAGCCGCAAGCGAAAGACAAGCGGGCCAAGTAGCGGCAGATATGGTGGCACAAGGCAGAGAAAACATGCTAAAATCTGCCACACCAAAAGTATCTTTAGACGACCTCTTTGACCAAATACGAGAAGGTAATGTTAAAGAACTTAATATTGTTATAAAAGCCGATGTGCAAGGTTCTGTAGAAGCGGTACGCAACAGTTTGGAGCGGCTTTCCAATGAAGAGGTAAGGATAAAAACGATACACGGCGGTGTTGGGCAAATAACAGAAAGCGACATCATGCTTGCCAGTGCCTCCAATGCTATTATAATAGCATTTAATGTGCGTTACGACAACGCCGCAAAACAAGTTGCCGATGCCGAAAATGTAGATATTCGCCTGTACAGGGTTATATACAACGCCATAGAGGACATTTCTTCTGCAATAAAAGGTATGTTGGATCCCATTTACCAAGAAAAAGTTATAGGACACGCACAGATACGCCAGTTGTTTAGAGCCAGCGGTGTTACCATAGCCGGTTGTTATGTTACAGACGGCAAAATACAAAGGGCAGCAAAGGTGCGTATAGTAAGAGATGGTAAAGTAATACACGAAGGAGAACTGGCAGCTCTGCGTCGCTTTAAAGATGACGTGCGCGAAGTGGCTGGCAACTATGAATGTGGTCTTTCTTTTGAAAAATACAACGATATAAAAGAAGGAGATGTAGTAGAAAGCTATATAATGGAGGAAGTGCCAAGGTGAACCGGCGTATAACACGTATTAACGATGAAATTAAAGAACAAACAGCTCTTATGATTAGAGAGTTAAAGGACCCGAGGCTTGCCGGCATAATAACCGTAACACGAACAGATACAACATCAGATTTAAAATATTGTAAAATATATGTTAGTATAATGGGTACGGAAGAAGATAAAAAAAATAGTTTGACTGCCCTTAAGAAAGCAGCCGGTTTTATCAAAAGACAACTGGCAATCAATATAAATTTGCGTCAAACACCGGAGATAACTTTTTTGTTAGACGATTCTTTGGAGTACTCAATGCGTATACAAGAAATATTGGACAAGCTGTAAAGGATGGTGTTATGGCAATGGTTCCAAAAGAAATAACAAACACAATATTATCTGCACACGACATTGTTATATCGGGACACATAAACGGAGACGGGGATTCTATCGGTTCTTGCTTCGCTATGGCTCATGCCCTAAAAAGCATGGGCAAAAACCCAATGGTTTTGTTGGAAGACTACCCTTCAAAATACACAATTTTGCCGGGATTTGATTTTGTTAATAAAAGCAAAAACTTAAAACCGGACTTGTTTATAGCTTTGGACTGCGGCGAAGAAAGCCGTTTAGGGAAGGCAGTAAACCTTTTTAGAAACAGCCCAAACATCGTTATAGACCACCACGTTAACGAAGGGTACGGAGATCATAATTTTATAAATACCAATGCATCTTCTACTTGTGAAATAGTGTATGAGGTGCTGATGGCTCTTGGAGTAGAAATAGATGCAAACATAGCGTTTTGTCTGTATGCCGGTATTGTTACAGATACCGGTGGCTTTCGCTTTAAATCCACATCTCCCAAAACTATGGAAATAACGGGTCAGTTACTGAAGCAAGATATCCCCTTCGCATTTATTTATGAGCGATTAATTTATCAACAGACATTGCACCAGTTTAAGGGATTTTTAAGCATTATTGGGGACTTTACCATCGTTCCCGATATAAATTTGGTATACACTATAGCTACACTCGAAAAAATGCGAGAGCTTGGTATAACCCGTGGCGATCTGGACGGGGTCGTAACAATGTTTAAGCGTATAAAAGAGATGGATGTGGCTGTTTTTGCCTATGAAAGGGAAAACGGCACAACAAAAGTAAGTTTACGTTCCGATACAATAAACGTTAACGAGATAGCACAGCATTTTGGCGGCGGCGGCCACAAATATGCCAGCGGAATAGATATGGATTCCTCCCCAAAACAGTCTATAGAACAAATAGTCGAATGGATTAGGCAAAACATTGGAACAAATTAGCCGTATTGAAAAATATTGAAAAATATCAAAAAAGGCAACGAAAAGTTAACTTGTTATGTACACCCGGGAGATTACCAAAAATGGAAAAAACGGAAAAAATGGAAGGTATAATCAACGTTAATAAACCAAAAGGCCCTTCTTCTCACCGTATTGTAAACATTGTTCGTGGTGCTACAGGCATAAAAAAAGTGGGTCATACAGGTACATTAGATCCAAATGCAACAGGGGTCCTCCCTGTTTGTGTTGGCAAGGCAACAAAGTTTGCCGAATTAATACAAGGAGGTCCCAAAGTATACAGGGCTGTGCTAATATTGGGCAAAAAAACAGATACCCAAGATATTACCGGAAATATAATAGAAGAGCAATCGGTAAATGCTACAGCCCAAGAAATAACCACAGCGATAAACTCTTTTGTTGGAAAAATAGAACAATTACCACCCATGTACTCCGCAATAAAAATGGGCGGCGTACCCTTATATAAACTCGCTCGCCAAAATATAGAGGTGGAACGAAAACCACGGCAAATAACCATTTTTAGCATAGTGATAAATAAATTTATTACCGACACCCAACTAGAGATAGATGTGCATTGTACAAGCGGCACATATATCCGCACACTGTGCAATGATATTGGTGAAAAGTTGGGTACGGTAGCTACCATGGGCGACCTTGTCCGCCTCCGCTCTTCTTGCTTTGACATAAACGACGCTTACACTGTAGAGCAAATCCAAAACAGTTTTGAACCACATTATCTAACCCCAATAGAGTTTATATTGGAAAGCTACGAAAAAATAGTTTTGCCACAACGGCAAAATAAATTTTTGCAAAACGGCAATACCATAAATGTTAAAGGTTTGGATTTGGAACAAAATCAAATAATAAAAATTTACGACCACAAACAGAATTTTTTTGGTCTGTATAAATTCAAAAATGATACGTTACGACCAATGATCTATATAGGATAACAAGGATAACAATTTATGATATATTTAAACAGCGAAAACATACAACAAAATTCACCTACCGTAATAACTATCGGTAACTTTGACGGGGTACATATCGGTCACAAACAGCTTATAAAAACAGCTGTAGACTATGCAAAAAAAAACCGACTGCAATCCCTTGTGTTTTCCTTTAACCCACATCCGAAAACTGTGCTGATGGACCAATCCCCAGGGCAAATCTTTGTTTCATCAGAAAAGGCTTCGGTGTTTAAAGAAATGGGGGTAGATATTTTTTTAGAATATCCCTTTAGCAAAGAACTTGCCGAATACAGTCCCCATCTTTTTTTAGAGAAAATTTTGATAGACCTTTTGAAATGCACCGCCCTTGTTTTAGGAGAAAATAGCCGCTTGGGCAAAGGCAGAAAAGCCGATATAGCCCAAATCAAAGAAATAGCAAAGGAATATAACATAAACGTTTTTGTTGAGTCTTTGTTAAAAGATGAAAATGGAGGCAACATAAGCTCTACAAAAGTGCGCGAAGCCCTGCTTGAGGGCAATATAAAAAACGTAAACGCAATGCTTGGGCATAGCTATTTTTTGAGCGGAACTGTACTCACCGGGGATCGCAGGGGCAGCAAAATAGGCTTTCCTACCGCAAACATTCAAACAGAGCCGTCAAAAATTTTGCCCAAAAATGGCGTGTATATAACCACAACAACGCTGCCAAACGGAAGCATTTACCCAAGTGTCACAAATGTTGGGATACATCCTACATTCAAAAAAGAAGGCATGAGTGTTATAATCGAAACATTTATACTTGACTTCAACCAAGATTTATATGGCAAAAAAATCGAAGTCAAGTTTTTGGAACATATTAGGGGCGAAAAAAAGTTTGATGGTATAAACGAATTGATAGCTGAAATAAATAAAGATGTGCAACAAGCAAGAAAGTATAGCTATTTATAACCTTGCCATATATAATATAGCACGAAATTTCCGATTAACCCGCTACATAAAAAACAGGAGACCTAATAGTAATGTATAAAATCACAAAGACAAAGCACTTAACGGAAAATATAATATGGCTCGATGTTTTTGCTCCACAGATTGCAAAAACAGCACTGCCGGGACAATTTTTGATTTCGAGAGTAAAAGAAAACAGCGAACGCATACCTCTTACAGTTTGCGATTATGATAGAGATGCCGGTACCGTTACCCTGGTTATACAGGCGATAGGGAACAGCACCGGAGAGTATATGAGTTTAAAAGAAGGGGATTTTTTGCAAGATCTTATGGGACCCCTTGGGAAGGAGTCGCTGTTTTTAAGTATTCCCACAGACAAACTAAAAGCTAAAAAAATCCTGTTTGTTGCAGGAGGGCTAGGAACAGCACCAGTTTTCCCTCAAGTTAAATGGTTGCATAGCAACGGTGTTTTTGCTGATGTGTTGATAGGGGCAAAAACGGCACAGCTTATAGTTTTGGAAAAAGAAATAGCGGAGCTATCCAAAAATGTGTATATTGCCACAGATGATGGCTCAAAAGGCTTTAAGGGAAATGTTGCCGCTATGCTGGAACACCTAATAACAAACGAGGGCAAGCTATATGATGAAATTATAGCAATCGGCCCCGTGATAATGATGAAATTTGTATGCTTAACAACAAAGAAATTTAATATACCCACAACTGTGAGCATGAATACCATAATGGTTGACGGCACAGGCATGTGCGGTGCGTGTCGCCTGACTGTGGGAGATAGTGTAAAATTCACTTGTGTGGATGGCCCTGAATTTGACGGGCATAAAGTAAACTTTGACGAAGCTCTGCGTCGCCTTGATATTTATCGAAAACAGGGCAAAGAAGCTCTCGATAGTATCACAGAAAGCCCCGTGTGTGCCAAACAATGCCCGGAATATGTTTTTGAAAAGCTAAACCGTGTTGTTATGCCAATCCAAAAGGTTTCTGCCAGAGTGGCAAACTTTGAAGAGGTTGCGTTAGGTTATAGCCAAAACCAAGCAATACAAGAGGCCAGCCGATGCCTTGAGTGCAAAAAACCCGTGTGTGTAGATAAATGCCCTGTGGGTATAGATATTCCCGGGTTTATCGGCAAAATAAAAGAGCAGGATTTTGAAGAAGCCGTCAAAATTTTGAATAGAGATAACAGCCTGCCCAGTATTTGCGGTAGAGTATGCCCACAAGAAAGCCAGTGTGAAGGTGTATGTATAGTTGGTAAACAAGGGGAATCGGTTGCAATAGGACGCTTGGAGCGTTTTGTGGGCGATTGGGCTTTGAACCACCCTGTATCACTTGCCGTTTCGCCATCCGTTTCCAACAACAGTGCAAAAATCGCGGTGATAGGCAGTGGGCCGGCAGGGCTTGCTTGTGCGGCAGATTTAGCAAAAATGGGACACAATGTAACTATTTTTGAGGCCTTGCACGAACCGGGCGGAGTTTTAATATACGGAATACCGGAGTTTAGGCTGCCAAAAGAAAAAATTTTAGCAAAAGAGATAGAAAACATTAAAAAGCTGGGTGTTAAAATTCAAACCAATACTCTTGTGGGACGCACCGTAACTATAGATAATTTGCTTAAAGAAGAGGGCTTTTCCGCTGTGTTTTTGGGTACGGGTGCAGGGTTGCCAAAATTTATGAATATCCCCAACGAAAACGCCAATGGGGTGTTTTCTGCCAACGAATACTTAACCCGAGCTAACCTAATGCGTGCGTCTAAAAAAGACCACAACACCCCGATAGTCATAGGCGAAAAAGTCTGTGTAATAGGAGGAGGTAACGTGGCTATGGATGCGGCTCGAACCGCATTGCGACTGGGTAGCAAAGTATATATTGTTTACAGGCGCGGCATGGACGAGTTGCCTGCACGTTTAGAGGAAGTACATCACGCCAAAGAAGAAGGGGTGGTTTTCAAAACTTTGACAAACCCTACAGAAATTTTGGTAAAGGAAACCGGTTGGGTGAGCGGTATAAAATGCACAAAAATGAAACTCGGAGATATGGATTCGTCCGGTCGCCCTTCTCCCGTCCCTGTAGAGGGAAGCGATTTTGTGATTGATTGTGATATTGTTATAATGGCTTTAGGCACTTCCCCAAACCCAATATTTTCTTTGGGGGCAACAGGGCTTACCTTCAACAAAGGTAGCCGTGTTATTGCAGAGGAGAGTACGGGGCAAACGTGTAACCCGGCTATATTTGCCGGCGGCGATATTGTAACAGGAGCCGCAACGGTAATTATGGCGATGGGGGCAGGCAGAACAGCAGCAACTGCAATAGATAAATTTGTTAAAAACACACAAAAATAAGGGAAATCCAGCATGAAAAAGGTTATAATTTTAATTTTGGTAATAGTAACTTTGGGCGGCATTTTGGCATCCCCTATTTTCCATATTTCCAACTTCAACATTGTGTATATTAGCGAGCTTGCACCGGAGCAAATATTGGCGATGATAGACGACCAGCACCCAAACATCTTTGCCTTTAACCGCAGACAAGCTGTTGCCGCAATTGCCCAAAGCCCCGCTGTTTATCGTGTTACAATATCCAAAAGTTACATAAACAGGCAAATTAATATAAATATTACCGAAAGAAGAACGGTTGGTTACGTCCGTTTTAGTCAAAGTCAATACCTTCAGGTAGATAACACAGGGCTTGTTCTTTCTGTAGCCAATTATCGCAGTTTGCCTCGCCCTATTGTGGCAGGGTTAGATTTTACTACATTTATGGTTGGGGAAAGGTTGGAAGTTGCAGGTCACGGCGTGTTTCAAACTATGGCAACCATGGCAGGAATTTTTTTAGCTTACGATATAGACATGGATGCTTTGTATATAGATATTACAGATCCATCAAATCTTCGCCTAAACTACGGCAATATTATAATAAGTCTTGGACCACCTCAAGATTTAGAAGAAAAAATCCGTATCCTTATACCCATATTGCCGGAACTGGCTCTCTTTAGAACTATTGGTGGTCATTTGGACATATCCGACATTAACGCTCAATGGGTTTTTAGGATATTGACATAAATTCTCTACTAGGGTATAATTTTAGGAGAGTATTTTATTGTATGAGGGATGTGTTGGAAAAATGAGAAAAATCAAGAAAAATGCAACGCACCCATGAGATATATAGGTTCGTAATTTTTAGAAAAAGATGGTTTTGAAAATATGGTTTTAAAAAGCTGATTGGAATGAAAGCAACGTCCAAAAAACCAACCATAGCTATTTACATTGAAAAAGATTTATGGTTTTTAATATAAATAGCTACGGTATAGCAACCGCACTTTGGAACAGTGGATGCAGAGAGAACTCCCTTCGCCGGATGGCACAAGGGCGTTAGGACTGATAATATCCGCGATCGAAAAGACGTTTGCTATAAGGAGTTGTTTAACTTTAAAGTATAGCACTTTCCTTAACGGTTGTCCCAACTTTAAAAATCGCAAAGTGCTGAATTAAGGAAAGCAAATTAACTTTTGTGATTTAAAAGGGACAACGAAAAGTTAATTTGCTATAGATCTCTTTTAAGTTAAACAACTATAGCTCGACAAAGATAACAAAATCAGTTTTGTTTACGTCGGCGTGTTTTTTGTAAGTTGCCTATACAAACATGGGAGGTATCACCTTGATAGATATTACAAGCGGTCAATTAAATAACGCAAAGATTAAAGTTATTGGCGTGGGCGGTGGCGGCAATAATGCTGTGGACAGAATGATAGAGGATAACGTAGAATTTATCGACTTTATTGCGGTTAATACAGACCACCAAGTGTTGGAGCTTAGCCGTGCCCCAACTCGTATACAGCTTGGAGAAAAGCTAACCCGCGGGCTTGGTGCCGGCGGCAACCCCGAAGTTGGCAGACAAAGCGCCCAGGAAACAACCGATGAAATTACTGCTGCAATAAGCGGCTCCGATATGGTTTTTGTTACGGCAGGCATGGGCGGTGGCACCGGAACAGGAGCTGCCCCTGTTATTGCCAATATCGCAAAGGAACAAGGAGTGCTTACTGTTGGGGTTGTTACAAAGCCGTTTCTCTTTGAGGGCAAAAAACGTATGAAAAATGCTCAAGATGGAATAGAAGAGCTAAAAAAGAGTGTTGACACTTTAATCGTTATCCCTAATCAAAAACTGCTTGATATAATAGAAAAAGATACATCTTTAAAAGACAGTTTTAAAAAAGCTGACGAGGTGTTGCGACAAGGAGTAGAGGGCATTGCCAGTCTTATCCTTAAAGCCGGTGTTATTAACCTGGACTTTGCTGATGTGCGTACAACTATGATAAACAAAGGCATTGCTCATATGGGTGTTGGGCGTGCCAGCGGCAAAAACAAAGCAGAAGCAGCCGCTCGCATGGCAATCAACAGCCCATTGTTGGAAACAACGATGAGTGGTGCAAAAAATATCCTTATCAGTATAGCGGGAGATAGTAACCTTGGGCTTATGGAAACTTCGGCGGCAACCGATATTATATCCGAAGATGCAGATGACGATGCTGAAATAATACTGGGTACTTCTTTGAATGATGATCTTAAAGACGAGGTTGTTATAACTGTTATAGCAACGGGTATAGATGCGGAAAGTGCCGCTGCTGCCGTTGCCGCTAGATCCGATACTAGATCTAGAGATAGGGATAGGGATAGAGATTTTGTACCGTCTTTTATTACTCCGAGTTTGGGGGATAGCGAACCCGCTGCTACTGAACCTGCCCCACCGCTTTCATCACTGCGGCGGCATAGCCAAGCAGAAGATGCACCACCGCCGGCAGCGGAGGGTCGTCAAAATCTGCGATCAATAAGGGATTCCAGGGAAAACAAACAAGAAGACCAGCCATTTGATATACCGATATTTTTACAAAAGAGAAAACCATAAGATGATTAATTTCTTTACATAAAATCAAGAGAAAATCAAGCAAATTAACTTTTTGTTCTTCTTTGGGGAATGTTGAGTAATTCAACATTCCCCTGTTTTTTTTGGACAACACCCACGGTTTTATGACACAAACCCTATTTTAAAATCCATTTACTATATCCCGATTTATATCTTTAACAATAGCGGTAGCCAGGGCTATTGCGTTTTTATAGTCCGCAGTTTTAGCAAAACAGTGGTGAGTGTGTATATATCGTACCGGAATACTTATTACAATGGTGGGAACCCCCAAATTACTAAGGTGTATCGCCTTGCCGTTTGTTCCGCTTTTTGTACGCACACTTTCCTGTATAGGTATATTATTCTTTTTAGCTATTTCTATTGCATATGCTATAAACCGAGGGTGGGTTATCATACCCCCGTCTAAATAGCGTAGCATTGGGCCTTTACCCAAAGCCGTTTGCACCATGTGGCTATCCAGTATACTGTCGTCGGCAGGGCTACCTTCAAACACTATTGCAATATCAGGATTTACGCGCCTGGTTGTTATGACAGCACCTCGTACCCCTATCTCCTCTTGTGCTGTTAATGTTCCTACCACTTGCGCCTGAGTTTGAGGCAAATTGTTCATTACATCTATAACAGCAGCTACCCCCAAACGGCAGTCAAATGCCTTTGCAAGCATAAGATCCCTTTTTTGATTGTACTCAAATTTTGTGGCGGGAGCTATTGGGCAACCAGGTTTTATTTTATAGTCTTGCTCTACCTCTGCCTTGCTGCTTGCCCCTATATCAATAGACAAATCTTCTATCTCTATCTGCCCATAGTCTTTTTTGCCTGCAAAGTGTGGCGGTTTGCTAGTAACGATGCCTGTTATTAAATCTCCCTCTCTGTTTTTTATCAGAACCTTTTGCGCTACAAAAGCGGCAGGCAAAAAACCTGCTAAGGGGGTGAAAGCTATAGTGCCGTTGGTTTTTATGTAATGAACCATCATACCAACTTCGTCTGTGTGAGCATCTATCATAATGCGGAGCTGTTCGGCAGTTTTTTCGGTTGTTTCTTTTTCAAGTCCAATATACAAATTGCGGGTACTGTCCTCAAATGTTTGAGCATTTATGTATTTTTTTGCTACTTCAACAACCTCGTCTTCAAACCCGGAGGGGCCAAAAGCGTTTGTTAGGTCTTCTATTAGTTTTAAACTTGTCATATTAATTCCCTTTCCATATTTACAAAATCCAGAAATCTAAATTTCATCTAAATTCCTCTAAATTCCGTAAAAATAAATATTGTTTTTTTAAAAATTACATGATATAATGTGTGTATGAAGAAAATTTTAAGTAATCCATACAATTTAACTTTGATATCCCTTGCATACTTTTTTGTTTTTGGCTTGATAATACAGCCATTAGATTCCATTTTTTATGGCTTTGTAGCCATTATGCAAGCGCCGGATGTTTTAACAACAGACTACTTATACATTGGTGGCTTTGGAACAGCTCTTATCAATGCATCCATTACCGGTTTTATTACCTTTGGAATGCTAAAGTTCTTTAAGCACGATTTTAAAAGCGGCACTATATCCAATATATGGCTTGTTATTGGGTTCTCTTTGTTTGGGAAAAACCCCCTTAACATTTTGCCGATATGGTTTGGCGGTTGGCTCTTTTGTAAATTTATGCGTCAAGATTTTAATAAAACTATCCTCGTTGTGCTTGTTGCTACATCTCTTGGCCCCGTTGTTACTGTGCCATGGTCACTGTACCTGGAAGGTGTTTTTACAAACTTGCCTATGGCTATTGGGCTGTCCATTGTTTTCGGAATGTTTATCGGTTTTATTTTTGAACCGATTGCCGCTAACATGATAAAGGTACATGACGGCTTCAACCTATATAACGGAGGGTTAACTGCCGGTATTATGGCTATTGTGTTATCTGCTGCGTATCAGAGCTTTGGAATCTATCTTGCCCCCGTTAGCTACATTAGCACTGTGTATCATTATCATATCCTTGTGTTTTTGCTTATTTTGTCCCTGCTCTACATTGGAGTGGGGTTATATTTGAACCCCGGTAGTGTTAGGCAGGCTTTTGCCCGCATTTCGGAGATGAACAAAACAAAAAACGATTATTTTACTCCTTTTGGCACACTCGTTTATCTTAACATGGGGTTGCTTGGAATTTTGGGAGTTGTTTGGGCAGGGATTCTCGGGCTGTTTTGGCCCGGGGGTTTTATTCTTCATGGGCCTGCTATGGCTGCTATACTGTCCACCTTTGGGTTTGGGGCTAACGGTAAAAATGTCCCAAGCTCCGTATCTCTTTATATTGGAGTTATGATTGCGTCAATAACATCTCCCGCCTTTGGTTTGGGTGACCCAGGTATCATTACGATACTGTTCTTTGTTACATGTTTATGCCCTATCCCCACAAAATTTGGCTATCGATGGGGGATTGTTGCGGGCTTTCTGCATGTTCATTTTGCAACGAGTTTGGCAGGCCCTGCCGGAGGCATGAATCTGTACAACAATGGCTTGGCTGCGGGGTTTGTGGCTATCCTGCTATACCCTCTAATTATGGCTTTTGTTAAAAGGAAAGAAAATGCAATGCAGTAAATCTAGTAAATCTAACGAAAAATCTTTAGAATCTGCCTCAAACTTCACCAATGATTATATTCGAGGCAGATTTTCGCAGATTCCTATTCCATTTTCCTATCCCGATAATCTTCCTATTCCAACAATAGCAAGTTTTCTAACCAATACACAAGGTCTTCATTTGTAACTTGAGCTTGCGGACCAAATGTGCCGTCCGGTCTTCCGAAAACTATTCCGGCTTGTGCCAAGCGGGTAACTCCATATGCGGCGTAGTGGGAGACATTGCCCATGTCGCTAAACACTTGGTGTCCTTCCGCTTCTATTACCGGAAGGGGTATGCCCATAAATGAAACGTATCTCATTAACATAGCTGCCAGCTGCTCCCGTGTAATATTGTTTGACGGTCCGTATGTATCGTCTCCATAGCCAAGTATTATGTTGTGATATGCCCCCCATCTAACAGCATTTGAATAATACACACTATCATAAACATCGTAAAAAGGTATTGTTAGGCCGCTTGTGTCCGGGCTTCCTGCCATACGGTACAGTATAGTAACTACTGCACCTCTAGTAGTGGTTAAAAGTGGGTATTCTATTAAAAGCACAACATACGGAACTATAATTACCACATGTGGGTTTGCGCCGCCACTCATTACAAAGGTGATTTGCATTTCCGGTTCTGTTTGCCGCAAAATAAAATTGCTTGTTAAAATCACCCTGTTTTCAGTTGCGATATAGTCTATACCCTCCTGCAATATATAATCCCCCATTTGTAAATGGAGTAGCTCAAAGCTCCCCGGAGCAAAGCTGATTTCTATATCCCCGGAAGCAGTTATATTGTTGAAATAATGAGGAATGCGGGCATTTGTATCAAAAGTTGGCAACTGGGGTGGTACGGGAACTACGTTTCCGTTAGTCGGTGGCTGAGGCACGACTTGCCCATTGCCGTTAACGGTGGGTTGAGGCGGTATGGGAGCTTCGTTGTTGCCATCAACAGCAGCCGCTGTAACCCAATGGGCGTAAACTTTCACATTGGAGGTAAATATTGTGTCTACTGTAACTTCATCGCCTCCTTCTTCTTGGGTAAACCAGCCGACAAAAACGTAGTTGCTCCTTATTGGATCTGGTAAGTACGCCAAAGTTGCCGTTTGGGATTGCGCAAACATTGTTACGGGTTCAACCAACCCTCCCATTGGGTCAAATGTAACCATGAATCTAATACCCTCTGCCCTAAAAATTGATATGGCATAATAGGCTTCAACGCCGTCGCCATCTGTTATTCTAATGATGGCTACCGTCTCTTCTCCCTCTGCAAGCTCAATAGTGTCAATGCCTGTTATTTCACTCCCCGAAGCATTATACAAGTTAACAAAAGCACCGTTGTAGCGAATATCTGCAAGGGACAGTGTTGCCATGCTGTTAGCAACATTTATGGCGGCATGAACAGGAGCGATTGCTGTTCCCGTATTGTTAAGAGCAGATGTATCATAATCGGCAACACTAACAAGAAGCCTGCCCGTTGGGTCAGTTTGGAGTCTTACAAACCTAAACTGTTCGCTGTTTTGGAATGAGTCTGTGCTGGAATAGTGGTCATACACAATACCAACCCCGCCGGGGTTAGCGTTTATCTCGTTTGTAATGTAAGTGTGAGCCTGTGGTGGGGTTACGCTTGCCGCTATAGCTTGTATATCGCCTCCTGCTTCTATCATACCACCAACAACAGTTATCTCACTTGCGACTATACCTCGCTCCAATGCTTGAGCAGTTAAACTCCCTGCTCCAACAGTGGTTATGGCGTACTCTGTAAAAACACCCGTACCCGCTTGTGTGCTTGTGGAAGCAAAGTTGTTTTCGCCTGCTAGGCTTATAGTTATATCTCCGCCCAAAATTGTTAGAGCAGTTTCTGCGGGGGTTGCCCAGGAAAAACTATTAAAAGCTAGGGTTCTGTTAATGGAACTCCAATTCCAAGAAGAGCTTTGCCCGGTATAACGTACATCGTGGGCTGATATAGTGCCGCTTCCGTCTATATCTAGCCAAAAAACGCCGTCTGTTGAGCTAAAGATAAGGCCGTAGTTGCTTTCATCAAAAACTATCGTAACTCCTCTAATGGGAAAAAAACCGACATTCGGCCCGTTTTCAAAGGCTATCCCTGCCCTTGAACCATCTCTATGCCAAAAACCGCTATGAGCAGGCCATGTGTTTAACGCTTCAATGGTCATTTCACCATATTCTCCGACACCTACAGATGTAGCCCAAGCGGCAACAACACCGTTTCCGGTTTCTCCGGAAAAATTAGCACTATCTATAACATTTCCAACCGTACCGGACAATGCAGAGGTCGGGGTGTTGCCCCAGGCAAATACAAAACCACCGCTAATATTAACGGCTCCCGCCCCGGTAGTGTGTATGGCTCTTCCATAAGTTGCACTCACAACCGCATTGTCTTGAACATAAACATTTCCTGCGGCTCTGACAGCGGTTCCCCTTGCCATTGCCTCTACAACACCGTTGCCGCTAATTGTAACAGAACCGGATGCCGATGCTCCGCTTATATCTATTACGGCATGGTCGTCGTTTGTCCCTTCGTTGTACACCAAACCACCGCTAATCACTATAGTGGTGTTTGCACCACCTGCATGTATAGCCATGCCCGTTTCGCTCCACACTTCTCCACCGGATATGTATATACCGGTATTGTTGCCCAAAGTGCTGACAGCTCTGCCCGCGTTTGCAAACACCCTAGCATTTCCGGATATTTCAACGCTTCCGTATGTCTGAACGGCAAAAGAGTTGCCCATGTCTGATACAGTAGCCACGCTACCACCGGTAATCGTAACATTTAGGTCATTGTTAAGATTGCTTGTAAGGGCTATAGCAGGATGAAGGTTTGTAGTGGAGTTTGTCATAACAGAACCACTGCTAACTGTAACTGTTGCAGTACGACCTTTGACTTGGATAGCTGTGCCACTCTCTGCAAGAACAGTCCCCCCGGTTACGTTCACAGTAACATTTTCGGAGTTTATTGCATTTCCCGCACCAATATTGCGTATCCACTGGTCTGCAAGCTCAAACGTGCCGTTGCCATCTAGTGCAAGAAGAGACCCTCCATCAATTTCGGCACTATAAAAGGCTCTCCAAACCACAGTTATTCCATAGTCTATATACAGCGATAGAGTTGCATCGGAAGCTCCATAACCATCAACATAAACCGTATCTCCAAAAGCGGTAGCAACAAGACCAACATCTGCTCCATTAATTTGGTTAACGACAACAAGGGCAGCAGCAGATGCCATCTCTGTTTCTAAAATCGGTCCCAAAACAGGGGCAGGGTACGCGAAAAGAATATCTTCACCGTTGAGTTCTATATCAAGCTCATCACCAAGCTCCGGGTCAAGCTCTTCGTTTTCCTCTTCGTCTTCTTCTTGCTCTTCTTCAATTTCGTTTTCTTCGGCTTCCTCTTCTTCTAAATCTTCTTCAGAGCCATTTTCTTCACCCTCTTCTTCATCTTCTCCCGGTGTTTGTTCGATACCGTTTTCTTCAGCTTCTCCCGGCTCTTCTTCCAAACCGTTGTTTTCTTCAACTTCTGTTGTTTCAGTTGTTTCAATTGTTTCGATTGTTTCAATTTCTTCAACTTCTCCGTTGTTTAAAGGCAGCGGTTCATCTTGTGCTACCAGCGGCGCAGCACCAAAGGATAAAGTGAAAGAAAGTGCAATCGCAATTGCCTTTAAATAGATTTTACGATATTTCATAAAAAGCTCTCCTTATTTATATCTACTTTATACCTATTTCCCCGAGCATAACCTTATAATTTTTTCTTTTACGGCAGGTTCGGGAACTTCCAGTGTTATGGTTACATGAGCTGCACTTCTTATATTTATATCTGCAAAATGGTCGTGGTGTATGTCTATTATGTTTCCACCTTCTTTTGCTATTATTTCCACAACACGAGCAAGCGCCCCCGGTTTTTGTGGCAGAGTTAAGGAAAATTCAAAAATACGCCCTCTTCTTCTTAGTGCATGTTGGATATAAATGCTAACAGTGTTTGGATCAATGTTGCCACCGCTCACAACAGAAACAATTGTTTTGTTTTTAATATCCCCCATCAAATCGGCAAGTTGGGTTAGTGCGGCTATGGACAAAAGCCCGGAGGGTTCAGCTATCATTTTATGATGTTCTATAAGATCAAGCAAGGAATCGACCAAAGATTCATCGTCAACAGAAGTTAAATAATCTATCCCTGAACGCAAATAGGGGAAAATATTGTAACCAACTTTGCCAACTTGCGCCCCATCGGCTATGGTGCTAAAAGTTGACAAAGCGTGGGGTTCTCCTTTTTCGAGAGCAATTTTTAGAGAAGATGCTCCGGCAGGCTCGACCCCAACTATTTTTATGTTTGGGTTTATGAGTTTTGCACAAGTAGAGACTCCGGCAGCAAGGCCACCTCCTCCCACGGGTAGCAAAATAATATCTGCGTTCGGCAGCTCTTCTAAAATTTCGATTGCCAGACTGCCCTGCCCTATAGAAACATCAATATCATCGTAAGCATGAACATAAGTATAACCGTGTTCCTTTTCAAGATTGCGGGCGTGTACATAGGCCTCGTCGTAGTTTTCACCGTGCAGGATAACATTTGCTCCGTAGCTTTCTGTGTTTCGGCGTTTTATGGACGGAGATGTAACGGGCATAACTATTGTTGCCGGTATATTGTTAGCCAAAGCAGAAAAAGCAACACCCTGGGCATGGTTTCCGGCACTTGCGGCAATAACACCGGCTTTTTTTTGGTCTAAGTTTAAATTTGCTATTTTGTTAAAACTGCCGCGTATTTTATAAGATCCTGTGCGTTGCAAATTTTCGGGTTTTAAATAAACGTTTGCCCCAATCTCCTTTCCAAAAAAATCGCTGTATATCAGATTTGTGTTGTACAAAACATTTGCTTCGTCCAGCATTTTTTTCGTTTTTTTAAATCTTTCCAATACCAATTTTCAACAACTCCTTTCATAATGCAACAAATATAACAAACACAACAAAAACCCAAGGGATTTGTATTTCGCAAATCTCTTGGGTTTTTAACTTGCCGTTTTTGTCCCGAAAGCTATAGCAAATTAACTTCTCATTGTTCCTTTTAAATCAGAAAAGTTAATTTGCTTTCCTTGATTCAGCACTTTTATCGCGTTTAAAATGGTTAACCATAGGTAAAAGTGCTATAAGCTCGTTTAAGTTTTTGTATGTCGCCACAAGGTCATTGCCTATAAAAATTTTTGGATATTTCCTATTTGCTATACCTACCTAAAACCCCATCACATTGGTGGGGTGAGGATAACGGTGGCAGTTGCGGCATCCCAATGCACGTGGAAACCTACTGATTCGGCTATTGCGCGCAACGGCACAAACAGCCTACTGTTTATCGGGTCAACATAGGCGGCGTATGGGAAAGCATATACCCCTTCTCCAGACAATATTTGCCTGGGTATACCCCCAACATGCATAACGGTGCTACCCACTTGTAAACTTATGTTGCGGTTAGATGGATCTATGGCAAATGTGGATGTTAAGGCATCCCAAACGAACAAATATGGATCGTATGGATCTGCACCAAAAAGCACAGATAAAATAGCACGAGCCGGTAGCACAGAAACATTGTTTTCGTTTACATGGTAAATACCAAAATGCTCCGGTAAGCTAATAATGTTTCCGCCAACAGTTATTAATCCTCCTTGGCTTAGATGTACTACTTCGGTGACTAAAACTGCGGTGGGGGGTATGGTTTCTATGGGAGGCACGGGTTGCACCGTAACCGGATTCCATATTGCGGTAAATGTTAGGTTTTCTGTTATTTGGGTAGTGGCAGGGCTAGGGTTCCAACCACCAAACATATATCCGGTACGAAGTGGGAAAGGTTGATCCTGTGCCGGCAAAATAGTTCCGTGCGATATATTGTGAATTTGAGGGTTCACGATGCTGCCGCCTACATTACCGCCGTTTAAGTTAAACGTTACGGTGTAGAGTTGAGCTAGTGTCCATTGGGCAGTAAAAGTTTGATTGGCTGTGATTGTTGTGGTTGCAGGATTTGGGTACCATGCGGTAAAAGTGTACCCTGCACGAACCGGGCTTTGTGGTATTTGTGTGGTTTGTATTATTGTGCCGTTAGGTACGGTTACGGTTGGGTTTTGGGTAGAACCGCCTATATTGCCGCCACCCAAATCGAATGTTGCGGTGTGGTTTTGACCCACTGTCCATTGTGCAGTAAAAGTTTGATTAGATGTAATTGTTGTGGTTGCGGGGTTTGGATTCCAAGCATTAAAAGTGTATCCCGTGCGAACCGGATTTTGCGGCATTTGAGCAGTTGGCACTGTAGTGGCATTAGCAACGACCACAGTTGGGTTTTGGGTAGAACCGCCTATATTACCACCGTTCAAGTTAAATGTTACGGTGTGAGCTTGACCCGCTATCCATTGGGCAGTAAAAGTTTGGTTGGCTGTGATTGTTGTGGTTGCGGGGTTTGGATTCCACGCACTAAAAGTGTATCCCGTGCGAACCGGATTTTGCGGCATTTGAGCAGTTGTTACTGTTGTGCCGTTAGCAGCAGCCACAGTTGGGTTTTGAGTAGAACCGCCTATATTACCACCGCCTAGGTTAAATGTTACGGTGTGAGCTTGACCTGTTATCCATTGGGCAGTAAATGTTTGGTTGGCTGTGATTGTTGTAGTTGCGGGGTTTGGATTCCACGCACTAAAAGTATGTCCCGCACGAACCGGGTTTTGCGGTATTTGAGCAGTTGGTACTGTTGTACCGCTGGCAACGGCCACAGTTGGGTTTTGGGCAGAACCGCCTATATTACCGCCGTCCAAGTTAAATGTTACGGTGTGGGTTTGAGCTGCTGTCCATTGGGCAGTAAATGTTTGGTTGGCTGTAATTGGTGTGGCTGCGGGGTTTGGATTCCATGCGGTAAAAGTATACCCTGCACGAACCGGGGCAGGTATTTGTGTGGTGGGTACAAGGTTGCCGTGGGTAATATTGCCCACTTGGACATTTGAGGTATCACCATTTACATTACCACCGCTCAGGTCGAATGTAGCAGTGAAAAGTTGGGATATACTCCACAGTGCGATAAATGTTGTATCATAGTTAACAGCATGAGTGGCGGGGTCGGGAGACCATCCCAAAAACGCACGTCCGGCATTGGTAGGGTCTGTCGGTTGCGGTGGTAAAAAAACAGCACTAAACTGCCCTTGCTCGAACTCGCCGATAAGACTAGGAGGACCAACCCCCAAATCGAAATATACACGAAAGGTAACATTTGCGTTCCGGGCCAATATATGGTTGTTTTCTGCGGCAAAACTGCCCAAACCAAGAAGAGCAACCGCAAATACAGCGAAAAAAGCTAATACACTCTTACAAAAAAATTTTGATTTCATTTTGTCATCTCCTCCGAAAAAATTTTTTGATTTTTTGATTTTTCAAAATGTGCAATGCACAACATTAAACGTTTATAACCACGTCTGCTATACACTATTTTAACACATAGTGTTTTTAAAATCAATGCTTCGATTCGGCACTTTCATCACTTCCAAAACGGGACAATCTGGGGCAATCCGGGACAGCCTCTAATTCTAATGAAAAGTGCTAGAAAAGTGCTGTACAAAATAAGTTTCTCCACTTCTTCCCATTTTCAGAAATTTGTGATATAATCAAAATTGTCAAAAAAAATATATTTTTTAAGGAGTGTTATTATGGATCCAATAGTTTTGTTTGCAGTACCTGTTGTTGGCGTTTTGGCGTTGTGCGTTGCTTTTGGTTTGTACAAATGGATAAACGGCAACGACGAAGGAACAGACCGTATGCGTGAGATTGCGGGCTTTATACGGGAAGGCTCTATGGCTTTTTTGAGGCGAGAATATCGTGTTATCGGCATTTTTACGCTGGCGATGTTTATCGTGCTTGTTGTTGCAATGGACAACATTTTGACTGCCGTTGCTTTTTTGGTTGGTGCAGGGTTTTCTTTGCTTGCCGGTTTTAGCGGAATGCGTACCGCCACCAACTCAAATGTGCGTACGGCAGCGGCGGCACGTAGCGGTATGCCAATGGCTCTCAAAATCGCCTTTAGAGGTGGTGCAGTTATGGGTTTGTGTGTGGTAGGGTTTGGTGCGTTGGGCATCGGCACACTTTTGTTGGTGTTTAGCCAGATTAGCGGTGCAGTCGATGCCGACACTGTATCTCTACTTACCGGTTTTGGGCTTGGTGCATCGTCTATTGCACTGTTTGGGCGTGTTGGTGGCGGAATCTACACAAAAGCGGCAGATGTGGGAGCCGATCTGGTCGGTAAAGTGGAGGCGGGTATACCCGAAGACGACCCGCGTAACCCTGCCGTTATCGCAGACAATGTAGGCGACAATGTAGGCGACGTGGCTGGAATGGGTAGCGACCTTTTTGAAAGCTACTGCGGCTCTATTATTGCTGCAACTGTGCTAGGGGCAACCCTAACCCACACTAGTGCTTTAAACGGCATCGCTTTTCCTCTTATGATTGCCGTGATAGGAATCTTAGCATCTATTGTATGTATTTTTTTGGTTGGTGGCAAAAATTCAAAAAACCCGGCATCTGCCCTTAACTTTGCAACTTATGCAAGCAGTGCGATTGTTTTAGTTGCCGCCTTTGTTTTAGGTCAAATGTTTTTCCCCGGCATGGAAATTGGTAGCCAGTTTGGCGGGCTTGGTGCCTTTGCCGCCATTGCTGCTGGTGTTGTTGTTGGTGTTGTTGTTGGAACATTTACCGAGTTCTACACCAGTGCAGACTATAAAGCTGTTAAAGGCATAGCAAAACAATCGGAAACGGGCCCGGCAACAACTATAATAGACGGTTTTGCAGTAGGGCTAATCTCCACTGTAGGACCTATTATATTTATTGCACTTGGTGTGCTGTTTGCACATTTTTTTGCAGGGCTTTATGGTATAGCTTTGGCTGCTGTTGGTATGCTTTCCACAACAGGCATGGTAGTAGCTGTTGACGCATACGGACCAATAGCCGACAACGCCGGAGGCATAGCAGAGATGAGCGAGCTACCTAGCGAAGTGCGGGAAATAACAGACACACTAGACAGCGTAGGCAACACCACTGCCGCTATTGGCAAAGGTTTTGCTATAGGTTCTGCGGCTCTCACAGCTTTAGCCCTGTTTGTTTCCTTTTCAGAAATTGCAAACACAATGACAGAGGGCGTGTTCCAAATAGATATTCTTAACCCAATGGTTGTTGTTGGATTGTTTTTAGGAGGGGTTTTGCCGTTTTTGTTTGGTGCATTAACAATGAGGTCTGTGGGCAAAGCTGCTTTTGAAATGATCGAAGAAGTACGCCGCCAGTTCCGCGAGGACAAAGGCATTATGGAAGGCACGTCTAAACCGGACTATGCTCGCTGTGTTTCTATCTCTACAGGTGCGGCTTTAAAAGAAATGATAGCCCCCGGTGTTTTGGCTGTAGTTGCTCCCATAGCTACTGGTATTATCCTTGGTTTAGAAGCCCTTGGCGGTATGCTTGCCGGTGCTCTTGTTACCGGTGTGCTTTTGGCAATAACGATGGCAAACGCTGGCGGTGCTTGGGATAACGCAAAAAAATACATAGAAAAAGGTAGCCACGGCGGCAAAGGAAGTGATGCACACAAAGCAGCCGTTGTTGGCGATACAGTAGGCGACCCCTTCAAAGACACATCCGGACCTGCAATGAACATATTAATTAAACTTATGACAATCGTTGCAGTTGTGTTCCTACCCCTTTTCGGACGGTTCATGTAAAATGTAAGTTAAAAATCGAAAGTTGTAGCGAATTGGCTTTTTCATTTGAAAATTGACAGAAGAAAGTCAATTCGCTATATTGCCATATTTAGTGGAGCAAAAAAGTGATAAAAACAGGAAATGATTGGGAGCCGATTTTACAAAAAGAAGCAAAAAAAGACTACTACTTGCAGCTTAGGCAATTTTTAAAACAAGAGTATGAAACAAAAACTATATACCCACCGGCACAGGAAATTTTTTCTGCTATGGAGCATACCTCATACAAAGACACAAATGTAGTGATTTTGGGGCAAGACCCGTATATAAACAAGGGAGAAGCCCACGGCATGGCTTTTTCTGTCAATTTAGGATGCAAAATCCCACCTTCCCTAAAAAATGTTTTTAAAGAGATAAATGAAGATGTGGGTTGCAAAATGCCGACTCACGGCAATTTGTTAAATTGGGCAAAACAAGGTGTTCTGCTTTTAAACACAGTGCTAACCGTACAAGCCGGCAACAGCAAATCTCACGCAGGCAAGGGTTGGGAGCAATTCACAAACAACATAATCACACATATAAGTCAAAAACAAGAACCCGTCGTGTTTTTGTTATGGGGTAGAGATGCGGAAAAAAAACGCCCCCTTATCAACGAAGAAAGCCACAAGGTTTTTGTAGCAGCCCATCCCAGCCCATTAGCAGGAGGGCGGTTTTTCGGTTGCAAGCATTTTTCTAAAGCAAATGATTTTTTGAAAAGTATCGGAAAAAAAGAAATAGATTGGAGTGTATGATTTGTCGGTCGATAGTAGTGTCCGTGATTTCCGATTTTATTGAAGATGGGTTCTTAATATCACGATTTATTGTTTAATCAATTATTTAGTCGATTATTTTATTGATATATACGCCATTTTATATGCGTTTTTTTGCTAAACCCTCGTTATTTTGATTCGGAAATTTGAGCGTGAGGGATACGACTAATGGTGCTATAAGAGCGTTTCGGAGCAAAATTATGGGCTTTCTGATGCGAACTATGAAACACCCGATGAATCATACATAGAGTCTGCGTTAGAGTCTGCGTTAAAGTGTGTGTTAGTTCGAATTAGAAACAAATAAATCCCCTCTTAAATCCCCCATATTGCCCCGTTTTGTTATCGTTGTCAAAATTTAAATAGCTATTTTAAAATGTTGCTATATACAGTCCAACTCGCAATGAATTCACGACAAACGCACGAACATAAAAGCACTATACAAAAAATGAGAAAGATGAGATAATAATCAAAAAAGGTGGTTACCCTTATGGAAGAATTAATAAAAGATTTGGAAACAATAGTGGATGTAAGACAACAGTCAAAAGTATTGCACAAAATGAAAGATATAATACTATTGGTGCTG
>WRKF01000158.1 GCA_009778165.1 Defluviitaleaceae bacterium
CAGAATCACAGCTAGGAGCACAACGTGATTACGGCATACGTTCACTTATAACAATGGCAAATGTAATGCGCGAGGGCCTTAAAAGAGGCGATAAATACGCAGATGCCAAAGATGTTATAGGAATAAACTTTTTAGGATTTGGGTTAAAAGAGCTTGCGTATAACGAAAACTTTGTAACACGTATAGTCTATTCCGACTATCATAATAAAGTCGGTTTTTTGACGGACAAATATTCTAATTACTATGTAGAGTTACCGAAACTGCCGAAAAACAAGAAAGGGCTACCGGAAAATTATCATGATATATGGGATATAACAAAAGCCCTGAAAACAAAGTTTAAAGACTACGAGGAGGTAAAAGGGATGCAGGAACTAAGGAATTCTACAGCATTGGCTATTCTCGACGAATTACACAACGCACTTTCTTCTGACGATGTAGTTTATGAAGCCTTGTTGAGAAAAGAAGCCCAATCTTTGTATGAAGAACAGCTGTATGAAGAGAAAATAAAAGGTATAGAGCAAGGTATAACTGAAACAGTTGTTGAAATGCTAAGGGAAGGCTTTGAAAGAGATGTTATTGCTAAAATAACAAAAATGCCTATGGACAGGGTTGATGAGATAGCAAGTGAGTACGGGGTTTAAAAAAAAGCATTCGCCAATTGGCGGATGCTTTTTTAACGCCTTATGGCACAATTTCGGGGGTCGAGGGGGCTGGTCCCCTCGCGGGGAGTGGGGCTGGCCCCACAGTTTTATTTTTACAACATTTTTTTATGTTTTTTTCATGGAATTGACTATTTCACAGAAAATGTTGTAAAATATATGAAACGATTTTTTTACACAGTTGTAGGATTTAGGTATGTACTTATTATGAACACCAAAATACTAACGGCAAACCAGCTTGATATATGCGCCGGCATCATAAAAGAGGGCGGCATTGTAGCAATACCAACAGAAACCGTGTACGGTCTCGCCGCAGACGCATTTAACCCAACCGCAATCAACAAAATCTTTACCGCAAAGGGCCGCCCAAACGATAACCCGCTAATTGTGCATATATCAAAAAAAACCCACCTAACCAAAGTGGCGGCAGATATACCACCCATCGCCCACAAATATATGGAACAGTTTTGGCCGGGCCCTTTAACGCTTGTTTTAAAAAAACATCCCGCCCTGCCTGCCGAAGCCCTGGCGGGGCTACCCACCGTTGGTGTTCGCCTGCCCGACCACCCGGTTGCATTGGAGCTTATATCTCTGTGCGGCCCGTTGGTGGCACCTAGCGCAAATTTGTCCGGCAAGCCAAGCCCAACAACAGCCTGGCACGTTATGGACGACCTGGCAGGAAAGATAGACGCAGTTGTAGATGCAGGCCCCACAAACTTTGGCTTGGAATCTACGGTGATAGACGCTGAAACAGGCAAAATATTGCGCCCCGGTGCTGTTACGGAAAACTGCCTGTCTGCTGTACGCCCCGTGTTTAGCGGCCTTTCTTTTACCCGAAAAGAGATAAACACACCAACCGCACCGGGCCAAAAATATACACACTATGCCCCAAAAGCTAAAACAACCCTCGTTGTTTGCAAAGAACCACACAAAAAAATTTTGCATTTGGCTAGCAACACAGTTAACAAAAAAAACTTGGGCATATTAACAACAGACCAAAACAAGCATTATTATGAACAGCTTGGAGCTACCGTGCTTTCCCTAGGTAACAGAGATAACCCGCAACAAATGGCTACATTGCTCTACAGCCATCTGCGCCAATTTGACACCAAAGGGGTCAAGCACCTTTTTATAGAAGGTTTTTTAGAAAACCACGGCTTTTATTTGACTATAATGGACAGGCTAATAAAAGCAGCTTCCTATGATATAGTAAAGTAGCTGGGGGCTTAGCCCCCAGACCCCCACAAGGGGCTTAGCCTCTTGACCCCAAAATTCTGAAGCAATTAAATTCATTGCACAATTTCGGGTGTCGAGGGGGCTGGTCCCCTCGCGGGGTCCCATGAATTTTGGCTAACATTAGAAATTTATTTGTAGCCAAAATTCATTAGAGGGCAGAGCCCCACGGTTTTATGATACAGTTTAAAAAAGGGGAATAAAAAAATGGTACTTTTTGTATGCACAGGCAACACATGTCGCAGTCCGATGGCAGCTACAATTTTAAAAGACAAGTTTAAAAAAGAAGGGATTTTAGTGCCTGTTTCTTCTTGCGGTGTTTTTGTTAATGACACAGGACCAACGAGCGGTGCAATAGAAGCCATGAAAAGTTTTGGGCTTAACCTTGCCAATCACACCCCAACCCAAATAAACGAGAAAGAAGTGCAGGATGCCACCATTATTTTAACAATGACTGCCACCCATAAAAACCTGGTTATCAACAATTTTCCTTATGTTGTCGAAAAGACATATACTGTTTGTGAATATGTTACGGGCGAGCAAAAAGATATAAGCGACCCATATGGCGGCTCAACCCAACATTATATAGAAACAGCAAAGGAACTGGAGAAACTTATATACCAACTGCAATTTCCGAAGGAGAGCCAATGAAAAATCTTGAGATTGTAAAACATCCTCTTATTGACCACAAAATTAGTATGATAAGAAAAAAAGAAACAGGCAACAAAGAGTTTAGAGAGCTTGTGCATGAGCTAGCTTCCATAATTTGCTACGAAGCCACAAGAGAAACACCAACCCAAGCACAAGCGATACAAACCCCGGTAGAAGATTCTACGGGATATTTTATAGCCCAAAAATTTGCCGTAGTGCCGATACTGCGAGCGGGAGTGGGTATGGTAGATGGTATAGTGAAGTTTTTCCCTGCCGCCAAAATTGGCCATATTGGGCTATACCGTGATCCAAGCACATTGAACCCGGTAAAATACTATGTTAAACTGCCTAGCGATATTAACGAAAGAGAGGTTTTTTTGGTAGACCCCATGGTTGCCACGGGCGGTTCCGCCATAGAAGCCATTAATATATTAAAAGAAAATGGAGCGCAAAAAATAAAAGTGCTTTGCCTTGTTTCTTGCCCGGAAGGGGTGGAGAAAATAGGTAAGCTCCATCCTGATGTGAAAATTTACACGGCAGCCCACGACGAAAAAGGCCTAAACAGCAAAGGGTATATTGTGCCCGGTTTGGGAGATGCCGGCGATCGAATATTTGGGACACAGTAGGGTTGGTTTAAAACCGTGGGGCGCTGCCCCACACCCCGCGAGGGGGCTAGCCCCCTCGACCCCCGAAATTGTGCGATAAATTTAAGTGCTTCATAATTTTGGGGTCAAGGGGCAGTGTTCTGCGGTTTTTACATTAATTAACATGCCCAGTCGATAATAAGTGAGGACTATATGCCATCATATCATTGGTTAGTATACCTTGTGGCGTTTTTAGCTGCTTTTTCTGTATCGCTGCTTACAACGCCTTTAGCTAAAAAAATATCAATAAAATATAACGCAATAGATTATCCGAAAAAACGGGGGTTGCACACTGTTCCAATGCCCCGTATGGGTGGGTTGTCTTTAGTTTTTGGCTTTATGACAGCCATGCTTATCTTGGTTCCGTTTATAGAAGATTTCCGAACCATACAATTTGGCGGGTTTATTGCCGGAGCTTTTATTATTGTTGCTTTGGGCATAGCAGACGATATACACAATCTTAACGCAAAAGTAAAGTTTTTGGTGCAGCTGTTGGCAGCTCTTGTGGCAGTATTTACAGGCACACGCATAGAGATGATAATGTGGCCGATGTTTATAGAACCGGAGATAATGGAAACATTTAGCATACCTTTTACTGTGCTGTGGATTGTTGGTGTTACAAACGCCGTAAACTTTATAGACGGCTTGGATGGTCTGGCGGCAGGGGTTAGCAGCATTTGCGGCTTCTTTTTAATGATTTTGTGTATATTAACGGGTTCACCAATGGCTGTAGTCTTTACCGCTGCATTAACGGGCAGCAGTATGGGTTTTTTGCCCCGCAACTTTAACCCGGCAGAGGTTTATATGGGCGACACGGGTGCTACATTTTTGGGTTATGTGCTTGCGGCAAGCTCTGTAATCGGCTTGTTTAAAACATATACACTTTTGGCGGTGCTTATTGCGGTGCTTGCCCTTTCTTTGCCCATTTTAGACACACTTTTTGCAATTGTTCGCCGCCTGCTAAACCACAAACCGCCCATGGCGGCAGACCGGGGGCATCTCCACCACCGTCTTATAGACAAAGGCTACACACAAAAACAGTCTGTGCTTATATTATATGTGATAAGTGCGGCTACCGGCGGGCTTTCCTTATTGCTGGTTTTGGAAAACAACGCAGCATTTGCTGTGGCACTAATATTTTTGATTATTATGGCGTTGATGATTTATGTTTATAAAAAGCGTCTGTAGAAATACTGCAAGGCGAAGAGAAAGCCTTCGCACAGGAGATTTATGAAAAACACGGAAAATACAGAAACCACAGAAAATACAGAAACCACAGAAAATACAGAAAATACGAAAAACAAGGAAATGGGAATAATAGGTTATATAGAGCTGCCGAAAGGTGTAAGAAAGCCTATAAGCCCTATGAACAATCATTTTTTAAATTATACATTTAACGACCCTAAAAATTGGCCGGCACTGCAAACAATGGCCAATATAATCTATAGCGACTATATAGACAAGAATCCAAAAACGGCTGTAACAACGATAGAAGGGGATATATCGGTAAAAACACAGCTTGTACACTTTCAGCTGAAAGCGTCAGATACACCAAGAACGCAGGATCTTGAAATAGAAAGCATAACCAAAATAGATTATATAGAAATACAGATAGAAACAAAAACACTTTTGATACCGGTGGAGCAGAGAAGCATGGGTTATTTGGGTCTTTCTATAACTCGGGGTAACACAGACAAGCCGATACAACAAGTATGGTTGCTTGCAGATGATTTAAAGAACAAAAGTATACTTAACGGTAAAACATACGCCAATTTTACTATGATGGATGAGTTAGATCATAGACCTCACGCACACCCTGCACCTTTTGCGGTAATGTATGTAAATTTAAAAAAGATGGCAAAAGAGCAAACAAAAGCAGGTGAGCTTGCAAATGTTCTTTTGGGTAATGTAAAAGAACCAAAGGACAAAAATGTGCTTAAAGTATTTGAAACTCTAACAGGCAGTTTTGATAAGTTTAAGGAGGAAAAAGAGGTGAAGAAAATGTATTCTTATTTTGAAGAACAGTTATATATTGCTAAAGAAGAAGCTAAGGAAGAGGCCAAACAAGAAGGCAGAGAAGAAGGAAGACAAGAAGGTATGCAAAAAGGCGTGCAAAAAGGCATAAAGGGTATGTTAAAACTTAACATGTCATTAAAAGATATTGCCGAAGTTTTTGGTGTAACAGAAGCCTTTGTAGAAGAGCTACGCTCACAGGGGGGATATTGAAAGATATAAAAATCCTATAATCCCCAGGAACAATCATTTTTTGAACTACACATTTATAGCAAATTAACTTTTCATTAATTTTTTAATTCAAAAAAAGTTAATTTGCTTTCCCTAATTTAGCAATTGTATAGTAAAAGTGTTATAACGACCCAAAAGAGGTAAAAATGCATACAAAAATTTTTTTCGGGATAGACAGCAAGTAAAAGCAGAAATGGGCAATTATGTAACAGCCCACGGGGAGCCGAATGCAGTTTGTACAGAGGACTCTATCTTAAACTTATGGAAAAACAAAAATATATGAACAAATATGACGTTATCTCTTTTGATGACGCAATAAAAAAATTCCCAAAGGCAGATGTGTTTATAACGTATTCACATACCCCAACAGCTCTTGATTGCTGCACAAGGGAAACTTTTTTGAAAATTAAACAGGTAGATATGTTTGATAGAGTTGTGGGAAATTTGAAAAAGTTGCCATTGCATAAAACACGGTTTTACCTAAAATATATATTTTTGGATGGTGTAAATGATAACGACGAAACATACAAAAACTACAAACCCACTCCATAATCTTCTGTTTTATCACACTTTTTTAGGTATAGCAAAAAAGTTAACAGACCTGTTTTTAAGATTTTTGTTTAGGGACGAAATGGCGAAAAACCTTGTCTGGATTGATATAAGATGCCTTTGGATATGCTTTTCTAATGCGAACTATGAAACACTTTATGTAATACTCTATGTGAGACTTTATGCGAGACTCTGTGTGATATATTCTGTTTAAGAAAAATATAATGTGTGCTGACAAAGATAGATGATTTATTGTACAGTACTCTGCGTAACAAAACAAGCCAAAAATGTCCGACCATTTTCATATTTTTAGAGCGTCTTTACAAAATTCTTTATCTGCATTATACTATAAGGGTAGTATGTGGGGATGTTGGATATACACAGCACAAAATCTAACCTAAACATTCCTCCAAACAAATACTTTAGTGAAAGAGCCTTAAATGGATTTTTTTACCCGCCTATATAGCGATATTGTCAAAAATGGATTTAGTGCAGGGCACATAAATTCATACGGTCACCCTTTAGCTAGCTTCACAAAAGAAGAAGGGTCTACTTGGCATGTTCTGTTAATAGCCAACCTAGAGGCGATAACATTCGAGGAGTTTATGGTGGCTAATAGACGTTACACACGTTTTTACACCAATTTACCCGAAGAGAAGCGGCCAAACAATATTTTTGTGACAAATATACTAATAACTCAAGATGATAATCAAGATATAAATAATTTTATACAAAATTTAGCTCCTTTTTCCCCTAATATTGTAAACAATATTTTTTGGAGCTTGAATTTAACCAGCGGCATGCTATTACTAAACGAAGAGCAGCCCACAGAGATTTTGAATCTGCGTAAAATATTGGAAGACTGCTACCAAAATCGTGTCCCAACCATTGCTCCAATAAATTATCAAACCGCCAAGGCAAGCTCCCTCACACTTGTTGTCATTATTTTAAACATAATAATGTATATGATTGTTTTGTTGAACGGGGGCATTACAACAGCCAACCTTGTTAGGTTTGGTGCATTACTCCCACCCCAATATATAAACGGAGAGTATTTTCGCCTGTTTTCTGCCATGTTTTTACACGCCGGGAGCTTTCACTTGTTTTTAAATATGTTCAGCCTTTACATTTTTGGAACAAGAGTAGAAAGACACTACGGTCGCTCCGCCTTTGCCGTTATTTATACATTTGCCGGGTTTGCCGGCAGCTTGGCAAGTTTTACACTACAGCAGAGCATCTCTGTTGGGGCTAGTGGAGCTATATTTGGTTTGGCAGGTGCAGTGGCTGTTATGGCAAAAAGTACGGGGCGAGATTTGGATGGTTTAAATTTTCAAACAATGCTGATGTTTATTATTATAAACCTCGCTTTTGGTTTTACATTACCAAACGTAGATAACTTTGGCCATTTGGGTGGTCTTTTTGGTGGTGTTATATCAGGATATGTTTTGTGTAAAATGATATTGCGGAAAGGATAAACTATGAGGAATACTAGAACGATCATTTCTCACTCCCACGAAGATTATTTGGAGAGTATATTAGCCTTACTTGACAAAAGCCCTGTTGTGCGAGTGACAGATTTGGCACAAGAAATGAATATTTCCAAACCCAGTGTCAACAAGGCTGTAAATACTCTAAAAAGCCAGGGCATGGTAGAGCAGGAACGCTATGGTTCCATAACCCTCACAGTAAAAGGTGAGTGTTTGGCTCGTAGTGTGCAAATGCGCCACCATGTTTTAAAAGACTTTTTGCAAATAATTGGGGTAAGTGAGGCAAAAGCTGAAGCAGAAGCCTGTGAAATCGAGCATAATATTTCTATAGACACTGTGGAAAAGCTGAGTAAGTTTCTTGCGGAGTTTAGGAATACAAAGGATGCAACAAAAAATTGACAAAATAGCTTAAATTAAGGTACAATGTAGTAAAATTCAAGTGAAATTTAATATCTACAAACAAAATCTAAGGAGGGTTATTATGGCTTTTGGAAAGAAAAAAGAAGAGGTTGCAGTTCAGCATCGTGGCGGATCTGTAATAGAAGCCGGTATCGAAATATACGGCGAAAGAATAATAGGTAACACAAGCATTACTGTTAAGGGTATTGTATACAGCATATTTGAAATAGGGGCTGATGTTATTGTAGATCACGAAGGATACATAGAAGGTAATATTGCTTGCAGAAACTGTGTTGTGAAAGGGAAAGTTGTTGGAAATGTGTCTGCCGCCGGTCACTTAACAATAACAGACGAGGGCACAATAATAGGGGACATAGACTGTGCTTCTTTGGAAGTGAACAGAGGAGGCAACTTTACCGGCACTTGTAACAAAGGCAGAAATATTGAAGTAATGCACAGAGAAAAAGAAGAGTATGAGGCGGCTATTTAACAAAAGAGCGAAACCGTTAAACTAACAACAAATAAAAAATTGAGATTTTTCAAAATATTTTTTTGAGCTACTGATATTCAGTTGACTTCGATTTGGAGTTAGAGCTATTCCACTTAATTCTAGCCCTTTTTTAAAATAAAATTAAGTGGAATAGCTTCCTAAATTCAGCAGTTTTAGTGTGAATTTAAAGGGCTAATTTAAAACGGAACTGCTATAACTGAATATTTTCACAAACATAGCCATGACTGTCTTGATTTTTTAGTGTGATTAAATTAAATAAATTAAAAAGGGGGCTTGGTTTTAGTGGAAAAAAAACAAACCAATGGCATGAAACTTGCAAAAAAAAATTGCGAAAAAAATAATGCGGAACATGCAGAGCGAATGGCACATTTTGCAATAGAAAATTCCCCTATGGTTATTAATAAATGGAACTCTGACTTGCAATTAATAGAAACTAACGGGGAAGTGGTAGAAAGGTATGGTTTTAAATCACGAGAAGATTTTATAGCTCGATTTTTTGAAGCATCACCAAAGTTTCAACCCTGCGGCACACTCTCTTCTGTTAAAGCAAGAGAGTTTTTAAAAAAGGGTTTTGAGTTGGGTAATTTAAGTTTTGAGTGGATGCATCAACATTTAAACGGCACTCCCATCCCCAGTGAAATACATTTTATTCGGTATGATGATCCGATGGACGGCAAAAGGTATTTGTACGCATACAACATAGATATTTCTCGATTAAAAGAGAGTATGCGAAAGGAAACAGAAACACACTTACGAAACCTTACCATGTTTGATAACTGCCCGATATTTATGGAATATTGGGATGAAAACGGTGTTCTTATTGACTGTAACAAAGTTACATTAGAAACATTTGGATTTAAAACGAAAGAAAGTTATTTAGATGATGTTAACAGCATTTTTGAGCCTACCCAGATTGACGGTAGCAATTCAGAGGAATATTTAAAACAAAATATTAAAATGGCAATCAACAAAGGGTATCACCGTTTTGAATTTCGTTGCAGAAAGTTTGACGGTGAATCTGTAATAGTAGATGTTGAGGCTGTGCATATAAGGCAAGAGAATAAGGATTTTGTTATAACATACGGGACAAATATAACGACGTTACAAGAAAATTTGGAATTGTTGGTGGAGACTGAAGAGCGGGCAAACATGATGCTGCAAGGTGTGCCAATCGCTTGTTTTCTTGCGGATCACAATTTGCGGGCAACAGACTGTAACAAAGCTGCTTTAGATTTATCTAATCGCACAACAAAAGAAGAAGCGATGGAAGTCTTTAACAAGATAGTTGAAGCCATGGATACCGATGTAATAAAAGAATATTTGCAAAAAACCATGGAAAAAGGCACTCACAGCTTTAGAACAGAGGTAGTGGTTGATACAGAGTTTAGAATACCGGTGGAAATTGCTAGCGTTCACTTTCATCATCGCAAGCAAGATTTGTTTGCTCTATACATAAAAGATTTGCGTATAATAAACAAAATGGTAGAGGAAATGCGCCGAGCCGAAATCGCCGAAGAAAACAGTCAAGCAAAGAGCCGTTTTCTCGCTCGTATGAGCCACGAAATACGTACCCCAATAACTGCCGTTCTTGGTATTTCTGAAATCAACTTAAAAAGCAAGGTGTTGCCATTAGATGTTATAAACGATTTTACAAGCATATACAGTGCCAGTCGTGCTCTGCTTTCCATCGTAAACGATATATTGGACCTTAGCCGTATAGAAGCGGGCAAAATGCACGTCTCAAACGAAAAATATCAGATGGCAAGCCTTATAAGTGACACAATTAACCTTAACCTTTTTCATCTCGATAAAAAAGGGCTCGACTTTTGTGTACGTATTGACCCTAACTTGCCGGCATATATAATCGGGGATGAAGTGCGATTGAAGCAGATTTACAACAACCTCCTTACTAATGCGTTTAAGTACACAGACAAAGGTAGTGTTAAACTTTCTGTGGAAAGTTATCCAATAGACGACGAACAGGAAATGATAGTCATGACATTGGAGGATACGGGGCAGGGCATGACAAAAGAACAGTTGGATGCCTTGAGCGACGAATATATACGCTTTAACGAAAAGAAAAACCGTTTTGTGGAAGGAACGGGTATTGGTATACAAATAGTTCGCGGGCTTCTTGAAATAATAGGCGGAACGATGGATATGAGCAGCGAACCGGGTATAGGAACAAAAATTACCGTGCGTATCCCTCAAGGAATTGCGAGTGAAGAAGTTTTAGGCACAGAAATAGCCGAAAGCATACAAAAGCTGGAATATATTAGCCATAGTTTTAGCAAAAGGCTTAGCTTTGAACCGGAGCCGATGCCCTATGGTAGTGCTTTGATTGTAGATGATGTGGAAACAAATTTATATGTAACAAAGGGCCTTTTGGAAATGTACCAAATAGATGTAGAAACGTGTTCCTGTGGTTATGAGGCAATCGCAAAAATAGAAAACGGTAATGTGTATGACATAATATTTATGGATCATATGATGCCGGGGATAGATGGCATGGAAACCATGCACATCATAAGGCAAAAAGGTTACGATGCCCCCATAGTTGCCCTAACTGCAAACGCTTTGGTAGGTCAAGCCCAAGAGTTTTTAGAAAGCGGTTTTGATGGATTCGTGGCAAAACCAATAGAAATGGCAAACCTGGATGAGATACTAAATAAATTTATAAAAGATAAGCAAAGTGAAGCCACTATAAAAGCCGCTCGGTTGCAATCCAAGTCGAACAAGATAAACAGAGAAGTATTAGACTTTTTTGCTAATCCAAAAGACAGTGATTCTGAGTTTGCAAAAAAACTGCGCAGAGACTTTGTCAGAGATCAAAAAAATGTGCGTATAAATATACAAAAAGCACTGGAAGCTAACGACTTTAAAACTGTTCATCGTCTTGCTCACACAATAAAAGGTGCGGCAGGGCTTATAGGTGAGAAAAAACTCGAAAAATTAGCTGAAAAAGTAGAGCTTCTTTTTAAAGATAATACCAAAAATAAACTTTTGCGAAAAGAGATGCAAGAAATGTTTGACGAGTTGGATTCGGTAGTAAGTCAAGTAGATTTGACTGAAAGCACTGTAAATATACAAAAAGTAGAGAAAGAAAAAATATTGCCAATATTAACAACACTTGAAACAAAGCTAAAAGAGCGTAGTATGGACAGTATAGAGTTAATAGAAAAATTGCGGGGGATCCCGGAAGCGGTAGTGCTGATTCGACAGGCAGAGCAATTAGACTTTGCTCCTGCACTTGTTACATTGGAAGTTTTAAAAGACGTAATAGGAGAGTATTGATAATTATGGAGACTACGGAAACAAAGGAGACTATGGAAACAAAGGAAACAAAACATTTTATACAGGAGCATATAGAACAAGACTTGGGGACAGAAACGAATAAGCTGGCTACTCGCTTTCCTCCGGAACCGAATGGGCATTTGCACATTGGCCACGCAAAAAGTATACACCTAAACTTTGGTTTGGCATTACAATATGGCGGCACGTGCAATTTGCGCTTTGACGATACGGACCCCACAAAAGAAAGCCAAGAGTATGTAGACTCTATAATGGATGATGTACAATGGATGGGGTTTGACTTTCATAACAAGCTGTTTTTTGCGAGCGATTATTTTGAGCAGATGTATCAATTTGCACTTATCCTTATTAACAAGGGGCTTGCTTTTGTTTGCGATTTGACACCGGAACAGGTGCAAGAGTATCGCGGTTCCTATACGGAGCCGGGCAAGGAAAGCCCCTATCGCAACCGCACAATAGAGGAAAACCTAAAGCTGTTTGCTGAAATGAGGGAAGGTAAATATAAAGAGGGTGAAAAGACCCTGCGAGCTAAAATAGACATGACAAGCCCCAATATTAGCCTTAGAGATCCGGTGATTTATCGTATAACATATGTACCTCATTATCGCACGGGCAGCAGTTGGTGCATTTATCCCATGTACGACTATGCCCACCCGTTAGAAGATGCAATAGAGGGTATCACCCACTCCCTTTGCTCCATAGAGTTTGTAAACAACAGACCGTTATACGACTGGTTTGTGGAAAATGTAAACTATAGCAAATTTGAACGCAAGCCCCGCCAAATAGAGTTTGCGAAGATGCAAATGACAAACACAATAATGGGCAAACGCTATCTTAAAAAATTGGTAGATGAGGGGAAGGTGAGCGGATGGGATGACCCACGGCTTCATACAATAAAGGGGTTGCGTCGCCGTGGCTACACTCCCGAGATTATAAAGGAATTTTGCCACCAAACGGGCATATCAAAAACCGGAGGTATAGTAGAAATCCACACATTGGAAAACTGTGCAAGAAACATACTGAAATCTCAAGCATATTCTATAATGGCTGTTATTAACCCACTGAAAGTTACAATAACTAACTATCCCACAGACCAAACAGAATATGTAACACTAGAAAACAATGCAGAAACCGACTTGGGTTCAAGGCAAGTACCCTTTGGTAGAGAAATCTATATAGAGGCGGAGGATTTTATGGAAGATCCGCCAAAAAAATTTTTCCGTTTAACCCCTGGAGGGGAAGTGCGGTTAAAAGGTGCGTATTTTATAAAATGCCAAGAGGTGATAAAAGACAGCCAAGGCAATATAACAGGGTTAAACTGCACATATGATGTGCAAACAAAAAGCGGAACAGGTTTTACGGGTCGCAAGGTGAAAGGGACAATACACTGGGTGGCTGTAGAAACCGCAGTAAAAGCTACTGTGCAATTGTTCGACTATATTACTACAGAAGATAGCACAGAAGATAACCGATTTAACGAAAACTCTATGGAGCAAAAAACAGCATATATAGAGCCGGAAATAGAGCAAAGTGCAGCCCTGCAATTTCAATTTTTGCGTCACGGTTATTTTGCGAAAGATAATGTGTTGGCAAAAACATATAACTGTATAGTTAATTTGAAAAGTACGTACTAAAGATGTTGAAAATGTTAAAAACGAAAAAAATAGCATCATTAACTTTGGGTTGTAAGGTGAACAGCTACGATACGGCAGCAATGTTAAGCCAATTCAGCTCCAAAGGTTACACAATAGAAGAAGATTTTGACGCAGTGGCTGACGTTTATCTGATAAACACCTGCACTATCACAAACCTTGGAGACAAAAAATCTCGCCAAATGATACGCCGTGCAAGGGCAAACAACCCAAGTGCGTTGGTGGTGGCGGCAGGCTGTTATGCCCAAGTCGCCCCAAAAGACGTAGCCGCAATAGAAGGGGTAAATATTGTGATAGGGAACAAAGACCGCACCAACATTGTTAATGTTGTGGAAAGTTATACGGGAAACCAAACTCATATATACAATGCAGATTTGCGTTATGAAAAAATTTTTGAAGAGCTGAAATTGGAGAGTGCCGGCACAAAAACCCGGGCTTTCGTTAAAATACAAGAAGGTTGCGACCAGTTTTGCTCATATTGTATTATCCCTTATGCTCGTGGGCGTAGCCGTAGCAGAGATATAACAAACATAGTATCAGAAGTGGAGTTGTTATGCAAAAAAGGCTATAAAGAGGTAGTGCTGACGGGGATACACGTGGCATCTTATGGAAAAGATTTGCAAAATACCTCTCTTGCAGATGTTATAAAAGAAGTTCACCAAATAAGCGGGGTAGAACGTATACGCCTTAGCTCCATAGAACCCGGTGCTGCTACAGAGAGTTTTGTGAGCGAAATATCTAAATTGCCCAAGGTCTGTGATCATTTTCATTTGTCATTGCAGAGCGGTTCCAATAAAATATTGGCTGCAATGAGCCGTAAATACAGAACAGGGGATTTTTTTCGTGCTGTAGCTATGTTGCGAAAGTCTATGCCGAAAGTATCAATAACAACGGACGTTATAGTAGGTTTCCCCGGAGAAAGTGATAAGGATTTTGCTGAAACTGTATCATTTGTGGAAAGTATTGGCTTTGCTGGTATACATATTTTCCCTTTTTCTGCAAAAAAGGGTACGAAAGCCCACGGTTTTGGGGAGCAAGTAAGCCCGCAAACAAAAAATCATAGGGCAAAGGTTTTGAAAGAAGTAGAAGAAAGGCAACGCAAGCAATTTGTTGTAGACAATGTGGGCGAAAAGCTAAAAGTGCTTTATGAGACTAAAATAGACAACGAAACGTATGAAGGTTATTCTACAAACTATATCAAGGTGAGAAGCCAAAGTGTGAAATGCCTTAAAAACCAAATATTGGAGGTTGCTGTTGAAAAAGAGGAAAACGGCTACGCAATAGGGTCGATAGGGTGATAGTAATTATACGCTATAGCCCCCAATTACCATTAAACCGTTGGTAACTGGGGGCTATAAATTAGAAAAAGTGCTTGTATAAAGTTTTGGGTGTATTATTGTCCCAAGGCACTATTTACAGATTCTATTATTGCATTACTGGTGTAAGTTGCACCGGAAACTATGTCTACATCTGTGCTTTGAGCCGCTATAATTGAACTTATTACAACGGGGGCAGCAAGATTAAAAAACATTTCCGTATCACCATGGCTTAATACAGTAATATCAACTATATAGCCTCCTTCTACAGTTACTTCCAGTGTTAAAAGATTACCTTCGTGGCTAGGTGCAGAACCTTCAAAAACACCGTCTGCTCCGTTTTCTTCGTCAGCTTCTTCTTCGGTATCCTCTTCAACTTCCTCTAGTTCTTCCTCAGCTTCCTCAGCTTCAACCGGTTCTTCAGCCTCTTCGGCTTCTTCAGCTTCAACCGATTCTTCAGCTTCTTCAGCCTCTTCAGCCTCAACCGGTTCTTCAACTTCTTCTGTTATTTCTTCAACTACCGGTTCTTCTACAGCGAAAGGAGATTCGGTAAGTATGGTAAGAACAGCGGTACCTTGTCCGGCATCGTTAGTGCTTGCAATGATGCTTACGGTTCCGCCCGTGTCGAAAGTGTGGATAAGCATACCGTCCTGTGTCAAGTTCATGCTGTAAGAAACAACAGTGTTGTTTAAGGTGATGGCTAGGTTGATTTGGCTTATGCCATCCAATTGGTCAACAAAAACCTCAACAATCTCGGCTTGATCGAGAACTGTGATTTCTGTTGTGAAAACAGAAATACCCTGGTTGCCGGTTACATTTGTTGGTAAAGTGGGTGTAGTGGTTGTTTCTGCTATTGCAAACGTAGCAGAAAAAGGCAACAAAGCAAATGCTGTAATTAACGCCACCGCTTTTTGCAACAGTTTTTTACATGTTTTGTTTTTCTTGTTAGGCATTTAGTACCCTCCCTTAAAAATTTTTTTAGTGTTTTTTTGACATTTTATATTATACAACAAAAATTAATGGTTGGCAAGTATGGGGTTTATAATTTTTTTAATTTTCACTGTGCAAAAACGTCCGAAAGCATATCACACCAAAATCCTAACAAACGCCATAATCAACGTTGGCAGAGCTGCAAGCACAAACAGCAAAACCGCCGATATTTTTAATCTTTGTTTGAATTTTTCTGAAAATAATTTTGTCATTCTTTATCCCCATTCTCCTCAATCTGCCGCTCAATAACCCGCCGTTCACGCTCCAACTCCGCTTGTAACTCCTCTTCTGTCGGCAAATATAACCGATATTTCGAGGCAAACAAATGCTCGTTATCGGCAAGCACGGAATACTTTGCGATGCTTTCGTCCTTGTCCGTACATAAAATAACACCGACGGTCGGATTGTCGTCTGCCTGCTTGACTTTATCGTTAAACAAACGGACATAAAAATCCAACTGCCCAACGTCTTGGTAGGTCAGCGAGCCGGTTTTTAGGTCAACTATCACAAAACATTTCAAAATGTAATTGTAAAAAACCAGGTCAATATAGTAATGCGTTCCGCCCTCCGATGTTATCCGTTTTTGCCGTGCCACAAACGAAAATCCCTTGCCCAGTTCCAGCATAAACTCTTGCAGATTGTCAATCAAGCCTTGCTCCATCTCGCTTTCGCTGTATTTGACATTTTCTTTCAAATCCAAAAACTCCAAAATATATGGATCTTTGAGAATGTAATCAGACTCCGTTTTCGACTCGAGTTGGAAAATTTCGCCCTCTATTTCTGGACGATGTTCCTTTTTCGTGGCAAGCAAACGCTCGTAATAAAACGAGTTTATTTGCCGCTCCAACTGCCGGACAGTCCAGTTGGATTGCACACATTCGTTCAAGTAAAACTCTCGGCGATTCGGCTCGTCAACACGCATAAGTAGCCGATAATGCGACCAACTTAATTCGGAACACACTGTGTTCCGAATTGGAAACACTTGATTAAATTGCCTCATGTGCCGCAAACTGCGTTCACTAAAACCCTTGCCAAATTCAGCGGTCAACCGCTCCGCCAAATATTTCAAAAGCTGCTTACCGTATTCCGCACGCTCGCCGACGGCGTGGTTGATTTCACGCCCAATTTCCCAGTAAACGCCGACCATTGCCGAATTTACTGCAACGACAACGCTTTTCCGCGCGGCGGCAAGTGCAGTCCGTATTGTTTCGTACACTTCGCTGTCCAATCTAGCCAGCGGTAGATTTTTTTCTTCCATATCTTTTCTCCTTTTCTTAATCACAGCAATTTTTTTAGTCCGCCGATTTGCTCGATTAACGGAAAGTCGCCAATATTGAAGTTGCACCTCAATATTGGCGTTTTCGCAAATTTATTGGAAAATTCTAATCCAGCACCAGGCTTTCTAGCATTGCCAGCACATAACTCCGATGCTCATCGTTATCTAGGCTGTACGATGCAGAAATAATGTATAACCAATCATTGTAAACAAGCCTTATTTCATGCACTTCTGCCCTGCTCCAATTTAGACCAGATACAACAGCCACGTCGACAGGATATACAAGAGGTGCAATTCTGGAAACTGTAATCCCCTCAGCCGCCGCAATCTCCACCTCAGCAAGCATTTCAGCGAGCAAGTCGTCTAAAGTCGGTGCAACGCTCTCTATGGGCAACTGTCGCACCTGGAAATATGGCGTGTTGTCAGGATATTCGGCATCCCAAAAACTCACACGTATGCACTCATATGGCTCTAATTGGGAGACTGCCGCCCAGTGAGACGGACGTATAAAACTCACATCGCCCACACGTTCCCATGTAAAAGGGTCTTCCGGGTATTCTTCAATTTCGGACGTGGCAATGTCGGGGAAGTCGGCAATGTCTGTGTCATCAGCAACTACGGGGTCGTCGGGATCGTCGGCAAACATGGTTTCTATCATTCTCAGCACATAGCCCCGATGTTCCTCGTTATCTTGGCTGTACAAGCCGGTAACAAAGTATAACCAACCTCTGTGAACAAGCCTTATTTCGTGCATTTCCATGCCGCCGCTTGAACCAAATACAACCGCCGCATCGATAGGATGTATGATAGGTTCAATATCGGCAACGATAACCTCATCAAAATCCAGTTCGTCAAGCATTTCAGCGAGCAGATCGTCTAAGGTCGGCACATCGCCCTCTATGGGCAACTGTAGCACACGGAAAAATGGCTGATCCTCAGCAAAGTCGCCGTCCCAAAGTTCAAAACTTGTGCCCCCATGCGGCTCTTGGCTTGACACCGAATCCCAGTGGGCTGGACGTATGAACCATAAATCGCCAACACGTTCTTCTACAAATTCTGATTCTGACGTGGCAATGTCGGCGTTTTCAGCGTTTTCGCCGGTGATTTCCAACGGCTCTGTTGGCTCGGTTGGCTCTGTTGGCGTGGTGCAACCTGCCAGCAGGATTATCACGGCCAGAATTACGGCTAATTTTTTAAGCATTTTTGAATCCTCCTTTTTTCTAATGAATTACCTAAATAAAATATCGTAGAAAAATCTAAACAACATAGGTAAAGGGCTGCTTGCTTGCTCCGCCTCAATCAACGCCTCTACTCTCGATTGAAAATCAAGGTCAATCGGGACGAAATCGGGTAAACTCTGCCCCTCATGACGCTGGGCTAAAATACTCATAGGCGTTGAATATCCATCTGCCATTAACTCTATTTTCCAGTCGTCCGGATTAGGTTCGGTGATGTCCAGCAAAACACTTGCTAATCCGCCAATGATGTAAGATTCCGAGATAGCACCTACCGCAAGATAAATTTCCTCTCGTGTCATCAGCAATCCAACTGCGGCATAAAAGTCTTCTCTTGTTTGAATTTGCTCCGGATAAGCGGCAAACAGGGAAGAAATAAGCTCGTAGTAATAGGCAGTTCCCTCTATCCGAACCCAATGGTTTGTATTGTGATGGTCGTCCGAAAAGTAGCTTTTATAATGATTGTAGGTTGAAACGGCTGCTTTAATCCATTCGTTTCTATTATTGGCATCTGATAGGGCGTTTGCTAACTGAATTTGCAATAAGTGTCGCACCGTTCTTGCTTCAACGTCCTCAAAAAAATCCTCTCTGTTACGATTGCCCACGACCTCCGGTTCGGCCCAGTTTGGCTGTTCAACCATATGAAAAAGCTCATGTGCAAAGGTAATAAACACATCATAGGTTCCAACATGTAAATAGCGTTCAAACCTTAAAAAGTTCGTCAAATCCGCTTCGGAAAGAGCCATATAAATACCGGATATTCCTTGCCCTTCAAAGGGACTAAAGCCGTCTACATAGTTCACTCGACTAATGTTATAGGCTAACGCTTCTGATTGTGATAAGCCGGTGATCTCTCCTTGCGGAGAAATTAGCCAAAAATCCCCGCTTTCAATGGATTCAGCGATAATGTATTGTTGGGGAATTTGATTGTTTGGCCAAAAATTATGTATGCTCGCCGCCAAATAATGATGGTGGACTTGATTTGCCAGTATTTCAACAAATTCTCCTATCGTTTCTGCGTGGGTTTGAAACTGAACACCAAAACTAAATTGCTCATTTTGTAGTGGCTCAATCGTTGGTATTGCTGAATGTGGCTCCTGAAAAATAAAACGATGACCAACAAAAACGCCACCATAAACAGTTGCGACAACAATGAGTATGGCAAGTATTCCTACTTTTACAATGCGTATCCACTTTTTAGGTTTACTTTTATTCATCAAAAACAACTCCTTCTAAATATAACCGGCGTGATATAACGTATTCCAAAAGCGGGTCTGTGTTGTTTATCCAATGTTCGATAGTGTGTTCTATAAGCACGTCCGGTCTAAATGTGTAAAACTCAAAATATGGCGACATGTTAAAGAAAGCGTCTGGATCAAAGTTCGGTCCAATATCCTCAGCCGCCGCGTGGGAGAGTAGGTTTGGAATCTCTATCGCAAGCTGTGAATAGTTTAGGAAAATGTGTGGGTCTCTCTCGTCACCTATTCCGGATAGCACACCATAAAAAATAGTGTTTTGCCCTGTTGGCTCACCTACAATAACAGCCCCCAAATACGCCATTGCCATAGCAGATGTTACAGCTGCCGAATAAGAGCCGCCGTCTATAAAGTAAAACAGCCTACCTTCTTCCACAGTATCGGCCGCCAGTTGGAACAGTTCAAAAAATGGGGCAGGGTCGCCACCGACGTTTAGCCTTGCGTCTATAACAATAGCTTGCACATCGTTTTCTTCGATAATGTCTAAGATTCCAAAATGTACATCCCATGAAAATCTAAACTCATCGTCTAGCCAATAGGCGGGGCCAACGTTTGCGGGCGGCGTTATTACTCCTTGTATATCTCCCTGTGCAATGGCTTGGCGTAGCTCGTCTTCAATTTCAGAAAAGCTCTCTGCACCCAATTCGTGCATCAAATCCCAGCCATCTATAAAAACCGTGGGGTCAAACCCCTCTATGCGGATATATAAAAGTCCATGGTCTTCAAAAAAATGGAAATTGTTTCGTCCGTCCATTGCCAAAAACGCGGGCATGTCGCCTTCCATCTGGCTTGTAATAAACGAAAAGTCCATATCTTCATAAAAGTGGATTTCATGAGCTTGTGTCAAAGTTATTTCCGTGGTGTTGCCATCGCTTTCAAGGGTAAAGGTTGTTGTGCCACCTTCACGCAGACCCAAAATCTCGAGCATAAGAGTGCTATGTAAAACCCTGCCAAGCTGAACCCTTATGTCATAGATATTTTCAAGGGACATAAACCGGGAAAACCGCTCCATAACAATACCTATCGGCACCTCGTTAATGGCAGTTATCCTATAGTTAAGAGCATGAGAAAACTCCTCAAGCACACCTATTAAATAAAAACCACCTCCGGCCCCGCCAAAATGCCTAAAATCTATAAACAAAGAAACATCGGCCGCCATGATTTCATACGGAAAAACCCTAAAATGATTGTCTTGTAAATTTGAAACAGCACTTTGCATACCTACAGCAATCTCAAAGTCGGATAAATACGGCACATTGTTAATGAGTTCATCAAATGCCGCTAAGGTGTTGCTTCGCAAGGCTTCGCTTCGAGGAATATCCATCCAAACTATAAATTGTCCGTCATCTTCGCCTAGCGCATCGCCGGGTACAAATATTGTGGAATCATCCCAAAACATACCATGGCGTTGTATTATTGCCTCACGCAACTGCTCTAAATCCGCTTGCCACATGCGGTTGCGCTCTTCTGTGCTGTCGGCTGTTATAAATGCAATATCTCTAAAATCACCTACCGATACATCGAATGTATCTAATACATCTAGTGTATCAAAAATCTCTAAGATTGCATCAATTGGCAAAACAGCCCTGCTATCAACAATTATTAAAGGGGTGTGTAACGGAAAAAATTCTCCGTTTTTCTCAAATTGGTCACTTCCTACAACAATGCGTATATTTCCGCTTTCGCCCGCAAGCAAAACAGCATTGGCCTCTTGGTCCCAATCCACCTGATAGCCCGCTTGCTCAAAAAAGTCACGCACAAAAACAGAGTCCTGTGCTTGCATCTGTAGACTTGCAGACGCAACAAACAAAACTGCAATCATTACCAAAGTTATTTTGTACCGTTTTATGTTTTCCATGTAAATCCCTCCTGTGTTTATTATTAGATATATTATATCATGTATACACATGAAATGGAAGAAGGAATTTTGTCGAGGAGCATTTCAACTTGCTTATGATATGAGTCAAGTACAGTGAGATTGAGAGATTAATTTGATTTTAGAAAATATCCGAGTGCTTTAACTTTTTTGCCACGTTTCTGCACAATTTGAGGGCTTTTAAAAAAAAATTAAATATGCTATAATTATAGCGTATAGCAGTTCCGTATTTCATTGTCCTTATATTTTTTTTGAAACTGCCGAATTACTACCGAATTTAAGGAAGCAATTCCGCACGGAACGTTATTTAAGTTTTCAAAAAACCAAAATAATTGAAAGGAATGTTGTAAATATGTTGGAGCAATATGAACTTAATAAAAATTTGGCGCAAATGCTTAAAGGTGGCGTGATTATGGATGTGTCTACCCAAGAGCAGGCAAAGGTTGCAGAAGCCGCGGGCGCTTGTGCTGTTATGGCACTGGAGCGTATTCCTGCGGATATTAGGGTAGCTGGGGGGGTTTCCCGCATGAGCGACCCCAAAATGATAAAAAAAATACAGGAAACAGTATCTATACCTGTAATGGCAAAGGCACGTGTGGGGCATTTTGTAGAGGCTCAAATTTTGCAAGCCATAGAAATTGACTATATCGATGAAAGTGAAGTTCTGTCCCCTGCCGACGATGTTTACCATATCGACAAAACCCAGTTTAAAGTACCCTTTGTTTGTGGTGCAAAAGATTTAGGGGAAGCTCTGCGACGTATTCAAGAAGGAGCTGCCATGATTCGCACAAAGGGCGAGCCGGGTACAGGCAACATTGTTCAGGCGGTACGCCACATGCGTAAAATACAGAGTGATATACGAGCATTAACATCAAAGTCTAAAGATGAGCTTTACGATGCGGCAAAACAGTTGGCAGTTCCTTATCATCTTGTGCAGTATGTAGCGGAAAACGGCAAGCTACCGGTAGTAAACTTTGCAGCCGGAGGAATAGCCACCCCGGCAGATGCAGCGCTTATGATGCAGTTGGGAGCAGAGGGTGTTTTTGTTGGCTCCGGTATTTTTAAATCCGGAAACCCGGAAAAACGTGCATCAGCAATTGTACAAGCCGTTACTAATTTTAAAGACGCTAAACTTATTGCGGCAATATCAGAAGATCTAGGGGAAGCTATGGTAGGAATCAACGAGGATGAAATCGAGCTGTTAATGTCGGAGCGTGGCAAATGAAAATAGGTGTATTGGCACTTCAGGGGGCGTTTATTGAACATATAAATATGCTTAATAAATTGAATGCTGAAACTGTGGAAATCCGCCAAAAATCAGACTTCACAAAAGATTTGGACGGTATTGTGTTACCTGGTGGGGAAAGCACCGCTATGAAAAAGTTGTTATTAGACTTAGATTTGTATGAACCAATAAAGCAAGCATTGGAGGCCGGAATGCCCGCTTTTGGCACTTGTGCCGGGCTAATACTTATGGCAAAAGAGTTCGAAGATTCCACTTGGAAGCATTTTGAACTGTTGGATATTAAAATAAAACGCCACGGGTTTGGTAGACAAGTGGGCAGTTTTCGTGTGGAAGAGGATTTTGCCGATATAGGAAAAATCCCGATGGTCTTTATTCGAGGCCCTTATATAACAGAAGTTAGACAAGGGGTAGATGTTTTGGCCAAAATAGGTGACAAAATAGTGGCAGTACGGCAAAACAACTTGCTTGGAGTTGCTTTCCATCCGGAGTTGACAGATAACACCGGTGTACACTCATATTTTTTGAATATGGTGAAGAATTGTTGTGAAAATTAAGTACTTATAACTAAAGGCCAAGGGTTACTGTACCCTTGGTTTTTAGTTGTGATAGTCGTGATCGTTGTGATAGTTGTTACCCCCATTTGCAATTAATTGTCAAGTGGTATAAAATAGACATACATTTAAAATAATTAAGGAGCAATCAAATGGGTTTAATTAAAAAAATATTTGGAAATTATAGCGATAAAGAGCTAAAGCGTATACGCCCAATAGCTGAAAAAATAGAAAAATTGGAGGAAGCTGTAAAGCCTCTTTCTGACGAGCAGCTAAAATACAAAACACAGGAGTTTAAAAACCGCTTGCAAAACGGCGAAACTTTGGACGACATATTACCCGAGGCTTTTGCCGTGGTTAGGGAAGCATCTGTAAGGGCGTTGGGTATGCGTCACTTTTTTGTACAATTGCTGGGCGGCATTGTACTACACATGGGGCGTATATCGGAAATGCGTACGGGGGAGGGTAAAACACTTGTGGCAACCTTGCCTGCATATCTTAACGCCCTTGCCGGGCAAGGGGTTCACGTTGTAACGGTAAACGACTACCTAGCCAACCGTGATGCAGATGAAATGGGCAAGATTTTTGGCTTTTTGGGGCTTACAACCGGCTGTATTTTGCATCACCTAAAACCGGATGAACGCCGTGCCGCTTACGCCTGCGATATTACTTATGCCACAAACAATGAGCTGGGCTTTGACTATTTGCGTGATAACATGGTAGTGTACGAAAAAGACATGGTGCAACGTGGTCTTGTATACGCCATCATAGACGAGGTGGACTCTATATTGATAGACGAAGCTCGTACTCCACTTATAATATCAGGGCAAGGCAACAAAAGCAACGCCCTGTACCAAGTGGCAGACCGTTTTGCCAAAACCTTACGCAAAGGGCGTATACTCAACGAACAAGAGGCACTAAACCCCTTAACAAGAGCAGAGCTAGAAGAAGAAGGGGATTTTATTGTAGATGAAAAGCAAAAATCTGTTACTCTAACCCAAGTGGGTATAGGAAAAGCGGAAAAATACTTTAACTTGCAAAACTATTCCGACCCAAGCAATTTGGAGATTCAGCACCATGTAAACAACGCCCTAAAAGCCAACTATAACATGCACAAAGACCAAAACTATGTTGTGCAAAACGAGGAAATCGTTATAGTAGACGAGTTTACGGGAAGGCTAATGGCTGGTCGCCGCTATTCTGACGGTTTGCACCAGGCAATAGAGGCAAAAGAAAATGTAAAAGTTAACAGGGAAAACAAAACATTAGCCACCATAACTTTCCAAAACTATTTTAACAAGTATGGTAAAAAATCCGGTATGACGGGTACTGCCATAACAGAAGAAGGCGAGTTCCGCACAATCTACGGCATGGATGTTGTGCAGATACCGACAAATATGCCGATGATACGAGAGGATCACGCAGATATAGTATACCGTTACGAAAAAGGCAAAATAAAAGAGGTTGTGGCTGATATAAAAGAATCGCACGAAAAAGGTCAGCCTGTGCTAGTCGGTACAATCACAATAGAAAAGTCGGAAGAGTTGAGCCGTGCACTAAAAAAAGAAGGTATCCCCCACCAAGTACTGAACGCAAAATATCATGAAAAAGAAGCGGAGATTATAGCTCGTGCCGGAGAGCGAGGTTCCGTAACTATTGCTACAAACATGGCAGGGCGTGGTACAGACATTAAACTTGGCGAAGGTGTTGTGGAGCTTGGCGGGCTTAAAATAATCGGAACGGAACGCCACGAAGCCC
>WRKF01000159.1 GCA_009778165.1 Defluviitaleaceae bacterium
GTGAGCTTTTGCGGGTGCCGATAGACTCACCTACGGTGTACCGCAGTATACGCCAAAACAACGGCATGTATACCAATCTGCGAGAGGTAGAGATGGATACCGCCGCGTGGATAGCAGCGGAAACGGGTTCAACAATGATTCCGATACGGTTTGTGAGCTATCTGCTTGATCTGCCGGTGCTGTGGAGAGAAGAAGAAAGCACCGCAATCATTGACCCGTACGGCATGGATTTAAGGATAACGGCAAACAGCCCATACATGTATAGAAACGGGGAGAGGTTGCCGATATTAAACGTGGACGGAGAACAAGTATACTCTGTTATAAAAGACAACCGCCTGTTCATCCCCTTGCGGGGAACGGGTACAGCCCTGGGGTTGCGTCCCGCCTGGAGTCCAAATGTGGCTATGTTGTATATAGAGTGAAAATAAGAAATAAAAAAACCAACCGCCGCTTCTGTTACATGAAGCGGCGGTTGTGCGTTTTTATGCATCTTCGAGCATTTGTTCTACTTCCTCTAAAGCACGGAAATCAATTTTCAGGTGTGAAATTAGCTAGATTGTATTATTGAGGACAGTTCTTTAAACTCCTAAGACATGCACTAGCAAACCACTACACAGCTTTGGTTCAAACCACGTAGATTTTGGGGGCGCAATTTCATTAGTATCGGATAACGTAAGCAAATCATCCATGGAAGTGGGATACAGTGTAAATGCAAAATCCATATTACCGCTATTTACTCGATGTTCTAATTCTTTTGTGCTACGAGTACCACCCACAAAATCAATGCGATTGCATGTTTGCAAGTCGGATATTCCCAGTATGGGATTAAGAATATAATCATGCAAAACGGAAGTGTTAAACCTTTTAGAAACAGCCTGTTTAGAAACTTTTTCAACATAGCGTTGTTTAAGCGATAATTTATACCATCCGTTATCAAAATACATACCAAATATATAGTTGTATTCCGGCTTTACCGGGGTATTACTTTTTTGTATTTCAAATACCACACCTAAGGACTCCCAAAAAGAAGTGCTAGCCATCCCATTCATGCCTGAAACTACACGGTTATGGTCAAATATTTTTAATTCGCTACATGGGAATAACACAGCAGGAAAAAATTTGCTTTGCATTTCTGTATCTTTGTCTGTATCTTTATAGAGTTGTGCGGCTTTTGCAGCGGCGGCACTACGATGATGACCGTCTGCAATGTACAAACACTCTACCGTACCAAAAGTTTTACGCAACAACTCTTGCACATGCAAGCAATCCACTACCCAAAGCAAATGTCTAGCACCATCTATAGCAATAAAATCGTATACCGACTTGTTTTCATTAGCCCACTTATCCATGATTTCACTTGGCGATTCACCTTTAAAAATATCTCCACGATACATATAAAGAACAGGGCTTGCATGAGCCTTTGTAGCTTTGATATGATCAAGCCTATCCTGTTCCCTGTCATGTCTTGTTAATTCGTGTTTTTTAATAGTCCCGCGCTCATAATCATCTACAGAAACACACCCGGCTAACCCCGTTTGCACATGACCTTGTCTGTAGATTCGATAAATATAATAATTAGGTTGGCTGTCGTAAATAAGTATTTTATTGCACACCAAAAAATCCAAGTTTTCCTTGGCTTTTTGATATATCACAGGGCTAAAAATATCTACGTTATCAGAAAAATCAACCTCCGCCTTATCTACATGCAAAAAAGAAAGTTTGTTATTTCTTGCGTATTCCCTCACCTCGCTAGATTCAACTACATCATACGGAAGTGATGCAACTTTAGCAACGTATTCCGGTGCGGGTCTTAATGCACGAAAAGGCTTTATTGTTATACTCACAATTTCACCTCATATCATAGCAGTTTAACTTAGAGTGCAGTTTCTAAGTTAAACTGCTATATCAAACACCTTTTAAATCCGTCCAGTGCATCTATCAACCTGTCGTTATCCTCTTTTGTTCTAACAGCAACCCTTATATAGTCGTCCGAAACACCTCGTTTTCCTTTTAAAGATTTTATAAGTATGTTGTGTTCTAACAACAAAAACTCTGCCAATTTTTTTGAGGTAACGTTATTTTCGAGTTTGCATGTTATATAATTTGCCTTGCTCTCTATTGGGGAAAGGTACGATATTTTGCCTAAATCTTTGTAAAGGGTATCCCTAACAGGATAAAATTTTTCTAGAGCCTGTGAAAAATCCGCTTTATACTTTTCTGCTATTTGCAAGTAGAACTCCGCAAAAGAGTTTATATTCCAAATAGATAATTTGGTTCTTACACCCTCTATTATAGCAGCATTTGAACATGCCAAAACCCCTAATCTAATACCGGGAACTCCATAAGATTTTGAAATACTTTTTATAACTACCATATTAGGATAGCTCTCAAGCAGTTTATTGTTTAGCAGTGTGTCATCTTGGCAGGCAAAATCCACGAATGATTCGTCTACTATAAACATAATATTTTTGTCGTTTGTCCAGGTTGCAAGCTCCAGCACTTCTGCTTGGGTTAAATAGTTGCCCGAGGGGTTGTCGGGGTTTATTAAAACAAGAGCCGCTATCGTTTTGTTGTCAAAAAACTGCATCAAATCCTTGGCGTTGTAATAAAAACTTTTGTTATTTGGGGTAAACGCTATTATTTCATCGGGCTTTCTGTTTGGGTATTCTTCAAAAGTAGGCAATGTGATACCTATGTTTCCTGAAATATACTCCAATAGCCCCTTGATAAGCTCTGCTGCACCGTTTCCAGCCAAAACATAGTTGGCTTTGATACCAAAAAACTTGGCAAGCAGCAAATTATTCACATATAGAGCTGACGGATATTGTGTTAAAAGTGTTTCAAAATTCGATTTCATTTCTGCAATCAAATTTTCGGGCGGGAAGTAAGGATTTACTAGATAGCAAAAGTCAAGCATTTGCGGATAACGCCAAAACCCGCCGTATCTGCAAGAGATTCGCCGCATCCTTTCTTCGGGGGTGTTTGCGAAAAGGCTTTGGGCAATATCTAAATCTTGCACATCGTCTATTTCATACCAACTTATATCTTCGATAATTTTTACGCTAAGGTCGTATTTATCCAGCATCAGCACAATTTTCAAAACTTGTTCATAATAGCTGTTGTTACCTTTTGATGTGCTATACGCCACCAAAAAAGGGATGTACGTTTTTTCTAAAAAAGCCTTGCTAAACTTATAAACATTAACTGTTTTATAATACTGTTTTGTGTTTACAAAATCAAAGTCATTTTTTGTCAAAAAATTTTGTATGCTGTTATCTTTATTTAAAACGACAACAGAACCATCCATCCAGCTTTCAAACTTGGACACAACGGCTACATTTGCAGAGGGGTCATTTAATAACACATCAAGCAATTTACTTTCAAAAATCAGATCCGATTCTAAAAGCAGGGTGTCTTCCGCTGCGAGGTATTCTTTTGTTAAGTATAGCGAATAGATGTTATTTGTTTTTTCATAGTTGCTGTTGTTAACATATATAATAGGCGTGGTTATGTCTAGGGTGCTGATAAACGACTTTAGCTCATAGCCTTTATAACCTATAACAATTATTATTTTTGAAAGGCCTAATTTGTCCAACTGGCAAAGCATTCTTTCTATCAAAGTAACGCCATTTATCTTTACCATACACTTTGTATGGTTTTCGGTTAGGTCTTTTAAACGTTTACCCATTCCTGCCGCTAAAATTATCGCTTGCATAATATACTCCCGTGGTGTTCTATTTGTATATATCAACTAAATCTTCTAAACAATTTAAGCCGTATTTTTGGGGTGCGCCGCATTTTGATATGTCTTTCCCTATTAGCTTATCGTTAAAATAATGCTCGTCTGATAAGACACTGTACCAATTTAGAACGGTATCTATATTATCAGTGCGGATATTAGCAAGCAGGCCTATACCTTTAATAATAGCTAATCCAAAAGGGAAATCCTCTGTAAAATATCTGCTTGCGGTATCGGGTGCATATCCGCTGTTTTGTTTTATCATTGGAGATTTAATATTTTTAAAAGAAGCAATGCTTTGGATTTTTTTTGTAAGGCTCGTTCCATCGGATACTTCGTAATGTTTGAGTGTTGGTGGAACATCACCCAAATTCAAATCCAAGCATGAAGATAACTTTCTCCAAATATTTTGCAATTCTACATCACATTTGATTAGCATATCTGATGCGTAATCTGTCCAATCTCCATAAAAGAGAGGGGCATGATTAATATTCTCTGGATAGTCTTTAAAAAGGCTGTATACCCTTGTTGTGTGCAAAATGGGATTGGACGGTGTTAATGTTACTGCAAGATAACCAGAAAGCTCCGTTGTTTTTATATCCAACAGCCTTTCTACTGTATCAGCAACATATGTCGCCGATTGTTTTGGTATAGCGCCTAAAAATAGCTCTTTTTTTTCTGATAGGCATGTAACGGATTTACCGTATTTGTTCAAGCGGCAAATATAAGGCACTCTTGATAACCCGAATACAACAACGCCTTTTTTTGAAAGTTCACCTACCATAAACTCTACACCACCATAGCCCGGAACAAAACCAAAAAGAGAGCCTACCTTTGCATAAACAGATGATTTTTTAATAAAATCTTCTCTAAGAAAAGATGGCAGGGTGCATAAGACTATATCAGCATTGCACAAAGCGGCTACATAGTCATTTGTTATAAAAATTTTGTTTGATCTGAAATGAGTCCGTTTTTCTTCATCAATAACCTCGATATAACCAGAAAAATTAGATGGGTTGCTAGTTAACAGGGTTACAAAAACATCCTTTTTGAGTGATAATTTGGCAGATAGCAGAGAGCCGAGATTCCCGCCACCCACAACCGTTATATTCATTGTGTTTCTCCTTCGTCTTTTATAAGTAAGGTTATATACTAAAATTTGTTCCAAAAACTTTATTGGCTATTTCTTCGAGTTTCATTGCCCTGCTTGCTTTAAAAAGGATTATATCCTCTTTTGTGGCATTTGTTTTTAAGATCGCTACAATATCTTCTTGTTTTGTACTATGAAAAACAGATATGTTTTTGTTAGCAGATGCATTCTCCGCTACATAAGCAGAGAATTCTCCAAAACAAAGCAGTATGTCTATATTTGAGCTTGCAATAAACTTGCCAATCCTTTCGTGAACAGCTTTAGCGTGTTGCCCCAGCTCTACTATATCGCCAATAACTGCAATTTTTTGCTTACCGCCGAGGATCTTTAAGGCATCTAGTGATGAATACATAGAATCTTCTGATGCGTTGAAACAATCCATGTATAGCAAATATCCGTCTACGTTTACAATGTTTTGCCTAATACCGGTCGGTTTTTCACGCAAGAGCCTTTTTTGGATAACATCATTAGGCACACTTGCCCATTTTGCTACAGCTATAGCAGCAAGGGCACAGTATACGTTATGTTTGCCTATGTAGTTAATGTGCATTTTTGTTGTTATGTTTTGGTATGTAAAGTCAAAACTTGTACCATGTGCTGAGAGTTCGATGTTAGATGCCAAAAAATCTGCGTTTTTATTTTCTATGGCATAGTACATCTTTTTTAGGTCTGTGCCAGCGTTAGCTTGGTAACAATCGTCACCATTTAACAACAAAACACCGTCGCTTGGCATACCGCTTTGTATCTCTAGTGAGGATTCAAAAATATGATTGATACTGTCAAAATATTCAATATGTGCGTTTGATGTTTGGGTAATAACTGCGATATCGGGCTTTATTATATCCGAGATAATTTTTGCGGTGCCGGGCGGCGGTCCTTCCATTACCTCTTTTACCAAGTAGCTACACACGGCGTTTGAGAGACACAAAGAGTTTACAACGCCCCTAATATCATTTGCATTTGATTGCACTATAGGGAATACGCTTGTATCGTCGTCTTGTAGGACACAAGTAACAAGCCCTGTTGTTGTTGATTTGCCGATGTTGCCTGTTACAGCCACTGTTGGTGGTGTAAACTTGTCAAAAAATGCGTTAAGCATCTTATAAAGAGCCTCTATCACATTGGGAACAACTAGGCAAGGATAGTTTTTTAGCTGCATCTCTGTTATTAATAAGGCAGCACCGTTTTTTATTGCAATATCCGCCAAAAAATTGGACTGTTCTTTTGTGGGGGGCACAAGCGTATACATATCGTAAGCGATTATAAATACAACAGAATTATTATCACTTTGTGCAAATCGTTCCGAGTAAGGCGGATCGTTTGCAATTCTAAAACTACTGTATAAAATATTCTCTTTAGGAGGTGTTACCCCTAGCGTGGTGTATACAAAATTCGAGTCTATCACTATAGATGTGTACTTTTTCATAACGTTCCTACATTCTCCTTATTTTTAAAACAGAAACAGTATTTTATATGGGCTTGTTGGCTAATGTAGAAAACACGCCCTTATATTAAAACCCTATCCAATTTCAATGAATTTTGCTGTAACACCCATATCTTCAAGTGCTTGCTCAATGTCATTGCGACGATGAACAACTGGTGTAATCACATAATCAAAATGAAAACCTCTTAATGTTTCAGGACTCTCTACTGGTAAACCGCAATAAAGTTCATTTTTATGCTTGTGATGTTGAATGTCTACTATTTTGACAATCATTTTGCGTAATGTGTCACTAGCAATAATAAGTCTTCTTATAACATCAGTTACGCCCCATATTACAATACGGCTTCCTTGATATTTTTCAAAATAAACTTCTGAAAACCGGCTAACAAGCCCAAAGTTTATTTCGTTTGTCATAAATGTTCTGGAATATCGAGGTTCCATATACTGCGAACAAACTGGACAAAGATGCAACAGAGCCACCAAATTTACATGTGCCGCTATAGGCATGGTTAAGTTTGCTTCTATTTTGTCTAATTTAACGTATGAGTAACAACTAGGGCAGTAACAGCCATAACTAACTTTTCCGGCTATATCTACAGTTAAATCTATGTCAGCTTTTTCCAATGGTCGGCGGGTAGCCATCTCTTTTGAAAATTTATAAGCATTTAATTTGTCATAGAGTAAATCATAAAATGTATCAGGTAACTTTGATACATTTACATGAAAACGACCGCCTTCTAGATATTTTAGCTCATCTTTGATAAGTTGTTTGTCAAGTGCATATCTATAGAGCTGTGTTCCAGGAAATACAATCATTTTAACAACGACTGTATCATATTTTTTTGCATATCTCCAAAAGAAATTTTCGCTCTCGCTAAACGTGTTTAGGTCTTCTTCTATATCTCCAATTATTAAGTTAATTCTCATTTTAATGCCATGTTTCTCTGTTAGTGCAAGAGTATTTTCCGCTTGTTCTATTGTGTATCCTTTTCCCATACTTTGCAAAACCTTATTGCTCGCAGACTCAAGACCGTATACAACATGGTGCAGCCCTGCTTCTTTAAGGGCAATCAAACATTCCTCATCTACAAGATCTACCCTAAGAGCCATAGAAAAAGGCATATTATAGTGCTTAATGCGTTCACAAAACTGCAACAGCCTATTTTTGTTGGCACTGAACAGATAATCGACAATCGCCAATTCTTTTATTTTATTGCCATATTTCTCAACATAGTAGTCTATTTCACGAAAACACTGTTCCATACTTTTCATTCGATATCGTGCCCCTTTTAGCTTAGAGCAAAAAGTACAGCTATACGGGCATGACCTGGAAAATGAAACAAGTAATCGAGAATTATTTTCCAAAGAATCTTCATAGTGACACAAATCGCCATCAATGAAAGGAAGTGAATCTAAATCGTGAACGTATTCCCGGGGTGGGGTAGTTATTAATTTTCCGTCACGTACATACACAAGACCATTTATTTTTGATATATCAGTATCACCGTCTATCAAAGCATTTACAAGTTCAACAAAAGTATATTCGCCTTCGCCATAAACACAATAGTCAGCACCAATGTTTAAAGGGACAACTTCTGGTGATGAATCTACAATAAAACCACCAAGAACAGTTATTGCCCCGGCATCTTTCGCCATAGCAAGTAGTGTTTTGGTGTGAATATAGTAATTGGAAACAGTCCCCAAAGCAACAATTTCAATTTTTTGCTTTTTGACCTCTGCTACCAAACGTTCATTGTAAGTTGAAACTGGCTCGCCCTCTTTTCCTAGTAAAACTTGTACGTCAAAACCTGCGTTTTTGGCAACTGTTGCTACGATACCAATTCCTAGGGGTACAAACCCATTTACAGTACAATAAGTCGGAACAGCAAACATTATTTTCATACAAAAAAACCTCCAAATTTTATTTTTTAATAACTAACACGCCCCTGTATAATGGCTATATTGATCAACAAAACGCCTGTCTATAGGCTTGTCCCGGCGTATGCCAAGGTTTATTCCAAAAGCTCTTTCGGCTATTTTTTCAAGCTCCATTGCCATACTTGCTTTAAAAAGGATTATATCATCTTTTTTGGCATGTGATTTCAAGACCTCTACAATGTCTTTTCGTTTTGCACTATAAAAAACAGATATGTTTTTGTTAGCAGATGCATTCTCCGCTACATAAGCAGAGAATTCCCCAAAACAAAGCAATATGTCTATATTTGAGTTTGCAATAAACTTGCCAATTCTTTTGTGAACAGGTTCGGAATGTTGCCCCAGTGCTCTTATATCACCAATAACTGCAATTTTTCTCCTATTATCAAATATTTGCAAGGCTTCCAGAGCTGAATACATAGAATGTTCTGATGCGTTGAAGCAGTCCATATACAGCAGATGCCCGTTTACACTCATAATATTTTTTAGAACATTGCTTGGCTTATATTGCAAAAGCCTTTCGCGGATAACATCATTAGGCACACTTGCCCATTTTGCTAAAGCTATAGCAGCAAGGGCACAATATACGTTATGCTTACCTATATAGTTAATGAACATTTTTGTTGTTATGTTTTGGTATGTAAAGTCAAAACTTGTACCCTGTGTTGACAGTTCGATATTAGATGCCAAAAAATCTGCATTTTTATTTTCTATGGCGTAGTACATTTTTTTTAGGTCTGTGCCAGCGTTAGCTTGGTAACAATCGTCGCCATTTAACAACAAAACACCGCTCCTTGGCATGCCGCTTTGTATCTCTAGTGAGGATTCAAAAATATGCCAGATACTGTCAAAGTGTTCAATGCATGAGTTCGACATTTGGGTAATGATTGCGATATCAGGTTTTATTATGTTTGAGATAATTTTTGCACTGCCAGGCGGCGGTCCTTCCATTACCTCTTTTACCAAGTAGCTACACACAGCATTTGAGAGACACAAAGAGTTTATAACACCCCTAATATCATTTGAATTTGATTGTATCTTAGGCAATACGCTTGTATCATCGCCTTGTAGGACACAAGTAACAAACCCTGTTGTTGTTGATTTGCCAATGTTGCCTGTTACAGCCACTGTTGGTGGTGTAAACTTACCAAAAAATGCGTTAAGCATCTTATAAAGGGCTTCTATCACATTGGGAACAACTAGGCAAGGATAGTTTTTTAGCTGCATCTCTGTTATCAATAAGGTAGCACCGTTTTTTATTGCAATATCCGCCAAAAAATTGGACTGTTCTTTTGTGGGTGGTATAAGTGTATGCATATCGTAAGCGATTATAAATACAACAGAATCAATATCCCCATGTGCATGCACGTCCGAAAAAGGTGGGTTGTTTGCGACTCGAAAAGCACTATATAAAACATTCTCTTTAGGAGGGATTACTCCTAAGGTGGTGTATATAAAATTTGAGTCTATCACTATAGATGTGTATTTTTTCATAACATTCTTACATTCTCCTTTTTATGCTACTCTCAAGCTAAGATGGAACTTTTAATATGTTCGTATATTTTTTGCCCTGCACTTCCGCTAATATCTATCCCCATGTCTTCTGCATATAATGCCTGCATTCGAGATTTTCTCTCATCAGATACAGCATAGTCCCCACAAATATATTCAATAAAGTCTTTGGGTGTGTTAATATATTTTTCTGTGTCATTAAGGGCAACGTCATTAAGGGCAACCATTGTAAAAATTTCCTTACCTTCTTTATTACGTTCTGCTTTTAGACAAGGTTTCCCTGCTACAGCACACAAAACAAATACACCGCTTAAGCTATCGCCATAATATGCATCTGCAAAAGTGATAGCTCTGTGTAGAATTGGTGTATCATCAAAAATGCCCCAACCCTCTGCTTTATAGGTATTTATTATTTTAAGATACTGTTCGTGATGCTCAGGACTTGCAATAGATACACTAACATCCAAAAGTGGATGCGGTCGCCACCATAGCACTACATTGCGGTTTTCTTTAAATGCTCGCAAAGTTTGCACCATAAGTTTGAATCCATTGCGGTAGAAACGAACTATACTGGTATTGTATAAGATAACTCTTTTATCCCGTATTAAAGCAGCCCATTCTTTTGGGATTTCATAATCTTCTTTTTTCGAGTTTATAACCTTATCTACCTTAGCACTGCCAAGCGCCACAAATTTATTGTCTAGATAACTGTTGGAAACTTTTTTGTTTCGCTTTTTCAGTTCCTTGGCATAACCTTTTTTGATGTCATCCGATAACAATATGGTTTTATCGGAATAAATTACTCCCGGGAAATCTATTGACGACCCCACATTCGTTCTCTTATCTCCAAAAAAAGAATAGGGAATATATACAAGCATATCCGTAAATTTTTTTAATTTTTTAAAATGGTAGTCAGGATGGACCATCAAAGTCAAGTTTTTATCATCATAGGGGTTAAAATGGAATATTGCATCCGGACACCTTTCTTCTATATTGTAGTTTTTGTAGTGTGTTATTGTTATTCTGCTATCATAAAATTCTGCACCTTCATAGATTAGCTCCCCCGTCTGACCGTTTGAGAGCATTTCGTAGTAAGGTATCGGAATAAAGTAAGCATCGCACTGCGGGTCGGCATTGGCAGCAAAATATATAGACTCTATACAGTCGCTCATGCTTGATTTGTAACTCAAAAAAACCACCTCTGTGCGATTGGGCTTCAATTCCTCTTTGGCTATATCTTCGATTTGAAACAAGTGTTTACGCAACGCCTTTTTTTCTATTTCGCCGTTGTTGGCCTTAAACAGCATTTCGCAATATTGCTCTAGCAAAGCGACGGTTTGTGTACCACTTTCGGCTAAGTGATCTATGAGATCACATAAGGCAAGTGCGGCTTCTTGGCACTCGCCATATAGCTTTTTGTCTTGCATATCTTCTAGTGTTTTTAAAATGTCCAATATTTGTTTTTTATTGAATTTTCTCATTTTCACCTCTATATTTATCAACTATAAAAAGGTGTACCTTTTTATAGTTGATGTTTCTAGCAGATAAATGGCCAATAGCAAAAAACTATACTTGTTTTTTTCAAAATTTTGTTTGACCAGACAAAATCAAAAATAGGCAAAAACCGTTTAAACAAGAGCTTTTTCCTGTTTTCGGAAAACAAAATATGGATTTGCAAATTATCTTTCGATATGTTATACTCTTTGTGGATGTATAGAAAACGTCCGAAATAACAACTATAAAAAGGTACACCTTTTTATAGTTGATTGGAGACCTTTTTATAGTTGTTATTTTCTCTTACCGCTTCTATGTTCCCTCAAACGATTATAAAATGTGGCTTGTTTAAGCCCTGTTCGCAAAAGTGCTTCCTCAATGTCAATTTTACTACACTCCCAAAGTTTTACTACTTCGGCAAAGTTTTCAGGTGACCTTTTTATAGGTCTGCCAAGGTGAACACCTCTTAAACGAGCAGCAGCAATACCTTCGGCTTGCCTTTGCTTTATATTGTCCCTTTCTTTTTCGGCAACAAAACTTAAAACCGCTAAAACAGTGTCCGCCAAAAACGTTCCAACTAAATCCTTGCCACGTCTGGTATCTAATAAAGGCATGTCCAGCACAATTACATCTACACCTTTTTCCTTTGTCAAAATTCTCCATTGTTCTTGTATCTCCACATAATTACGACCGAGCCGATCAATGCTTTTAACATATAGCAAATCCCCTTTTTTGAGCTTTTTGGTAAGAAACTTGTATGCAGGTCTGTTGAAATTTTTGCCCGATAATTTATCGATATAAATATTACCCTTAGGTAGATTAAGGTCTGCTATGGCATCTATCTGTCTGCCTTCATTTTGATCTGTTGTGGAAACACGTATATATGCGTATTCTTTCATTACAAATTCCATTCCTATAACTATAGCAAATTTGGTTTTTCCCGTCATTTTTTAGATTGGAAAAGTCCATTCGCTTTTCTGGATTTAGCATTTTTTTGATTTTAAAGATCACATTCAAATTTTAGTGTATACTCTTAAGGGTAAATTTGGCAAGTGCAGTGCATTATAGACAGTTCAGAGGTTGCAACCAACAGGGATATGGGTTAAAATAGGGGTATGAGAGAACCCGAAAAGGAAAAATCGCAAGAAAAAAGGAGTGTAGCAAATTGGGGGTTGGTGAAAATTGATTTCCGTGTGTCCGAGTGGAGTGCATTAGCTTTTTTTATTGCCTCCTGTTTTGTGTGAGATACTATTGACAGGTTTAATATATATGTTACAATTAGAGTGTTCATATTAAATGGCTTCAATGGCTTCCGAAGGTGTAGCACTTTTTTTGAAAGCGCTAAATTTAAGGGAAGCAGATTTGCCCCTAATTTTGAAGGAATGATTATAATTTATGGGAACGATAAAAGACGTAGCAAAACGGGCAGGGGTTTCTATCTCTACCGTTTCTCATGTTGTTAACAAAACCAGATATGTTAGTCCGCAATTAATAGAAAAGGTGCAGAATGCAATTAACGAGCTGGACACACCTCCAAACTTTATTCTTAAAAAAAGATCTGGTATTAAAAGAGAAGGAAAAGGGATTGTTTTTTTGCGTCCATATCCTTACAGTTTTTTTTGTAAAATGATAGAAGGGGACATTTTTAAGGCTTTAGAAGAGCGGGGATATTTTTTGATTTGTGTAAGCTATAATGATTATAAACAAGTTGACGAAATAAAAAAATTTTTGCAAAACAAAGAAATCAAAGGTGCAATTGTTTTGCCGAAACTCCAGGGAAATGATATGGTGCAAATTTTTGAAGACAGTAATTTGCCTTTGGTAGTTTTGTCTAACCCTATAGAGGGGTTAGAGGCGAATTATATAGTTTCCGATGCAAAGGAAGGTACATACAAAGCTATACGCCACTTTATACGCAACGGTCATGAAAGAATCGCTTTTCTTTCCACGGACAGCAGCACTAAAACAAGCCGATATAAAGCCTATTGCGATGCTATCCAGGAAAAGGGGTTGGAGCTGCACAAATGCCTTGTGCATATTGGGCTTGCTGCAAAAACTCAAATATATTCTGCTTTAGACACGATTTTTGAGTGTGAGCCAGCTCCCAGCGCTATTTTTATTGGCAATACTTCCCTTGTTGTGCCTTTTATTGAGTATATAAATATTCATGATATAAAATACCCACAGGACATATCCATAATATGTTTTAATGATTTTGAATGGTATAGGTTATATACCCCGCCCATTTCTGTTGTGAGCCAAGATATAAAGGGGATTGCAAGAGAGGCTGTAAAACAGCTTGCCGACTTAATGGAAAACAAAGTGGAAAACAAAAAAGACAGCGAGCTTAGCCAAAGATTAACTAAATTTCCCGCAAACCTTATTATACGGTCATCTACATCCGGTATAGCTCATGGTCCTTTCGGAGAAATGGCAGGCAATATAAAATCACTATATCTGACAGAAGATGAAATAGAAGAAATTGCCCGCCATAATTATACATCCGCCATATCGTTTCATTACACGGGGCGTGCTTGGATGAATTTATTGTTGAAAGGGATAAACTCTGTTTTCAAACAGTTGAATATTTCGCTGATAGCCACTACGGACGCTCTTTTTAACCCCGCTTTACAAACACGGCAGTTAGAGAGCATTGTGCTTTTGGAGCCGGATATTATTATATCTATGCCAACAGATAATAAAAGAACAGCGGCAGCTTTTAAACAAGTTAGTCAAAAAGCAAAGCTGGTGTTAATAACAAATGTGCCGGAGGGATTGAAACCGGGGGATTATGTAAGTTGCGTGTCTGTAAATGAACGCTCACATGGCCGTAATATTGGACAGGGGCTTGGAGAGTATATGGAAGCCCACAATTTGAAAAACGCCATATTTTTAAAACATGGTGCAGATTTTTATGGAACTAACCAAAGGGATAAAGCAGCCGAACAAGTTTTAGAAGACGAATATCCGCATATTAACATATGTGCTGATGCGTATTTTTTGAAAGAGGAAGATGTATATGATATAGCAACAGATTTGATAAAGAAATATCCGGAAACCGAGGCTATGTATATATCTTGGGAAGGTCCCGCATTGCAAGCAATGAAGGCAATTAATGGCATGAATCGTCAAGATATAGCCATTTGCACCGGTGATTTGGACTATAATATAGCACTTGCAATGGCTAAGGGCGGTGCGGTAAAGTCTATAAGTGCGCAAAACCCATATGAGCAGGGCGAGGCAATAGCTCTATCTGCCGCAAATGCGATGCTCGGTAAACCCACACCGTCTTTTATAGGTATAGAGCCGGTACGTGTAACATCTTACAATCTGTTAAAAACATGGCCAAAGATTTTTAAAGAAGAGCCGCCACAAGAACTGATAGATGAGATTAAAAAGAATTTTCCGATTTAAAATTTTAAAATCGCTTTTGCGGTTGTGTCATAAAACCGCAGGGTGATGTTAAAATTTCAACTTGCTTATGACACAACCAAAATTAAGTGCAATAACTACAAATCGCACTTACCATACCTATTAACAACCAAACTTTTTCCGGCAAGCTCTTTAACTTTGTCGATATTGTTTAAAAAATGTGGGGTAGAATTGTGGAAATCGATAGCTGCTTGATCTTTCCACTTTTCTATTAAGCTAAATTTGTTGGGATCATTTAATTCTTGGTACAGATCGTACTCTATGCAACCTTCCTCTTCTTGAGACGATTTTACCAAATTTTTAAAAACATCAAAAACCTCGTTATGTTTATTTTGAGCAACTTCAAACTGCACCAGTAAAACTATCATAATTATGAACACTCCTTTCGCTATGACACTTTTCATTAAGATTGCCCCATTTTAAAAATTTCGAGCAATTTTGAGCATTATTTTATTGTAAAATTAAAGTGTGTCGGTGCGGGTTTCTATTTTTTTACTAATTTTACTTTGGTGCCATTATAACTCAAAAAAAGATATTGGTCAATCTGTTTTTCCGAGGGTCCAGAGGCTAGATATTCAGATATTTTCAACTTGCTTCGTTGTGCAGTGTGTTGTATAATCTACACAATATAATTTTCCGGTAATTCTTTTTAAACCTCGATCACATAGAGTCTCACATAAAGTGTGACATAGGGAGTGACATAGAGAGTTTCATAGTTCGCATTAGAAAAGTATCTCCAAGTGTTATTTTTACCTACCATGCACAACCAATGCCTCTACAATACCGTTATAAATAGCCAGGGCGGCACGTTGTTGGAAATCGTCTGTACGCATACGAGCCAGCTCGTTTTGGTTGCTCATAAAACCCAGTTCAAGCAAAACGGCGGGAATTCGCGAATATCTTAGCACCGCAAAGCGGCGAGTATGGACACCTCTGTTAAAAGAACCGAGATTGTTAATTAGCTGCCCTTGCATAATATATGCAAAATGCCTGCTTGTTAGTGAGCGGTTATTGTCATAGTGAGTATGAGCAAAAAAAGTTTCTATGCCGTGGGCAGTGCGGTTGTATGATGCATTGTGATGGATCGAAACAAATAAATCTCCGTGTACATTACCGAAATGAGCCCTCTCCCAAAGCCCCACACCAACATCTGTGGTTCTGGTGGGGTATGCTCTAATGTTTGGGTTGTTTTCGATTAATGCAAGCAAACGGTGGGTTATGTTCAGATTCAAATCGCTCTCGCGAACACCGCCATGCACTGCACCCGGCGCTCTCCCACCGTGGCCGGGGTCTATTATTACAACAAACTGGCCATGGTTGCTGACTTGCGGCACATGAGCTATTGGGATATTGGCTGCGTCGTTGTTGCGTAGCTCTGCAAACCGCAATTCCCCTGCATTTAGCACTAACCCTTCCTGGCGAAAAATTTCCTCTCCTGTTTCTATGTCTATATAGATAAGAACCCCTTCACCGCCCAGTGCTAACCGTGCTCTGTACGCATCTATGCCGTTGCGAGTGGCAGTTTCTAAAACCAATACCGTGCCGTGGTAGCTATCCAAATAGCGGTACATTTCTCCAAAACCGATAGGGCCGCTACCCGTGCGAAACATAGCAATGTTTGATGTGTTGGCTGCTATATCAGCACTATCCCGACGACTTTCTACAAGCATCAATTCATCTGCACTTAATGCCAATCCTTCCTCACGAAAAATTTCCTCTCCCGTTTGCATGTCTATATAGACAACAACCCCTTCATCGGCGAAAGCTAACCGTGCCCTATACGCATCTATGCCGTTATATTCAGTTGTATCTAACACCAAAACAACACCATGGTTATTGTCCAAATAGCGGTACAGCTCCCCAAAGCCGATAACTCCACTTTCTGTAGAAACAGAAAACCGGATGAGAGAATCGTTGTGAACATGCGGATTTTCACCATAAATGGCAATTGCATAAACTATAGCGCTAGCCATAATCACCACAAGTGTAACAGCTGCAATTGCCAAAAATCCTTTGGTTTTAGTTTTGTTTTTGTTTTTTGCTTTGTTGCTTCTCATTATAGTAACTACCCACTAATCCCAAAAATCAATCTCTACTCTAACAACCTGCCCAGTGCTTCGGTTAACATACACACTGTGTACAAGGTTTTGATAAAAAACCTCCACATACCAAACCCGCTGAAAATGTTCAAAATCCCAATCGGGCCAACCAGCAACACCGCCACCAACATGGGCGACTGCTATTTCTTGTGCTTGTGCCCGTGATATATTGCCGGGCCAAACCATAAAAGCAACTCCTGCAACTAGTATAAGTACAAGCGTAACCAAAATAATTACAATTTTTTTACCTCTTTTGGGATTTCCTGTGTTATTTGCTGACATATCAATAATTCTCCTTTCTGTTACCATAGTTCTATATTTGCTTAACTTTAAAGAACGAAACAAGCTCTTGAAGTTTTTCGGCTTGAGCGTTAAGTTCTTCAGAAACTTCTGCCGAGCTTATTGCCATATGCGAGTTGTCGGCTACTACCTGTGATATTTCACTCACGCTAGAGTTTACAGTATTAATCGATTCTGACTGCTCCTTGGATATGTTTGTTATTTGGGCTACAAGCGCAGAGATTTGGCTAATATCCTGCATGATGATTTTGAAAGAGTCGGTTACTTGTGAAGAAGCAGACAACCCCAACTCTACATTGCTTGTGTTTTCGTTTATTATCGTGGTTGTTTCCTGTGCAGATTCCTGACTGCGGTTAGCCAGGTTGCGTACTTCTTCCGCTACAACACTGAACCCTTTGCCGTGTTCCCCTGCCCGTGCTGCTTCTACCGCCGCGTTTAGTGCAAGCAAGTTTGTTTGGAAAGCGATGTCATCTATAGTTTTAATTATCCTGTTAATACCATCGCTAGCAATTTTAATTTTGCCCATTGTGTCGGTCATTTCGTTAACAACCAAACCGCCTTGCTTGGTGTTTTCTGTTGAGCGTGCTGTGTATCCACTTGCGTTTTCAGCGTTTGCGGCAGCCTGATTTGCTTGGGTGCTAATTGCAGCCAAAGTGGAACTTAGCTCATTTACTGCATGGGACTGTTTTTGTGAACCTTGTGCAAAAGTTGCTGCGGAATCGGAAATTTGTGTTGAACCCTGCAAAACTTGCGAAGCAGAGTTTTGTATATCGCTCATGGTCTTATTCAAAGAATCTAGGATAAGTGTAAGCGAATCTTTAATTGGAGCATAAGACCCTGCATAGGCACGATCAACAGACGTTGTCAAATCACCTTTAGATACTTTGCCCAAAACCATTGCTATTTCATCAACGTAATCTAATGTCATTTGAGCAGTTGTATTTAATGCTCTTCTTAAATTGTCAAAAGTGCCTTCATATATTTCGTTAAGTGTAGCATCAGCAAAATTACCCTCCTGCATCTTAACTAGTGATTTTTCTATAGCATGAAGAGGAGTTGCAACAGCAATGGCAACTTTGTTTAAGTTATTAACAAGATGTGCCCAGCCTCCTTCAAAACCATCTGTATTTATCGTTTGGTCAAACTGGCCTGCGATTGCGTTTGCAGACAATGTATCGATTGCCGCATAAACTTCTTTTAGCTTTGCGGTTATATCTCGTAGGGTTTGTGGTAAAATCATTTGCTTGCCGGGCATATCTGCTATTTTAACGTCAAAGTTCCCGATTTTAACTTTTTCAAGAACGTCTATAGTGTTCGTAATAGTTGCGACGTTTATGTCCACAATTTCATTTACACCCTCCGCAACTTCTTTAAAGGAGTTTTTGTAGCCTGTTGTATCAATCCTGTGATCTATGTCCCCAAAGTCGGCAAATTGTCGGCGCAAATCTACCAAATCGTCTAAAATAGCCTTTATCGTATCAACTAGCTTGTATGTGCTTTTTGTCAAATTCCCAATTTCGTCATTGGAAATTTTTGCGATACCAAAGTTTTTGCCGTTTGTATTAATGTTGCCGTTAGAAACATCGTCTACTAAAGCAACCAAGTTATTGATAGGTTTGATTTTGCGTATAACAAAGTAAATACCAATCCCACCGGTAAGTGCAAGTAGCACCGCAACACCAATGGAGATAGCCTCAAACAAAAGCACTGTTTGCTGATCAATTGCTATATGCTCTGCCATGTATATGTCAAGATGGGACAAAAAATTATCCAAAGCAGTATCTATCATATCTCTGCTGTTTTCATAGGCAGGGCTTGTTAACAAATATATAGCCTGTTGCGTGTCGTTAGCTTCAAACAAATCAAAGGCTTGTTGCTCTATCTGTGCAAGGTTTTCGGATATTTCAGCTGCCTGCAATATAAACTCAAAAATATAATCGGGCAAGTTTAACGCTTCTATCGCTATAACAGCGTTTTCTTTTCTGCGGGTTTGATCCATTTCAAGCCTATACGCATCGTAAAACGCTCTGTTGCCGGTCAAGACAAAATACTGTGCCGAATCCTCTAACTGGTCAGAAGCTGTCCTAAAGTGTGCTGCAGCACGAAGTGATGCGATATGCGCCTCATAGACCGCCTTTAGCTCATCGTCAAACCAAGTGCTTGTATAAATGGACACAATGTTAGCAACCGCCAAAACCACAATGCTAATTGACAGCAGTTTTAATAGCCTTACAATACTCATGTTTTTCCTCCACGCCAAAAAAATATCAAAAATGAAATTCTACTAATGTCTTAAATAAATTTTACACCAGTTCTATTCATTTGTCAATATAGCCATTTAGGATTTACAGGGCAAAAGTGTTAAAGCTTTCCCCTAAAAACTTTCACACTTTTGCCGTGTTGCGGAAATAGTTTGAATAGGTTTGTGAGCAATGCACCCGCTAAAACCGTGCAAATATCGAGTTTTCATGACATTGTGAAACCCCAAAAAGCAATGACGCTAAATGGCTTTTTGGGGCAGTTTAACAACCTTAAAAAATCCACTGAAACTAAATTTCTCTGACATGGGGCAAACTCCCCAAGGTCTTACAAAATAAATCTTTGAACAAAACCAAATATAAATATAAATATTATGCCTAAGGGTAAAATATATGTCATATAGAACCGTAGCGAAGTGGGAAACGCCCAACCTTCTTTGCCTGTGTTTGCTTCTGCTATAAAATTATCCCATCCCCAGCCTTTTTTTGTCATACAAAACAATACGTATATCAAAGAGCCAATTGGCAAGACATTTTCCATAACAAGAAAAGTGAAAAAAGAACCCATATGCGGAAAACCAGGTACAGTAACGGCCGACCATATATTACGCCCAAAAGCGGCAGGCATACAAAGCAACGCCAAAATTCCAAAGTTTATGATAACAGATTTTTTACGAGATAGATTCCATTTGTCCATACAAATCGCTACCAAATTTTCCATTACGGCAACACCTGTAGAAAAAGACACAAACAGGAGACCTGTGTAAAACATCAGTGACCATACATAAGATACAGGCATTTGGTTAAATATATTGGGCAGTGTTACAAACAACAAACCCTCTCCTACAGCAGGGCTTATTCCAAACGCGAAAGCGGCAGGAAATATCATGATAAGACAAAGAATCGCTATAGCAAGATCTAAAACGCCGACTGTAAACGCATCTTTGAACAACATACGATCTTTTGATGTATAGCTTCCGAAAATAGCCATAGAGCCCATACCAACCGATACAGAAAAAAGTGCTTGGCCCATAGCCATATGTATTATACGGAAGACACCATGCTCTTGCATAGCTGACAGATTGGGTATAAACAAAAATGCCAAACCATCATACGCACCGGGCAATGTTACGGAGCGCACAATAAGGGCAAGCATAAGCACAAAAAATATGCCCATCATATATTTGCTGACACGTTCAAGCCCTCGTTTCACCCCAAAGCTGATGGCCAAAAAACCAAGCACCAATATAACAAGGGTCAGCCCGTAACTTTGCACAGGGTCGGATGTAAGACCGGCAAAAGATGCTACAATATATTCCGGACTCTGTCCTATGAGCGAACCTGTCACGCCTTTCCAAAAATATGACAGTGTAAAACCAACTATAACAGTATAAAACATCATGAGTAGGTAGTTACCCGCAATGGAAAGGTAGCTTGATACGTGCCATTTACTACCTTTTGGTTGCAAAACCTGATAATGCCGTGCAACCGACTGACCACTGCCCCTGCCAACAGCATATTCTGTGAGTAGTACAGGAATAGAAAGCAAAAAGATGAAAGCAGCAACAAGAAGTATGTACAAAGCACCCCCATACATACCGGCTCTGTAAGGCATTAGCCAAATATTTCCGAGTCCGATAGCACAACTGATCGACACAACAATAAAAGCTATTTTGGAGCTAAAAGTTTCACGTTTATTCACAAGGGACCTCACTTTGAGCAAATTTTATAAAAAACTCATTAACATAACAGACTATTTTAAAAAGGGCTAGAATTAAGTGGAATGGCTATACTATATAGATACAGCTGTTTCTAACGCAAGGTGCATCATATCTTTGAAACCTTGCTCTCGTTCTGCTGCATCAGTTTCGGCTCCTCCAATAATGTCGGATATGGTCATTATACACATTGCCCCTTTACCAAGGCGGGCTGCGTTCATATACAGGGCGGCAGCTTCCATTTCCACTGCCAGCACTCCCATTTTGTGCCAACCCTCTATCGCTGTTTTGTCATCGTTATAAAAAATATCAGAAGAAAGTACATTGCCCACAGAATAGTCAAGCCCCTTTTCTTTTGCAAAGGCGGCTGCTTTTTCTAAAATCCTATAAGTTGCAATGGGGGCAAAAGTGCCTTGCAACCCATATTGCACAGCAAAATTGCTATTTGTACAAGCTCCTGCCGCCAGCACAATATCACGAATCTTCAAAAAAGGGGCAATGGCCCCGGCGGTGCCTACCCGTATTATATTTTCTACACCATAAAAGCTGTAAAGCTCGTATGAATAAATCCCAATAGAAGGCATACCCATACCCGAACCTTGTACACTTATTTTTGTACCTTTGTATGTTCCCGTGTAGCCGAGCATGTTTCGTACACTATTGTATTGGGTAATATCTTGCAAAAAATTTTCTGCTATAAATTTTGCCCTGAGAGGATCTCCGGGCATTAGTACAGTTTTGGCAATTTCATTTTGGCTCTTTGCACCAATATGTGGTGTTGGTATCATTATCGCATTGCTCCTTTCATTACGTTTCACTACTTTTTATCCCGTTTCATTACGGTGTTGTTGCCCATTTTGTTATAGCTTGGGCTACTTGATCAATATATTTTTCATCTATCTCGCAGAAACGGTCTAGCACGGGGCTGTCAATGTCTAGCACAGCGTATATTGCCCCGTTTTTATATATCGGTGCTACTATCTCGCTATTGGTTGCACTGTCACAGGCTATATGCCCGGGAAATGCGTTTACATCCGGCACATTTATCAGCTTGCCGCTTTTAACGCAAGCAAAGCATACTCCGTTCCCCGGGTTTCCTTTTATGCGTATACAGGCAGGCTTCCCCTGAAAGGGACCGAGAACCAAATCGCCATTTTTTAGTATATAAAAACCAACCCAGTTTATATTATCTATATACTCATTTAGCACCGCAGATATATTTGATAGGTTGGCAATTTCGTCTTTTTCGTCTTTTAAAAACTCTTCTATAACTTTTAGCATCCTTACATAATTTTTTTCGGTGTCTTGCTCTTTTGTTATTTTTACCATAAATAGCCTGCTCCTGTAGCAGGGCTAGCCCCAAACCCCCGCAAGGACTATCGCCCTTGACCCATAATTTTATATTGTCGCACAATAACGGGGTCTGGGGGCTAGCCCCCAGCGGGGTTTGGGGCAGCGCCCCAAGGTTTTTTTACTACAACATCAAAACATCAGCTTTATAGCGGAAACTTCTCTTTTGCTGAAAAGCTAGTGTGTAGCAATTCATGAGCTTTGTGTGAGTTTGGCTCACCCAAATAGTCTTTGTAAAGCTGTTGTATTTGTGGGTTTTGGTGACATTTGCGGTATTTGCGAGTGCCATCCTCTTCGTATAATGCCTTTGCACGTTCCTTGCGTACATCTACCATTATGCGTTTTTTTGCACTAACATGCGGTTGACCACCACCTGTTACACAACCACCGCTGCACCCCATAACTTCTATAAAGTCGTATTGTGCCTCACCGTTGCGTACCATTTCTAACAACTTACCGGCAACAGAAGTGCCGTGAGCCACTGCCACACGGATAGTCTTGCCGCCAAGGGTAAGAGTTGCCTCTTTTATATCTTTTAGCCCCCTAACCTCTGTGTATTCAAAGGCTTGTACATCTTTACCCTCCAACACATCAGCTACGGTTCGCAGGGCTGCTTCCATTACTCCGCCTGTTACACCAAAGATAGCACCGGCACCGGAGTATTCGCCTAACAGATCCCTGTCAAACTCTTCATCCGGTAATGACAAAAAGTCCATGTGAGCCTGTTTTATCATTTTAGCAAACTCCCGTGTGGTTATTACACAATCCACATCTCGCAGGCTGTTTACTTCTAGCTCGGGGCGAGCAGCTTCTGTCTTTTTGGACGTACAAGGCATAACAGAAACAACAAATATTTTTTTCGGGTCAATCCCTGCTTTTTCTGCATAATAAGACTTCGCCATTGCTCCAAGCATTTGGTGTGGAGATTTGCATGTGGATAAGTTTGGCACAAAGTCCGGATGGTAATATTCGCAGTAGCGTACCCAACCAGGAGAACAGCTTGTTATCATTGGCAACTTACCGTTGTTTTGGAAGCGGTCCAAAAACTCGTGTCCCTCTTCCATTATTGTAAGATCCGCACCAAAGTTTGTGTCGTAAACTTTGTCAAAGCCCATGCGACGCAACGCCGCAACCATTTTGCCTGTTACTCTGGTACCGTATGGCAGACCAAACTCCTCGCCTAGCGCTCCTCGCACCGCCGGTGCTGTCTGCACTATAACGTACCTTTCCGGATCTTCTATTGCTTGCCATACATCTTCTATGTTTTCTTTTTCTTTTAATGCAGCCACAGGGCAAGAAATTATGCACTGACCGCAAAACAAGCATGGGGTTTCATCTACCGGCTTATCAAAAGCTGTTGTAAGACGAGTATGTATACCTCTGCTAGATAGGTCTAGTATGCCTACTCCCTGTACTTTTTTACAGGTGTTTGCACAACGACTACACAAAACACACTTGCTTTGGTCACGTACCAAAGAAGCGGAAGTATCGTCAAAGGTAAACTCCATCGCAGCCCCTTGGTATGGCGTGCTGTTTATGTTAAACTCCTCCGCCAATGTTTGTAGCTCACAATTTTTGTTTCTGTAGCAGCTAAGGCACTCTCTGTTGTGGGTAGAAAGTATTAGCTCCAGCTCTATACGACGAGATTTTCTAACGTTTTTAGAGTTAGTTTTTATTTTCATCCCATCCGTTGCTTTTAGCACACAAGCGGCTTGTAATGCCCTTGCTCCTTCCATTTCTACAACACAAACGCGGCAAGCTCCTATCTCGTTTATGCCTTTTAAATAGCACAGGGTTGGTATGTCTACACCAATCTCTTTTGCGGCTTCCATCACAGTTGCCCCTTCTTGTACCTGCACTTGTTGATTATCTATTGTAAGTGTTACTGTTTTGGCTTCCATACACAACCTCCTATCTTACCTCTATAGCGTTAAATGGGCATTTTTCAAGACAAACATTACATTTTATACATTTGTCTACGTCTATAACATGAACTTCTTTGCGCGCACCACTTATACAGTTTACCGGACATTGTTTTGCACATATGGTACAACCAACACAGTTGGGAAGAATGTGGTAACTTAGCAAGTCTTTACAAACACCGGATGGGCATTTTTTGTGCAAAACATGAGCCTCATATTCTTCTCTAAATGTTGACAATGTGGATAAAACAGGGTTTGGTGCCGTTTGCCCAAGCCCACACAAAGAGTCTAATTTTACATGGTGAGCTAAATCTTCTAGCACATCAAGATCGTCTATTGTTGCTCTGCCTTCAGATATTTTGTCCAATATCTCCAGCATACGCTTTGTGCCTATTCTGCAAGAGGCACATTTGCCACAGCTTTCCTCTACGGTAAAGTCCAAAAAGAATTTGGCTATGTCTACCATACAGTTGTCCTCGTCCATTACAACAAGACCACCGCTGCCCATCATTGCACCAAGGGCTGTTAAACTGTCAAAGTCGATTGGAGCGTCTAGGTTTTCTTCTGCTAAACAGCCACCGCTTGGCCCGCCGATTTGAACTGCCTTAAACTTTTTGTCATTTGGGATACCGCCACCAATGTCGAATATAACCTCGCGCAGAGTTATCCCCATGGGTACTTCGATAAGGCCGGCATATTTTATTTTACCACCCAATGCAAAAACTTTTGTGCCTTTTGAATGATCTGTGCCAATGCTGCTGAACCAACTGGCACCCTTCAATACTATTTTTGGAATATTAGCAAGAGTTTCCACGTTGTTTATGATTGTGGGTTTGCCCCATAGCCCTTTTACAGCTGGGAATGGCGGGCGTACATTTGGCATACCTCTTAACCCCTCTATAGAGTTTATAAGAGCTGTTTCCTCGCC
>WRKF01000160.1 GCA_009778165.1 Defluviitaleaceae bacterium
GGGGGGGGGGGGTTCGAGGGTTTTCTCGTTCAATAAAAATGCGTGTTGGGGGATTGTTTTTGTCTGTTTCGCACAACGTTTCTATTTGTTGAATTGTGATTACTTTGAATAATGTGCATAGATAGTGGATTTGCTCGGAGTTTTTTGGTGTATTTTCACGAACTTTTTGGGAGAGTGCGAAAGTGGATTTTTGTGGGTGTTTTATGTTTTGTTGATGGTTTATTTGTGTCTTTTTTGTGTTTTTTTCCATGGGCTCTTAAAATATTTCGCTCCATTTTTTAAAAGAATCACACATATATTTTGCCACATCCATTTCGTACACTTGGTTTAACAAGCCTTTTGCGATAATATCGCCTGCATTGCCACTAGCTTGTATTTTGCCGTCTTTCATTACCAAAAGCTGCTCGCTTAGCTGTATTGCAAGATTAATATCGTGTAGCACGCCCACAACAATACGATTTTCTTGCTTTGCCCATTTTTTTAGATATTCTATAATTTCGATCTGACATTTTAGGTCAAGATGGTTTGTGGGCTCGTCAAGCAAAATTATTTTTGGTTCCTGTGCTAAAGCTCTAGCCAAAAACACCCGCTGCAACTGGCCACCGGATAGCTGTGTTATATTCCTGTCTTTTTCTGTTAACAAGTTCACGGCAGCAAGTGATTCTGCAACTATTTCTTTGTCCTGTTTGGTAGGGTTCGATGATATACGCCCTCTAATATGCAGATACCTACCCATCATAACAGTATCAAACACACTGTATGCAAAATAAATGCTAGGCTGTTGGCTTAACATTGCTATATTTAGCGAAATTTCGCGCCGCTTCATTTTGCTGAACGGCTTGCCCAACACTTCGATTCCACCTTTGTGCGGCAAAATGTTTGCTATTGTCTTTAGCAAAGTAGTTTTGCCGCAACCGTTTGGACCGACGATGGCTAGGTTGCCCTCAACATTGAACGATATATTTTTGATTACATCTACCCCATTATACCCTGCGGATATATTATTTAGTGTCAGCATGGTTACCTTTTCCAATCTTGTTTCTAGTTTATTGTAGCAATTCCGCTTAGCTTTTGTATAACTATGTCATAATATTCCGGCATATGCGGCAGATGGCAATCTGTACAATCTTTTATATTGTTTTGGTATTCAAATGTGCCACCGCATTTGTCGCCCAAAGAATATAGCGGGCAGTAGCAAAACAGGCAATTAAATTCGTTTCCGTCAGGCAACTTATGGCATGGGAAATATTCGCATTTTTTGTTACTAAAAAATTTATAACTGTTCTCCATATAAAACCTCTATTTACGCACGGTGTGTGGTATTTCTTCTATTTCGGCAATGGCGTTTAGTTTAAATGCTGTAGCAATCGTGGATTGAAAAGACGTTTGCTATAGCATAAGTGTCCTTAACAGTCTTTTCTCCAAAATAAAACCCTACGGGATATTTGAAAATAGGGCCATCCGATACAAAAGTATGATATTCACCATTTTCGCCACAAATATCCGCCCCGCCTGCCGCAATTTGTTCTGCAACCTCTTTTGTTAGTTTCAGCCCAAGAAAATTATCTGACAGATATTTTGTGTCTATAATGGAAATGTTAGCGACAAAGCCGCTATCTATAACTTCATTAACAATATCGCTCCTTGCCTCGCCCCAAAGAGGGAACAATGGCTTTATTCCTACATTTTCGCAACGTTCACTACACCATTTCAAATGCCCTTCGATATCAATATCGCCAAAAACACAGGCTTCTGCTCCTGCTTCTTTTGCACGCAATAACGCTTTTTCAAAATTGTGCACGTATTCTTTGCCGCTTGTTTCTATTAGCCAAAGCGGGATGTCAAGTGCTTTTGATACGTTTTCCAGCATTTTTTCCGATAAACCGTGAAAATGGGAGCGGCCCGCATCTGTGTTAAAGGTGGTTATTAAAGCGATTGGCTCGTGTCCCTGTTTGATGGCTCTGTAAACCGATAATGCACTTTCTTTTCCACCGCTGTATGATGCCGCAAACTTCATTTTTTACTCTCCTTCTAATATTGTATAAATTAGCCCCATATTAAGCGATTTGCGTACAAGGGCAGCTATGTGGTCAAACTGAGCAGTGTAGTCTGTGTCTGTAACAAAACTGTTGCTATCGCCAAATAAACCGTCTTCTTGCGGTAAATCTATTTCTGTATGAGAAATCACACCTGCAACAGGTAACTTTGTTATATCTTCAACGATTTTAACACCATCATAAAACAAGGCAGGGTCGCCTCTAAAGCGGTTTATAACAGTCGCTTTTACATATTCTCGCTCCCAATCTTTCATAAGGTTGATTGTGCCGTACAGTGAGGCAAAGACACCTCCACGGTCAATATCCGATACTAGCAAAACAGGGGATTTCGCCCGCCTTGCCATACCCATATTAACCATGTCATTGTGGTTTAGGTTCAATTCCACCGGGCTTCCGGCACCTTCTATCACTATTATATCGTGCTGTTCGCAAAGGCGTTCATAGGCCGCCATAATCGTGCTTGCATCCACGATTTTTCCTGTGCGTGATGGCGGCTTTATCACAAAAGGGTTCATGTCTTTTGTTGGTTTTGTTCCTGCTGCAAGAGCTTGTAAATATTGTGATACAGCAATTTCGTCACCAGCTTCTGTTAAGGTGGTGTTTGTGGTTAAATTTAACGCCTTGAAAGGCGAAACACTGTAACCGTCCTGTCTAAAAATTCTGCACAATGCCAATGTTAATATAGTTTTGCCCACACCGGATGCTGTGCCTTGTATCATTATAGCTTTAGCCATATTATCTCCTTATTTTCGCCTGCTAAAATATATGCAAGCAAAAAACGGTGCGCCTATTATCGCTGTTACTGCACCCACGGGAAGCTCCACGGGGGCTGTTACCGTTCTTGCGACAAGGTCTGCAATCACCATAAATGTACCGCCCACCACAGCCGACATGGGAATAACAATGCGGTGAGCCGAGCCAAAGACTTTACGCACAACATGCGGTGCTACCAAATCTACAAACCCAATCACCCCTACAAATGCTATGGTTCCCCCCGTTAGGGCAGCCGCCACTACAAGCAATAGTAATTTTACTCGTTTAATGTTTACCCCTATTGTTTGTGCCTGCTCTTCGCCAAACGTCATAACGTCTAGCTCCCATCTAAACCAAGCAACAAACAAAACACCAACAAACACAACAGGTGCTAATATATGAACAGTATTCCATCCTAGCATAGAAAAACTACCCATTTGCCAAAACACCATACGCTCAGTACCCTCGCGAAACAAAGCAAACATGAGTGTTGTAATAGCGTTAATAAACAAGGCAAACACTATACCGGTAAGTATTATGGTGTGGTTTTCCATGTGAGTATCAAACCGCCGAGCGATTGCCATAACAATAAATATCGTAGCAAACCCAAATGTAAACCCCAGTATAGGCAATGTAAGCATTGGTAAAAAAGGCAAGCTAACCCCCAAAAAAATCACCAAAGCTGCCCCAAGCGAAGCCCCCGACGATACACCCAAAGTGTACGACGAAGCCAAGGGGTTGCGCAATATGCTCTGCATAACTGCACCACTTACCGATAAAGCTGCCCCTGCAAAAAAAGCCATCAATGTGCGGGGCAACCGCAAACTTGATATAATGCCAACATGAGCAACAGGGATGTGTTCGGGAATAGCGGTCCCGAACACATTGTGCAAAATTATGTATATAACACTGCTTGGCGGTATATTAACACTGCCTATGGCAATTCCTGCAATAATTGCAATAACGCTTACACAGACCGTGGTGATTATCTTAATTTTCATTGGAAATAGCTTGGGAAAACAGTTTGCCCGATTTGCCAAAGGGCTGTAACAATATTGTGGTTTGCACGGCTGCTTGTAGCTGTGTCAATTTGGAACACATCGCCATTCTGCACTGCTGTTATTACACCAAACCCCGGCCTTTCGGTAATATCCGCTATTGGGTCTTCCAAAAAGTCCGCAGAAGTAAGGATTACATCGGGGTTGGCTTCTAAAACTGCCTCGCCTGTAACGGAAGCCCATCCATCTTGGTCAGCAAAAATGTTTATAGCACCTACAAGCTCTATCATTTCGTGCAAGAATGTTCCGGTGCCAAAGGTGATCATAGGAGCTACTTCAAAATATACTGTGCGGGGTTCTGTGATTGTTTCAGCAATTTGCCTTATTTCTTCTATCTCCGATTGCATATTGGCAACTATAGTTTCGCCTGCATCTGTGGCATCCACCACTGCTGCCATAAACTGTATGTCTTCTATTATAGCCGCAATGCTTGTGCTGGTCGGCATAAAAATAACGCTAATACCCATTTCTGAAACAGGAGCTAGGGGGTCGTCCTCACCGCCCATCCTTGCCATGCCTGTTACAAAAATAACATCCGGCATTAAATTTATCACATATTCCGCATCAAGCCCAACTATGCTAAGCGCTGTTGAAATGCCCGGGGGCAACCCTTCAACATCTGCCGAGAACATGTCCACAGCAACAATATTGTCGGCAAGACCCAATGCAACAAGAATCTCTGTGTTAGAAGGCCCTATAGACAGTATTGTGTTAATTTCGTACGGTAATGTTATGGGGTAGCCTTCTCTGTCTGTTGTGGGACGTGTTGGTTCTATTGATTCTGCTGGTTCTACTGGTTCCGGTGTTTCTTGTACTGCCGGTTGCAATACTTGTGGTTCTGTTGGTTCGGGCAATTGCTGTGCTGCCGATTCAACGTTGCCGCCACCGCAGGCAACCAAAAGCAACATTGCTGCTATTAAGGCAAAAGCTAGATTTTTTTTCGTTTTTCTTTTCATTGATTTAATCTCCTTATTTTAACGTTGTTGGAATCCCGCAATATATGCGGATTACTTTGTTAGATTTTTGTGTCAACAGCACCATCGCCCTTCCAACGCACTCTCGCCATTTGCGCATTGTTGGGTCGATTGGTACAACACCGCAAGAAATATCGGTGCAGACAATTACGGAACTGCTATTTTTTTCTATGAAATGCTGCAAATTATTTTCTAAGCATTCTCCGGCTTTTATCCAATCCAACACTATACGCTCAAAGTTGTTGACTATGGTTTTATCACCAAAATGCTCTCGGGCATATGCAGTTTTGCCCTGATACGCCCCGCCAAAAATTAAAATCATAATACTGCCCCCTGTAATAAAGCCAACATAACCAATCCGCATATCTCCCCTATTACTAAAGAGTAGCCTAGCAAATCTCCGGAAATGCCATTAAATTCTTTGTAGACAGTGCTCATTGCTGCGACATATCCTCCTACCACCGCTGCCGATACCGCAAGCCCAAAAATCCCGGCATACAAAAAAGCTAGAGCTATTGTAACAATGCCGATAAAAACTAGAAAAACTTTGTATTTCATGGCACCACTTTGTTCAATTAGTGAGATATAGTTGCTTTCCGGTATATGACGCAAAACGAATACAGACAGTACACAACAGCTACGGGACAAGACGCAGATAACTATTAGTAACGCCAAATATCTGCCGCTTTCTGCAATGGTGTACATTGCCGCAAATTGAAACAAAAACAGTATACCGAGCATAACAACAGCAAAAGCACCAACATTGGGGTCTGTTAATATACGCAGCTTGTCCTGTAAAGGGCGGCGGGAGAACAGGGCATCGCTTGTGTCCATGTAACCATCCAAATGTATAAACCCGGCTATCACAAATGGAGTAAGTGCCAAAATTGCCGCAGTCATCACAGTAGGTAAATTCCAAACAAGCAATAACCCCAAGCTAGCCCCCCACCATATTGCACCGATAAACATCCCAACCAACGGCAATGTTGTAAGCATAGTTGCGGTGAGCTTTTCGTCCCAAATGCGAAAAGGTAAGCGTATACCAGAAAACATGCCTAAAGCCATCCAAAAACCTCTAAGCCATTGCATCATAATCTTTTCCTCCTTTGTGTGCGATTATCTGCCCATAAGTAACCTCTAAAACCACATCACAATGTGCTGCCATCAAACGATCAACATGTGCAAGGGATTTTCTATATAATTCTGTTAATGGGTCGTAAAGGACGGCATCGCTGTAAATATAATCGGAAACTATAACGATATTTTCTATATGTGTCAAAATGGCTTCTAGCCCTGTAGCTACACGTTTGTGGGCATTTTTGTCAAAGCTACCACATATTAAAAACATTTCGTTTGCAAGCAATGCTGTGAGGCTATCTAACAAAAAAGAACCGCTTGTATCACATTTTTCTAAAATGCCCTCAATATTTCTTGGTTGCTCTATGGTAGTAAAGTTTGCTCCTGCCCGCTCGTTTTGGTGTCGTGCAATACGTTTTTCGTCTTCATAATCCGTGGGGGTCATGGTTGCGATATAATACAATGGACCGGAATTCTTATGCAACTGTATCGCTACACGCTCTGCATGAGCAGATTTGCCGTTTTTACATCCCCCGGATATAAAAATCTGCATTTATATTCAACCTCCAATTTGGGAACAAAAAAACCCAATGTACACAGACATTGGGTCAGAAGTTTATTGTGGCAAACAATTCGTAAAAACACACCACAACATGCACTGCCCCATACTCTGTGAGAGCAATACTACAGCAAAACATGGCAGGTTTTCCGACTTAGACATCATGGCAAATAACTTCACCTTCTCGGGTAACAAAAGTACCCAATGGTTGTTCGGCAAGACCGAACCCGAAGCATCGCTAGTCAACACGGCAGCAGGACTGTTCAGGACTTTCACCTGATTCCCTATTATCGTACAATTGTTAATCATCCCCAAAAACTCTAAGGCGATTTGTACGCACCATATCTCTCTAATATTTAATTTTTTTAATTTTTATGTAACAGACTTTCTCGGCATTGATAACATGGGTCGTTTATATCTGATTATATCTATTGTATAATATCTTAGAACTTTTTGTCAAGGTGCAACAAAAAAACTCAAATACTTCGTTCGGACATTTTCAGCTTGTTTCGTGAGCAAGGGTATTGTATAATGAGGTTATCTTTCTAAATACAATACCCTTCATAAAATATTTTTCTGAATATAAAGTATGACATAGAGTCACACATCGGGTGTGACATCGGGAGTTTCAAAGTTCGCATTAGAAAGTACCTCTAAAAGCTATTTCTGAAATTCAAAACCAAGGTTTTTCGCCATTTTCGCCCTTAATCCATAAATTTTAAAAGCAGATACGTCATTTTTTACTGCACCCCGATCTAACTTAAAAATCAGCAAAAAATTTTTAGATTAGATTAAGTGTAACAGGTATAACTCTACTTTAATATAAAACCAATTATAGCTAAAATCACAAAAACAGCTGTGTAAACAACAGCATGTAACAAACCGGAAACCACTAAAGCAAATATCATAAAACCCGCGCCTGCCGCCGCCAACGCAGGTGCAATTGTTCTGTTAAAAGCATGTATTGTCTTTGTATTTTTATGTTTTATTATGAAACCGATAAAAATAGGTATTATAAGTGCAAAAAACACCATATTATAAAAATCGGGTAAATCAAAGGAAAAAGGCTGTCCCATTACGGTAAACCAATCGTTTTGGTTGCCAAAAATCACCCCTAACCACAGAAAAGATAAGCCAACACATATTATCATGCTACATACCGGTACATTTGTATACGAGTCCAGCTGTGCCATTCTTTTTGGGATAGGACCCACACCTCGGCAGGCCAAAGCATACATACTACGGCTCATCCCCATACAGCACATATTCAGGATACCTAAACCAGATATAATAACGAATACCATAATAATATTATACATCCCAAAAACATTTTCAAAGGCTTGCCTTGTACCCAGTTGGTTATTTTCCATAATAACGGCAGGGTCAGCATGATATGTTATACCAATAAAATATAATACATATACAACTATAACAATAAAAAAACCAAGTAACAAAGCTAGTGGAAATGTTTTTTTGCCGTTATTTATCTCGCTATTAAATGCTACAGCGGCTTGCCAGCCATTGTATGCAAAAGCAGTGGTAAATACTGCCCCCAAAAATGACACAGGCGGCATATCATATAATATAGATAAGGTATAATTTTCTGTATAACTATACACGCTTGACTCACTCATAAATCCCAGCGATACCCCAATTGTACCCATTGCCATAAGTGGGATTAATCGTGCCACCGTCGTTACATTATTTAATTTTATTGCAATTTTTGGGTTAATGTAGTTTAATACAAAAACCCCGTTCATATAAAATCCCGCAATAAAAAAAACGAAAGGGGAGTTTGTTACATTGTAATGTCCTGCGAGAGTAGCTGTAAAACTGGCGGAGATATATGCAATAATTGCATAGCCTGCTGTTTGATACATTACACAAAAAAACCAACCTGCCAGATAACCATATCTTTTGCCTACAATAATTTCGGCGTAGTCTACCATTCCGTGCATTCTTTCGTAATGGCTTGCCATAACCGCAAACATATAAACACAAGATGCAATTACAATACCTCCCACAACCCAAGCTAAAACGCCAATATATACACTCCCACCCGCCTCTAGCAATACACGTCCGGGGCGCCAAAAAATGCCCGTCCCCACAACAAACCCAATAACTATACACAAAGTAACAAAAAAACCGTATTGGCGTTTTAACCCGTTTTCTAATGTTGTTGAAAATGTTTCTTTCATAAAATGTTACGTTACCTCTATAATTTCTTCTTATTACCCATCTTCATTAAAAGCAGGATATTTAAAATTCCTGCAAAAGATATAAAAGCTACAGCCATAAATTGTATGGTATACCCTCCCAGCAACGCTATTAGACCGGGCATTAACAAAGCAGATACAGAAAACCCTGCCCCAACAATGCCGTAGTTTGCTCCCACATTTGCCGTGCCAAAATAATCTCCCACAATAAGGGGGAATACCGCCAATATAGCTCCAAAGGAGATAGGTATTATAGTCACTAAAAGTACAAACAATGTGCCTTCCGCAAAAATCAAACCAATAGCGGCAAGGGTATTTGCCACCATTATAGCAAGCACTATAATTTCACTACGAACCTTGCTAGAAAAAGCGGGAACAAGAAAACGCCCAAAGGCGTTAGAAAAACCCATAATCATAACAAGGTATGTTGCAAACCCTACATCTAGCCCCCTATACAAAGAAAGAGTAGCAGCAGAAGGGTTTACTACCATAAAGGCAACGGTACCTAACAACAATGAAAAGGTAATAACATAAAATTCTTTTTGTTTTATCATTTCTTTTGTACTAAAGTTGACACTATGAGCCGTAGATATTATTGTTCCGGCTTTTGCTGTTTCGGTAAATTTTGTGTACTCTCTGCTTATTTCTTCAGCTTCTTCTTTGTTTGGGTATCTAACATGGGGTGCAAAAACCAGGGTAGCGGCAAAAATAACTGCCGCAAGCATCATAAAGACAGTCTGAACTTCAAAGTTGTATAACATTATTTGCACTATTGGGGCAAATATTGATATGGAAAGGGCAAAAGCACCAACGCAAATGCCTGTTGCAATACCCCTTCGCCTGGGAAACCATCGCGGTACAGCCGCAAGCACAGTGATATAAGCTATCCCGGCTCCCGTTCCCGCAAATGCACCGTAAGTTATAAAAATAAGCCAAGGCATGGACAATGGGGTAAGAGATGCTAAAAAAACTCCGGCACCCATCATTGTACCACCCAACAAAGTTGTTTTTGTTGCCCCCATTCTAATCGCCAACTTACCACCAAGAAACATACCCAAGGGAAAATGTCCCAGCATAAACGAAGATGTTAGTCTGGCATAACCCGCATACCAATTAAATGTTTCCGACACAGGCAAAACAAACATTCCCCAAATGTACACAACACCTAAAAATAACTGAAGAGTAGCACCTGTTATAAGTACCCTTAAACCTCTTTTAATAGTAGTATTCAAAATAAAAACTCCTTCTCTGATTTTTTGAAAATATTAGTTATCTAGCTTAAAAGCTAAATAACTAATATTTTTATATATCCAAGTTTTCTACAGTTTTTGCGTATTCATTTATAAAGTTACGCCGTGGTTCTACTTTGTCCCCCATTAACATATTAAATATTTGGTCTGCCATTATAGCATCATCCATCGTTACTTTTAGTAGTATGCGGTTTTCCGGATCCATCGTTGTTCGCCACAGCTCCTCTGCATCCATCTCACCCAAACCCTTGTACCGTTGTATTGGTTTAATTCCTTCCCGACCAATGTTATCCAACAAAGTCGTTAGCTCATCACTACTGTAAACATAGTATTCCTTTTTGTTTTTTTCTACCCTAAAGAGGGGAGGTTGAGCAATATAGATTTTTCCGCTATCAATAAGGGGAGCCATGTATCGATACATAAATGTTAAAATAAGTATACGAATATGAGCACCATCTACGTCCGCATCGGTCATTATTATTATTTTATGATAACGTAGTTTTTCTATATCAAAATCCTCGTTTATACCGGTACCAAAAGCCGTTATCATAGAACGTATAGAGTCATTTCCCAAAATTTTGTCTAGTCGGCTCTTTTCAACGTTTAAAATTTTGCCACGCAAGGGCAATATTGCCTGAGTCTTTGGTGTTCTGGCACCTTTTGCACTGCCTCCGGCACTGTCCCCCTCTACCAAATAAAGCTCGCTCTTTGCAGGGTCTTTTTCAAGACAGTCAGCAAGTTTTCCGGGCATCCTTCCGTTATCAAGTGCAGACTTTCTGCGTACCATCTCTCGGGCTTTTTTTGCTGCATCTCTTGCTCGGGCAGCCATTACAGCTTTTTCTATTACACTTTTACCTACAGCGGGGTTTTCTTCCAAAAAATATGTTAAATATTCCCCAACTAAACTCTCTACAACGGGTTTTACTTCACTATTTCCTAATTTTGCTTTTGTTTGCCCTTCAAACTGGGGTTCTTCAATTTTTATAGAAATAATACAAGACAGGCCCTCCCTAACGTCATCTCCTGTCAAATTTTTTTCATTTTCTTTTATAAGGTTAAATTTGCGTCCATAGTCGTTTATTGTTTTTGTGAGAGCTGTTCTAAAACCTGCCAAATGAGTACCGCCATCTGTTGTATTAATATTATTTACGTAAGCGTGGGTAAGTTCTATAAAGCCGTCATTATATTGCAGCGCAACTTCCACCAAAATATTATTTTTGGTTTCTTCCATATAAAATATTTTTTCAAAAATAGGGGTTTTGTTTTGGTTTATATAACCAACAAACTCTTTTATACCTCCAACATAATGAAATTCTATAGAATTGTCGTCACGCTCATCTATCAACTTAATTTTCAACCCCTTTGTAAGAAAAGCTATTTCTTGCAATCGTTGCTTTAGTGTATCAAAAGAGTAAATAGTTTCTTCAAAAATCTCCGTATCCGGTTTAAAATGGACAAATGTGCCTCTTATTTCTGTTTCACCTATTATACTAAGATTGTTTAATATATCTCCACGAGAGTATTTCTGTTCGTGTATTTTGCCATCTTGGTGAACTTGCACTGTTAAATATTCGCTGAGAGCGTTTACAACACTAGCTCCAACACCGTGCAAACCACCGCTTACCTTGTAACCTCCACCACCAAATTTACCTCCGGCGTGTAGTGTTGTAAAAACCAGCTCCACAGCGGGTACACCTTTTTCAGGATGAATACCAACGGGAATTCCCCTGCCGTTATCCATAACTGTTATTGTTTCATCACTTTTTATTGTTACTGTAATTTCGGTGCAATATCCGGCAAGAGCCTCGTCTACAGCATTATCTACTATTTCATAAACCAAGTGGTGCAAACCTTTTGCAGATGTAGAACCTATATACATACCCGGTCTTTTACGAACCGCTTCCAACCCTTCCAATACCTGTATTTGTGTTTCATCGTAAACAGATGCGTCTAAACCTGCGTCAGCTTCAGCCCTTTTTATTAAGTTTTCAATACTTCCCATTTATTACTCCTTCTTTTACCTCATATTTTGCTATATTTACATTATCTCCGATTCTTACCAATACGTCTTCTACACCTGTACATGTAAGTATTGTTTGTAACCCCTGTATTTCTTTTAATAAAAACATTTGTCTGCTTTCGTCCAGCTCACTTAACACATCATCCAATAACACTATTGGCGGGCTTTCTTTATTTTTTATGTATTCTATTCCACTAAGTTTTAGAGAAAGAGAAACACTGCGTTTTTGCCCTTGGCTTCCATAGCTGCGTACATCTATATTGTTAACAGAAATACCCATATCATCTTTATGTATACCAACAGATGTAGATCCAAGGTAAATATCCCTATCCAAAGAACTCTCCATCAGTTGGCCATAGTTATCTGTATCTGTGTTTGGTCGGTATATAATTTTCAAATTTTCTTTATTGTCTGTTAGTTTATTATGAAAATTTTTGGCAATATCATTCAAACTATTTATATATTTTGCCCTGTAATCAATTATCTTTATACCACATTCCACTAACTGGCTGTCCCACAAAAAAATTGTTTCAGAGGACTGCTTGTTTTTTTTTATATCTTTAAGTAAATTGTTGCGTTGATTAAGAATATGGTGATACTTATTTAATTGATGATAATACAACGGATGTATTTGGCATAGATTTAAGTCTATAAACTTCCTCCTTACCCTAGGTCCCGCTGTAACTAACTCTAAATCTTCCGGTGAAAATATAACAATAAGCATCGTACCAAACAGCTCTACCAACTTTTTTATTACATTGCCGTTTACAGCAATTTCTTTCTTTTCCTTTTGTATACGCACATTTATTGTGCTATCTGCAAACTCTCCTTTAATCTCACAGCTTATAAACGCCTCTCTTTTACCAAAAGCAATGAGTTCTTTGTAGATATTTGTTCTATGGCTACGTCCCATTGCAGCAAAATACACAGCTTCCAACAAATTGGTTTTACCTTGAGCATTTTTCCCATACAAAACATTTATACCATTACTAAGGTTAAGAGTTTTTTTTGTTAAATTGCGTATATTTTCTACGCTAATACTAGATAAATACATTAACTTGTCCTAACAGGTAATATTAAGTATGTATATTTATCTGTACTTTCACCTTCTATAATACATGGGCTTAAACTTGTGCTAAAATTTAGGTGTATGTATTCCATATCCATTACTTTTACAATATCTGTAAGGTACTTAGGGTTAAAGGATATTTCCAGCGGTGTAACACCTTGTACACTAATTTCAAGCTCTTCATACAAATTACCCACCTCTGCTTGAGATGTTATAATGAGCTTGTCTTTTTCTATATTAAAAGAAACGGGAGTTTTTCTTGTTTCTGTGGAAATCAACATGCTTCTCTCTAATGCTTGTAAAAACACTTGTTGATTTACAGTAAAAGAGGTTTTATATTCTTGCTTTAGAACTTGTTTGTAACGTAAAAATTCCCCTTCAATAAGCCTGCTTACAATTTTTCCTTCTTCTATTTCAAAAAGTGCATTTTTTTCGCTAAAATGTATTTTCAAATTACCTTGATCAGGTAAAATGCGTGATAACTCGTGTAATGTTTTCCCTGGAATTATTACTGATAAATTTTCCTCGCCTTCCAAAATTTCTTCTTTCCTTAAACTAATACGAAAGTTATCTACAGTAATCAATTTAATATGCCCTTCTTCTGTTTCTATTAAACCTCCTGTCAAACTTGGTTTATCTTCTGCTGTAGATATAGAAAAAATAGTTTGACGTATTATATTACGCATATCCCTTGCAGCCAAAACATAAGGGTTTATTTTTTCAATATCCGGCAATTTAGGAAAATCATCAGAATTTTGACCCATCAATTTAAATTCGGCTTTACCGCTTTTTATATATGTTAAAAAATTTTCTTCCACTTTAATTATAACTTCATCTTCAGGTAATCTGCGGATTATATCTCCAAACATTTTAGCGTTTATTGCCACAGCACCTTTTTCTATAATGTTTGCCTCTACGGGATTCGTTTCAACCGCCAACTCCAAATCATTAGCAGAAATTTTAAAAAATTCATTTGCCTCTAACAAAAAGCATTCCAATATAGGCATGGTAGTCCGTGAAGATATAGCTCTCGCAGCTATATTAATTGCTTTTATTATTTTATTTTGTGAACACAGTATATGCATTTTAAATTCCTCTTATTTATATATATTTATAGTAATAGTAGTAGTAGGGTCTGTTAATTTGTGCAAAAGTCGTCCAACAGCTTATATTTACTAATATAAAGGTGTTTACAAACTATCTCAAAACTATGTCATAAAATAGAAAGTTATAAACACTATCAACAAAGAAAAGTTAAATACAATCTTTTCAACACACAACTAACACACAATTAACACATTAACCAACAATCTGCCTCTCTATCTCCAAAAGAGATTCTTTCAGATCTTCCTTTATTTTTATCAAATCTGTTATTTTATTACAACTATGTATAACAGTAGAGTGATCTCTGCCACCAAAAGAATGACCAATCTCTTTAAAATTTATTGGAAGTAGCTTGCGACACATATACATAGCAATCTGACGAGGAATTGCTATGTTTTTTGTTTTTGCTTTACCCCTCATCTCTTCAATTGTTATATTATAATAAGCAGAAACAACTGTTTGTATATAATCTGCATCAACTACTTTTTTATCTTTCTTGGAAAGAAGTTCTTTTAGAGCTTCTTTTGCAAGGGAAAAATCTACAGGAGCCATTTTTTCTAAACGAGAGTAAGCTATAACTCGGTTAAGAGCTCCTTCCAAATCTCTTATGTTTGAGTAAAAGTTATCTGCTATAAATAAAATAACGTCTTTTGGTATGGGTACATTATCGCTTTGCGCTTTTTTTTCTAAAATAGCTATTCTTGTTTCTATATCAGGAAGTTTAAGATCTACAATAATACCTTGACCAAAGCGAGAAGTTAGTCTATCTTCCAATGTTTTTAACTCTCTGGGGGGTTTGTCACTACTTATTACTATTTGGCGATTAGAATCTCTCAAAATATTAAAAGTGTGGAAAAACTCCTCTTGAGTGCGATCTTTATCTTCCAAAAATTGTATATCATCCATTAAAAGTACATCGGTAGCGCGATACTTATCTCTAAACTGTTCGTTGCGGTTTTGCTGTATACTTGTTATAAGCTCATTAACAAATGTTTCTGTGGAGCAATACAGCACTTTTGCGGTTGGATCGTGTTCCATTATATAATTTCCAATAGAATGCATAAGATGGGTTTTACCAAGACCCACACCCCCATACAAAAAAAGTGGGTTATAAGCTGTTGTGCCCGGGTTTTGTGCCACAGCCGTTGCTGTAGCACATGCCAATTCATTACTTTTTGCCTTAACAAATCCTTCAAAAGTATACTTTGGAACTAAGTTTGTTTGTATTTTATTTACAGTTGGTTGTGTTGTATCACCTGAATTTAATATCTGTAAATATATATCTTGCCCCGAAACAGATTTTATTGCACTGTTAATAACCCCCATATACCGTTTTTCTACTGTTTCTTTAAAAAAAGGTTCAGGAGATTCCACATACAAAATATTATCTTTTATATACCTAGGTATAAAAGGAGATATTATAGTTTTATAAGTTACATCTGTAAATTCATTTCTTGCTATTGCAAGGGCACTTTCCCATATTTCTTTCGCTTGTTTATCCATAGCTTCCTCGGAGTTCAAAACACAAACAGGCATTTAGCTGATACTTTTATCCACAAAGTTATCAACAAGTTGTTAATAACTTTGTGTGGATAATTTTTTGTGATAATATTAATATTGCTATATATTATTATAGTAAAATGCAATAATATATTTTTAATCCACCGGAGCAGGAACAAAAGAAATATCATTATTTGTTGTATTCTCGTTTGTATCCTCGGGTGGTGGCGGTGGTTCAGGTAAATCTATCACCGGTGGCCCCTCTGTTGGTGGTGGTGCAGGAGGAGGCGGCGGTGGTGGAGGTGTTTCAGTTTGCGGCGGCGGTGCAGGAGGCTGTGGTTGCGGTGGTGGCGGCGTTACAGCCGGTGGAGGCACCGTAGGTTGGGGTGGTAATGGTGGCGGTATAGTGGGTGGTGGCGGCGGTGTCACAGGTGGCATACCGGGTTGTGGAGCTGTTGGTATTTGTTGTAATATAAAGTCAAAAGGTAGTGTTTGCGGGCTAACAAATATCGGTGTTATAAGGTTTATATGACCGTCCAACTGTATCATTATCTCTCTTTGACCGTTTACTGCTCGTGTAACAACAGGAGAAGTACCCACAAAAACATTGTCTATAAACACGATTGCCCCTGATGGTTCTGTTCGTATTTCCACACGGCTGGTAGGTAAGTTAAGATCTACCCCGGGCGGAATAAATATATTTTGTTCAGGTATAAGGACTATATTAAGATTTTGATTATGATCTTCAAACTCTATAACCTCATCAAATGGTTGATAGTCTTGGGCGTGTGCAACTATCCTGTGAGGTCCAAAAGGTAAAGACACAGGGTTTGCAGGGTTTATAGGAAGCCCATTTAAGGTAATAATAGCACCTGATACATTTATACTTACATTTAAATATCCGCTTGTAATCTCTATTTCGGATAAATCTAAAGTGGTTGTTTGACCGCTAACTACGGTTATATCCATTGTGGTAAGGGCAATATTGGAGCCGTGAACAATAACGGGGTGGGTACCTTCGCTAATCTGTACAATATGCTCCAGTGGGTTAATATTTGCACCAAGAGGCACGGATTCTTCGCGTCCTATTTCAGCGAAGCCGTTTAAAATAGCGGTATTGTTAATAACATTAACTGTACCGAAACCTCTTTCTATTTCTATGTGCCAAACTGTATTACCGATACCTCTCATTGAAACTAAAGTCAACATCTGTATATTTTCTATGTTGTCAGGTTGCCCCGAATTCAGCACAATTAACTCGGAGTTAAAAGTGTAAAGTCTGCCATCAAACAAAATAATAGAGCCGTTTGGATCAATTTGCAGTCCAGAAACAAAGCGGTGTTCAAACGCATCACTTCCATTGTAGTAGTTAAGGGTAGATATATGGTTGTTATTGGGATTATAAGCCACTTCTACAAGTGTGCCTATGTCAATTTCGTTAAAAACAAGAGTTTGCCCAAAACGCCCCCTTAGCTCGGTGCTGGGTTGCCAAAAAAGACTGCGGTTTTCGCGGTTTTCCACATCGTGTACTTGAAAAACACGGTTTCCTTCGTCTATGGCTGTGATTATACCGGTAAAAGCCAGTACATTTTCGGGGAGGGTTATCTCTATTGGAGGAACGTTGGAATCGTAGCCGTCTGTACCCAAAACAATATTGTTACCGGGTTGGGCAGCAGTGTTTGAACCACCAGCCCCGGTGATAGCATTAAAAGCACCCAAAGCTCCAACAAAAACAACGATGACACCAACTATTGCAATAGCAATATAAAACACCATATATTCTGATTTAATGCCAAAAATTTTATTTTCTTTTACAACAGGCCCGCCACTAAATAAAAAATCATCGTCTTCAAAAGTAACATGGCGCTTTCTTTGTTTTTGTGGCATCCTAACTCTATTATTAGCATTACTATTCCTATTACTGCCTCTATTTATTTTCATAAGAATTCTCCTGATTATAGCTAAAATCATGTTATAAGAAATCTGCAAAAACCGTGTAATCATATAAAATCAACAAACAAAGTTTTTGGAAATTATCTATATTCTATAACTATTTAGGAAAAAATGCAAGACAAAAAACAAGGAAAAAATTATGCTTTTTTCAGGATTTTTGCTTTTAACAAGGAAAAAAAGCTGTTTTTTTGCCCATATGCCATTATATTTTTTTTGTAAATTTTTATTGACAAAAAAGCTACAGCAACTGTATATATAACATTTACGCCAATAGCCAACAATATTTGGTGTGTGGGTACAAAAAAAGCTGTTATTCTTATAGTCATAGCAAAAGGTGATGTAAATGGAGCAAAAGAAAAAATGTCAATTAATAAAGGGTTTAACCAACCTGTATTCATAGAGATTGCAAGCCCTGTATAAAAACCTCCAAGCATAATCATTGTGGGGATAAGTGTAGCACTGCTGGATTCCTGCACATCTCTTACTGTAGCGGCAAATGCGGCAAACATAAAGGAAAAAGTAAAAAAAGCTAGAACAAAAAATACACCCACGTATAAGTATGTTATAGGGGTAGCTAGTTCTGCTAAAATCTCCGGAGATAAAAGTTGTAACAGATAGTTATTTGTTAAACGCAACCCAAGCAGAGCGGAGCCTGCAACAGCGATTATTTGGGTAAAAATAACTAGTGTAGCTGCTATGACTTTACCTACTATGATAACCGACGGTTTTGCACTGGTGAAAATCAACTCTACTGTTTTGCTTGTTTTTTCATTTATAACTGCCATAGCTATAATACTTCCGCCAAAAACCAAAGGGAAAAATATAAGGAAGTTTACAATATAGCCAACAGCAAAACCCAAGCCCCCAACAGGCACAAAAATAGGTTGTGCGCTCACCTCTTCTAACTGAACTATAAAATCTAACATACTTTGGGTTAAATTATGCTCAGCTAACAGCTGATTCCTGTATTCAGTTACAACCATTTGATTTACCCAAGCAAGTGCCTGTGGCCCGGCTAGTGTGTTTTGGAAAATAACCATAAACGACAAGGGAGTTACAAAATATAACCCGGCTATATAGTGTCCTTCTTCTACAGCTTGAGTTATAAAATTCACATCCTGCTCTGTGTAGTTAACAAAAGAACCATCCGGCATGTACTGCAAAAGAAGGTCATTAGTAAAAAGGCTTGTTCTGTCTATTACTGCAATTTGACTACCCGGGGCTATATCTACAACTTGGTTATCCGCAGTTATATCTCCGTTTTGTTCTCCGTTGCCGCCAAACACATTTCCAAAAAAACCTATTATTACAGGCAAAAAACTAGCACCAACAGCAACAATCATCATTAAGGCAAGGACTATAATAAAAGACTTGGTCTTAACAATAGACATATATTCAAAAGAGATTACGTGTTTTATATTTTTCATTCTGCTGTCTCCCCCACTTTTTCTAAAAATATTTCCAACAAGGCCGGTTCTACAATACTAAAGGAGTTTATTTCTGTTTGGCTTAAAATTTTGTTTAAAATCGTGTTTTTCGTACCTTCGTCTTTTATAGTTACAATTAGCCCTTGTTCCGTGTTTTTGTAATTTTCGCAATAACCTTCATCTTTTAGAGTTTTGGCAATTTGTACTAACTGTGTTTCTTTTCCTGTTTCGGGTACAATTAGTAGCTTATTTTTTGGGTATGTATTTTTTATATCTCGCAAATTTCCATTCAAAAGAACCTCACCATGATTTATTATACAAATATCCCGACAAAACTCTTCTACTGTGTTAAGCTGGTGACTGGAAAAAAGTATGGTTTTGTTTTGAGCGGCACTTTCTTCTATTATATTTTGCAACAGGCGGCTATTTACGGGATCCAAGCCACTGTATGGCTCATCTAGGATTATTATATCCGGTTCATTTAGCATTGCTATTGCCAGTTGTATTTTTTGTTGGTTTCCTTTGGAAAGAGTATTTGCTTTTTGTTGTGTGTATTCGGTCATTTCCAGTTTTTCAAGAAAATCAGTTGCTTTGGTTTTTGCTTGAGTGCTTGTTAACCCCCGCAACTTGCCGAAATATATCATTTGATCTATTACTTTTATTTTTTGATACAAACCTCGCTCTTCCGGCAGGTATCCCAGTTTTAACCCACTTTTTTCAATAGGTACACCATCCACTGTCACCTCTCCGGAATTGCTGTAGATTATACCCATTATTATCTTCATTGTGGTGGACTTCCCATGACCATTTCGACCTAACAACCCAAGAGTCCGACCGGACTTTACCTCAAAACTAACATCTTTTAAGACATGTTTACTTCCATAGCTTTTGTTCAGATTTGTTACGCTTAATAACATGCATATCTCCTTTCTTAATGTTAAAAATATCCTATGCCCATTATTGTAGCCTTTTTTTCAAAAACTTGCAATAGATATAAAAATAATATAGAATTTGATTTCGACATGTAATAAATAGGAATAACGTTGTGGAGGAAATTTGATGAAACTAGACGATTTGATAACAAGGAAATTTACGAAAGAATTAGAAAACACAGACAATACAGTATATGATCTTTTCAAATGGAAAAGTGTAGATGTGGTTATAAAAAACCATTCCACAGGAAAAACAATAATGGATATGAAAGAATTAGAGTTTCCTGAAAACTATTCTCAAAGTGCTTGTGACATTATTGCAAGTAAATATTTCAGAAAAAGCGGGGTTGAAAGCGAGGAGGGTAGCGAACATTCCATGAAGCAAGTTGTTAACAGACTCGCTACATTTTGGTTAAACTCTATGATAGATAGCGGTCTTGTTAGTGAAACAAAGAGGCAAATAGTTTACGATGAGCTTGTATACACGTTGCTTGACCAACGTTGGGCTCCCAATTCCCCCCAATGGTTTAACACAGGGCTTGATATTTATGGGATAAAAGGCAAAGAGCAGGGCCACTACTATTATGATCCCAAGCAGAACAAAGTTGTTATGGCAAAAGATGCTTACTCTCGCACACAGGGTTCAGCTTGTTTTATCACCAGTGTTGACGACTCTTTGCTTGGAAAAAAATCTCTTACAGACCAAATAACAACAGAAACACTGCTGTTTAAATATGGTTCCGGTGTGGGGAGCAACTGGTCTGCCATTCGTGCTAAAGATGAAAAGCTAAGCGGTGGCGGCAAATCCTCCGGGTTACTTAGTTTTCTGAAAGTTAGCGACAGAAATGCAGGGGCAATAAAATCCGGGGGAACTACTCGCCGTGCCGCAAAAATGAATATTTTGGATCTGGATCATCCGGAAATTTTAGAATATATTAACTGGAAATCCCAAGAAGAAGATAAAGTTGAAGCACTTGGCAAAATGGGCTATTCTACTGCATTGGAAGGGGATGCTTACGACACGGTAAGTGGTCAAAACGCAAACAATTCTGTGCGTATTACAAACGAGTTTATGGAGCAACTCAACACCCCCGGAGCAATATTGCACACCCGAGGTCGGATAGATAGTGCTGTAAACAAAGAAATAGCGGTAAAAGTGATTTGGGACAATATTGCTCATGCTGCGTGGCGATGTGGCGATCCGGGAATACAATACGATGCTACAATAAACGCATGGCATACTTGCCCGGCAGGAGAGGACGGAAAACTTTGGGAGCGGCACAACCGCATAAACGCCAGTAACCCCTGCTCCGAATATATGTTCTTGGACGACACAGCCTGTAATCTGGCAAGCATAAATTTAATGAAATATTATGACACAGAATCGGGCGACTTTGATTGCGATGCTTATCTGCACAGCATTTTACTTATACAAATGGTGTTGGAGGCAACCATACATTTCGGGCAGTTCCCAACAGAAGATATTGCCCGCAAGTCGCACATCTTCAGAACGACAGGTCTTGGTTACACAAACCTTGGCATGTTGCTCATGGTTATGGGATTACCGTATGACTCCCATGAGGCTCGCAATATTGCCGCATCTTTTGCCAGTATAATGACAGGGTATTCCTATTATACTTCTGCCCTTATGGCTCAAAAATTAGGGTCCTTTGAAGCGTATGAAAACAACAAAAACCAAATGCTAAATGTAATAAAAAACCACGGTGCTGTTAGCGGTTACAAAAAAGGTGCTAAACCAAAGGGTCTTACATATGAGCCAATAGAAATTGATCACAAGATATTAAAAGACATGAAATTTGTAGAACTAAGCAACACAGTTAGAAGTGTATGGTCAAATGCAATAGAGGCAGGGGAAGAGTACGGTTTTAGAAATGCACAAGTTACGGTTCTCGCCCCAACAGGCACGATAGCCTTTGCCATGGACTGTGCTACAACTTCTGGTGAGCCGTTTTTTAGCCATATAACATTTAAAAAGCTCATTGGCGGCAGTTTTATGGAAATTGTAAACCCCGCAATCGGTATCGCATTAAAAAAACTGGGCTACACCGACAAAGAAGCAGAAGAGATAATAGCTTATGTTCATCGCAAAGAAAATGGCGTTCTTGTGGACGGAAAAATAGAGGGAGCGCCTCATTTAAAAGAAGAACACTACGCAGTATTTGACACAGCAAACAAATGCGGTACGGGTCATCGATTTATCTCCCCTCAAGGGCATGTGGAAATGATGGGTGCTCTTAGCCCCCATATTACCGGAGCTATCAGCAAAACTGTAAACCTGCCAAATCAAGCCACAGTGGACGAAGTTAAAGATATTTATCTTCTTAGTTTTAAATTGGGGATAAAAGCTATCGCTCTGTTCAGGGATGGTTGTAAGGCAAGCCAACCTCTTAACACGACAAAGAGTCAAGAAAAAAGAGACATTACCCAATACACATACGGTGAACTCTTGGAACTGGCACAAAAAACGCCATCTATTGTAAACATGCCCTTGCGAGATAAACCGAAAGGGATTAGAGAGGCAAGGATACACGAAGCGGAGATAAACGGCATAAAATATTACATTCATACCTCTTTTTATAATGACGATACTATTACAGACAGCACCCTTAACCGCCGTGCCACAACAAACGGCAGAGCATCCGACAGGCAAGACGGTCGCTGGCTTGGAGAGGTATATATATCTGCCGGAGAGCAGGGTTCAATGATAAAAGGCTTACTGGACAGCTTGTCCAAAACAATATCCATAATGCTTCAATATGGCGTACCCGCCCGAGATATATCATCCATGTATCGGGGCCACAAATATGAGCCATCAGGTTCTGTTAAGGGTCATCCATATATAAAACGGGTAGATTCTATATCCGATCTTATCAGCAAAGTGATAGATGTAGAGTTGGGAGACTATACCTATTGTCAAATTAAACCAAGGGACTGGGAAGAGGGAAAAGCTACAAAAAATAAACATAGCCTTCCTTTTGCGGATAGTACCGGCACCGTGCAGTTTATACAAGGGGAGCTATGCTTAAACTGCAAAAGCCCAAAACTGGTAAAAAGCGGAATCTGCAAAGTTTGCACAGAATGTGGAACAACCACGGGATGCAGTTAGTAATCCCACAACCCCATAGTATTTCCGTATTTCGTTGTCCTTATACTTTTTTGAAGCTGCCGAATTGAGGAAGTAATTCCGCTTAGTAATATTTAAAAAGACTGTGCTAAGCGGAATTGTCACACTATACTAAATTTGTATCGGAAAAATTCCATCTTGAAAACTCGAATAAAATAACTTATAATGATTATAGAGAGGCTAAAAACTCCACTATCAAAACTTGCGAGGGCATTATGGATAAGAACAATACTCAACAAGATACAGGGCAAGAAAACAACAAGCAAGACAAAATATATTGGCATGACGCTTTTTTTCGCCGCCCTCCAGCTAGAGTTGCATGATTATAAAGATGTCCTAACCTTTGAAGATGAACACCAATTAAGCAAAGAAGCCCTCAAAATGGACGTTCTTATAATCAAAAAGACGGCAGATGTTAAGATAGACAAAAACATAGGACGGATATTCAGAAATCATAATATTTTTGAGTACAAATCCGAAATGGATAATCTTTCCGTTTGGGATTATAATAAAAGTTACAGGCTATGCAATGATATACTCTGCTTTTGAGGAAATTCCCACGAAAGACATAACCCTCAGCTTTGTAGCTACCCCAAAACCCATAAAATTATTTGACCATCTTATAAATGGCAGAGGGCTTGAGATTGAAGAAGTTAGTAACGGAATATATTACGTTAAAGGCGATACTTTTGAGGTGCAGATAATCGAAAGCAAGAGATTGACCGCAGATGAAAATGTCTTTTTGAAAAACTTGCGGAGTAGCCTAACAAAAATGGATATGCAAGAAGTGTTTGAGACGTACAGGAAATACGGAATATCGGAAAAAGTGAATATTTATCTTAGTAGGGTACTGGGTGCAAACCAATCAACTTTTGAGGAGGTTATAGCGATGACTGATGTTGCTGTGAGGAACATTATTTTGAAACAGTTTGAGAAAGACGGTACGTTGGATAAAATTCGGGAAGATAAAGCGAGAGATGCCGCTCTTGAAATGCTAAAAGACGGAGTATCTCCCGATAAAGCAGCACGGTATTTACAAATGCCCCTCGAATGGGTGCAAAGCCTTAAAGAATAATTTAAATTCACCCTCAATCAAAACAAAAACCCTTAGGGCAGAAATTGGTGGGTCGGGGAAGGGTTACGTTCCTAGCAAGCAGTAGCTTATCCGTAATCACCAAGAGATAGCAAATTAACTTTTCGTTGTCCCGTTTAAATCACAAAAGTTAATTTGCTTTCCTTAATTCAGCTTTACCCAAGTACGCCATTAAAATTGTATCGCCGTCCATTATGACAGCCCTAACGGCACGTCTAAAAATCTCCGTGCCGTTTTGTAGATTTATTTGACTTTTATCTGTGCGATAATGTACCTCGTTAAAAAGCATAGCACCCTCATCTAAGTCTGCTTAATAAACGTCCCTCTAAGCCGAACATTCCTTAAATTCTCATAAGCCAAAAATCGTTCAGGATCCCTTTTGCCGAGCAATTCATTAAGGCGGAGATTCTGCAAATTCACCCAACTCTCAAATTCTTGCGGATTGTCGAAACCATCGACTTTTATACACGAAGCCTTTGTACTCATATTGCTTAATCCCTTGATTTGCGGCCAAAATAAATCCTCTTTAACCACTTTGTGATATAATTTTGTGCCGGGCAATGGGTTCACCACCGAAACCGAGTAACTATCCGCCTGCACCGCCGCTGCAAATGCCAAACTCCGTTCCATATCGTCCCGACTTTCGCCGGGAAAGCCGACCATCCAAAACGTATGTACAAACAACCCAACCGCTTTTGCATTGTGAACCGCAGTTACCATCTCATGCAATTTAAGCCGCTTCTTCAAAATGTTGTTCATGATGTCCTGATTGCCCGTTTCGCAAGCAATTGTTACCTGATAACAGCCCGAGTCTTTCATTCGCTGAAAATATTCAAGCTGCCGCTCCATATGATAGTTTGCCTTTATGCCGTTTGGCGTTACCCATGGGATGTTTAGGTCTTTTAGCTCGTCACAGATTGCGTACAAATTGGTCAGATTGGCTGTAATATTGTCGTCCATTATCTGCACCTCATCAATGCCGCCAAAATGCTGGATGTAGCCCCTAATCTCCTGCCCGATATTTTGCGGATTCCGCAACCGTATCCGCTTGCCAAATGTATTGGGACTCGTGCAATATATGCATTGTTCGGGGCAGCCGCGTGTGGTCAGCAAAGGCAGGATTCTTTTGGCATTTGTCCTTGTCGAATAAAACAGGCCAATATCGAAATATTTCTGCATATTAAACAAAAACCAAGCCGGTGCGGGCAGGTTCTCGATATTCATACGCAGATCATCTCGTGAAAGTGGCGGGGAATTAAAA
>WRKF01000161.1 GCA_009778165.1 Defluviitaleaceae bacterium
ATTAAGCAATACAGCAACCAATCTTTTAAGCAGATCCGGATATTTCACAAACAACATTTTAAACAACACATCCGATTTAAATGTGTATGTAAGTTTTCCCCCGGTGGGTTTCCTTTTTGTTGCTATTTTAATTTTTTGCAAATTTTAAAAACTCCTTTGATGTTATAATAAACGTCTTTTCAATCCCATGGATGCTATCGATAATAACGCCTTTACGCCCTTCCGGCGGTAGGGTTACCCTTGCCTCCACGGTTTCCAAATACGTTTGTTACATTATAACCTAAAAAATGTTATTGCTCAACTTTTTTCGTAAAAAAGACTACGGTAGCTTCATAAAATTTCTAAAACAACTTAAAACCAAAGTTTCATACCACAGGATTAATAAAGGAATGTTCATATGCTTGACATCTTTACAAGTTAAGTGCATAATTACTACAAGGTTACAAGCTGAGCTTTTTGAAACATGAGGTGGTTTTTGAGTATGAAGTTTGTGAGAGGTGCTTGGTAAATGAGAATATTAATCGGGATAGCGCTTAGAGGCATAAGGACACGGCTTTCTCTTCTGTTCAGCATACTACTTGCTGTGGGTGCGGGTTTTTTGGTGTTGTACGCCAATAGTCTATTAGCGATAGTGCTTAATGACTATCTTTTGGCTCAAACTTTTGACGGTTTTGCCACACAATTATTTCTTACGACAGGGGTATTTGTGCTTGTGTTTGGTATGAACATGCTAGGGGCATACTTTCATGCCGATTTTCAAAACACTACTACATTACGCTTGGCAACTCATTATATCGCTCATCTGCTTCGTGCAAAGAGCAATTATTTTACAAACCGCCCCGCCGCAGAGATTTGGACTAATCTTTTTAATGCCGTTTTGGGTGCCGGTGGGGTTTTCGGGAATATTCTGCGTGTCGTTTCTCAAGTGATTATTTTCGTATTTTACGGTATTGTGGTGTTTAGTCTTGATGTGTATGCAGGCATTTTTACTGTTTTATCAATGCCGATATATTTTCTAGTTACTTCAAAAGCCGGCAATCAGCTTAGCGCCTTGATGTATGAGCGATTTGGGTACTATGGCGAGGTAGCAACGGTAACTCAAGAGGCTTTTGAAAACATAAACAATGTAAAGACGAAAAGTGCATATGCTTTTTTTGTAGAGCGTTCGGCAGTGGTGCTACAAAAAATTAGGAACATCTTTGTGAAGGAAGGTGTTATAAATCACTACATCGGTGAAATAACAGGCTTAATACGCCTAATCGCACCGCTTTTGATAATTTTTGCAGCCATGCAAATCTCGACCAGCTTTGAGGCAAATCTAGGCAACGTTACGGTGCTGTATATCAATATCCCGCTATTCTTAAACGGTTTCAGCAATATTCACAGACAATATATTGACTACAAAAGAATGAAGCCTCTTTTGGCGAAATTGTGGGAGTATAACGATATCGAGCTAGAGAAAGATGGTGGTGTGGATATCGCAGGCTTTGAAAGTTTGCAAACCGACGGTGTGAGGGTGGAATTTCCTGATGGACGCATTGTCGCCGTGCCGGATTTTGAAGTGAAAAAGGGTGAAAAAGTGATGTTTTTTGGGGAGAGTGGCGTGGGCAAGTCTACCATTTTCAACATTATTATGGGGCTGAATCAAGAATACGAAGGTAAAGTGTTTATAAACGGTGTAGACTTGCAAGAAATAAGCCTTGCTTCGTTGCGTCGAATTTTCGGCATAACTTTTCAAAACACTAACGCCTTGACTCTTGATTTGTGCGGAAACATGCTTTTGGGGGCAAATAAAACCGATACCGAACTGGAGCAGCTGATAAAGCTAGTTTCGCTCGAAAACCAGCACAAAATCAAAGGCCACGATATTCTTAATAACAAGATGCTAAGTGGCGGCGAAAAATCACGGCTAGGTTTGTCTCAAATGCTTGCGCTAGAACCACAAATCATGCTGATTGACGAGGCTTTTTCCAATGTAGATGAGGAACTTGAAGCCAATATTATCGCCAACTTGTTCCGTGAATATCCAAAATGTACTGTGATTTGTATAAGCCATCGTAATTCTAGCAAACCTTTTTTCAGCAAGATTGTGGATTTTAATCTCTTGGATATTTGAAACAGGGCGTGTTCCCACTATAGAAAAACTAATTTCTCTCTAATTTCGGCATATATACTCGTTTTGTGTTGCCCTTTTGCTATATTTTGTATAAAATGCCTAAGTGCTAAGTGCTAAGTGCTAAGTGCATAACTATACTAATCATATTTACTTTTTTTCGGGTAACCCTTCGTGCGTTTCTCCTGTGTTTCAATGTGAATCAAATTGCAATATTGTTTGAGAAATGTTATACTGATGGTGTAATGGATATTAATACTACTCTCAAATTAAAATTGGGATTAAAATTGGGTAGTAAACAAAACCAAAGGATGTGATAATATTATGAACAACACAAATGCTATGCCCTCATACACAATGCTAAGTAATTTTAAATACGTTATCAAAAACATGTGGCAATGGAAAAAACAAGCCCTTATTGTTGGTTTGTTGCAATCCCCTATCGTTGTTATCAATTCCTTTTTGGGGATTTTTCTGCTAAGAGAAATTGTTTTTATGGTAGAAACATCTCGCGCCCCAAATGAAATTTTGCTAACAATTGGTATTGTAAGCGGAGTAATAATAGTTGCTTCGGTAATTGAAAAAATGCTAAACGGTCATATAGAAAAATTTATGATGCAGCACGACTATCTGTATCAAAAGCTCATACTGGAAAAATCTCTAAGCAGCGACTATACCAATATGGAATCTCCCAAGGGTTTAACGAGGGTTAGCAAAGCACTTGGTAATACAAGGAGCGATAACGGTAGTACCAGGCTAATGATTAAAACACTTTCTTCTCTTGGTGCCAACCTTATTGGCATTATATTTTTTGCCATAATTCTATTTTCCTTAAACCCGCTAATCTTGCTCGTTTTGGTTGTGACGATTTTGCTTACCCTTCCCGTATCCCAGCTCACCACAAGGTGGAACTACAAAAACAAAGATAACTGGCAAACATATGACCGAAAACTTAACTACCTAAGGGAAAAGTCCGGGGATTTCTCCATGGCAAAAGATTTGCGCCTATATAAAATGTCGGCTTGGTTTAAAAATGTGTTTTCCGAAACTCTGCAAAAAAGGGTTGCATGGCACAAAAAAGAGCAACGAGCGGGGTTGCTAGGTGATGTGATTCGCTTGCTATTAGCTCTTTTCCGCAATGGTTTCTGCTATGTTATATTAATTTATTTGGTGTATGCACAGGGGCTGGCAGTGGCGGATTTTATTTTCTTCTTTGGCATAATTGCAGGGTTTTCTGTGTGGATGAATGGCTTTGTGACAGATATGGGCAATTTTTATAAATTCCACCTGGGTTTTACCGAGATAAGGGAATGTTTGGATTACCCGGATTCCGGCAATACCGGCAAAGGAATTCCCCTGCCCGATGATACTTTTGATATAGAATTTGAAAATGTCAGCTTTCGCTACCCACTAAGCAAAAGCGATACCTTGCATAACCTAAACTTTAAAATAAAAAAAGGGCAAAAACTAGCCATTGTTGGTCTAAATGGTGCCGGGAAAACAACCCTTGTTAAACTGCTGTGTGGTTTATATGAACCTACGGAGGGGAAAATTTTAATAAATGGGCATCCCATAAACAGCTATAACCGCGAACAATATTTTTCCTTGTTCTCTGTAGTATTTCAAACAATATTTTTCTTGCCTATGCCCATAGCCCAAAATGTATCAGCTTCTGTTAAGGCAGAAACAGATACACAAAGAGCAAAAGAAGCTCTCGAGCTAGCCGGGCTTTTAGAAAAAGCAAACTCCCTTCCCCAGAGAATAGACACACGTATAATAAAAATGATACACCCCGATGCTGTAAACTTATCCGGTGGTGAAATGCAAAAGTTGGCATTGGCACGCTCCATTTACAAAGAAGGCAAGGCACTTGTTCTTGATGAACCAACGTCTGCCTTGGATCCCATCGCAGAAAACAATATCTACATGGAGTACAAAAAAATTACCGCAAACCGCACATCTGTTTTTATCTCCCATAGATTAGCCAGCACAAGGTTTTGTGATATTATTTTCTTTTTAAAAGATGCAAATATTGCAGAGCAAGGAACACACGAAGAGCTTATGGCACAAAAAGGCGAGTATTTTAACTTATTTGAAACCCAAAGTAAATATTACAAAAACCAAAAGACTACATAGAGGGGGCAAAAAATGAGCTTCGATAAAAAAATGAAATTAATTATTCGTGGTTATAAGACAATTAGCGGGTTGGTACCCGGGTATTTAACTTGTATTGCGATACGGGGCATAGCTTTAGCAATATTTCCTTTTATCAATATCTACATGTCCGCTCGTATCGTTACAGGGTTAATGCAAGGTTACCAATTTCAGCAAATCCTTAACTTTGTTATAATAATGATAGTGTTGGACGTTGCAATTGGGTTAATTTTGGCAATTATGCAGAGGATAAACAATATACATTCCGCAAAGTTTTCCCAATTGTCACTAGAGCCGCTAAATGAAAAAATTCGGGAAACTGATTATGGGTATATAGAGCACCAAAACACTCATTTGATGGTTCAAAGAATAAAAATGCGGCAAAATATGAGCGGTCTTGGCTTGCCGCGGCTCATTTGGGAGTTTGAAAATATAATCAGCAATTTTTTTAAAGTAGTCTTCTCCATTACATTAATAACGACCGCTTTTATTTCAACTAACACGATATATGCAGGGGCTTGGGAGTTTTTGTTCGAGCCTTGGTTTTCCCTTGTTATCATTGGGGTAATAATTGTTAATGTTGTTTTGGAAATGCTGCGGGTATCTGCCAATCAGAAAAAAACCAATAGTGCCACCGAAAAATTTATGCAGTCTAACCGTGTTGGTAATTATTATCTAAACAACTTAGTTTTTGACTACCAAGCGGGAAAAGATTTAAAACTGTACTCCCTAAAAAAACTTGTGTTTACAGAAATTAATGATGTGCTAAACGACCTTTACGACAACCTTATGGCAAGAGTGTTTATGATTAACGCTAAATATGAAAGTTTGGGCAAAATCGCAAGCATTATATTTACGGGGATAGTCTATGCCTATATAGCCATAAAGGCGTTGTTTGGCAGTTTTCCCATAGGCAATATTATACAATACATTGGAGCGTTAGGGCAGTTTGGCGGTGGTATTAACAAATTTATGAGCAGTATATCTGTGCTTATGGAAAACACAGACTCTCTCGGGAGATACTTTGAATTTATTGACTTGCCGGACAAAAAAAGCAAAGTTTCCACGCAGGCTATACCCGCCGAAGTTAACGTCATAGAGTTTGAAAATGTATCTTTTAAATACCCGGGTAGCGAAGATTATGCTCTCAAAAACTTCTCTTTGAAAATAAATAAAGGTACGCACCTTGCTATTGTAGGCATGAACGGTAGCGGCAAAACCACCATGGTAAAACTGCTGTGCCGTTTATATGACCCCACAGAGGGTGAGATTAAGCTAAACAACATAAATATAAAAGATTTTGGCTACGAAAATTATCTTGAAATGTTTTCGGTAGTTTTTCAAGATTTCAAGCTATTTTCTTTTCCGCTCGATCAAAACATTGCATCCTCTGACCATGCTGATAGCGGCCTCGTAAAAGAATCCTTGGCAAAAGCGGGTTTTGACATCGACTCACACAAAATGGATCTATCTACAGCGATCTATAAAGATTTTGAAGAAAGTGGTATAGAAGTGTCCGGGGGAGAAGCGCAAAAAATAGCTATAGCCAGGGCATTATATAAAAACTCGCCAATAGTTGTTTTGGATGAACCAACAGCCGCTCTGGATCCTATTGCAGAAAGTGAGATATACTCTAAGTTTAATAAAGTGATGAACAATAAAACAGCAATCTATATTTCTCACAGACTGTCCTCTTGCCGTTTTTGCGATATAATAGCAGTTTTTCACAAAGGGGAGCTGATAGAATACGATACCCACGAAAATTTGCTTAACAATACAAATAGCAAATATTACGAAATGTGGAATGCACAAGCACAACATTATAATTAAAAATAATTAAAAAATACCCCCCCAAAAAACCGCGGACTTTCCGGAACATGGACAACCCCTTCTTGTATAGAGTATAATTATAAAAACAAGAGGAGGTAATGTGCAATGAACTTTACACATTTGCATGTTCATACGGAATACAGTCTGCTGGATGGCTCCGCTAAAATAGCGGAGCTGGTTGCACATGCAAAGGCTTTGGGAATGCACAGCTTGGCTATTACCGATCATGGCGTAATGTATGGGGCAATAAATTTTTATAAAGAAGCAAAGACGCAGGGCATAAAACCAATAATTGGCTGCGAGGTATACGTGGCGGCAGGAGACTGCAAAAGCCGTGAAATGACAAAAGAAAACCGAAACAACTATCACTTGGTTTTGTTGGCGGAAAATATGCAAGGCTACAAAAACCTAATAAAACTGGTCAGCACCGGCTTTACGGAAGGGTTTTATTATAAGCCTCGTGTAGATATTTCCCTTTTGCGTAAGTACAACGCAGGAATTATCGCCCTTAGCGGTTGCCTTTCCGGAGTTATATCAAAGCCTTTGGATAAGGTGGGCTACAAAAAAGCAAAGGAGATGGCACTCCTATACAAGAATATTTTTGGAACAAACCGTTTTTTTATAGAACTTCAAGATTATGGCATGTCCCGCCAGCGAGAACTTAACCCTCTTTTAGTACAAATTGCAGAGGAATGCGATTTGCAGTTGGTAGCTACAAACGATGTGCATTACATACACGAAACAGATGCAAATGCCCATGACATACTGCTTTGTATACAGACAGGAAAAACAGTGGAAGACAAAGATAGGCTAAAGTTTGAGGGAAACCAGTTTTATCTTAAATCACCGCAACAAATGAAGGAGCTATTCCATTATGCCCCCCAAGCCATAGAAAACACAAACATAATAGCCGCCCGTTGCAATGTGGATATTGAGTTTAATCAGTACAAACTCCCAAAATATAAATTGCCTGACAATACAGACCCATTTAAATACCTAACAGAAATTTGCATGACCGGGCTTTCAAAAAAATATGACAATCCCGATCTGCACACAGACCGCTTGCGTTATGAGCTAGAAATCATACACTCCATGGGGTTTGTTGACTATTTTCTTATAACATGGGATTTTATAAAATATGCAAAGGACAACGGAATTAGCGTTGGCCCCGGTCGCGGTTCTGCTGCAGGTTCTCTTGTTGCGTATTCGTTAGATATAACTGCGGTTGATCCCATAAAATACGGACTTCTATTTGAACGCTTTCTTAACCCCGAACGAATCAGTATGCCTGATATAGACATAGATTTTTGTTATGAGCGCCGCCAAGAAGTTATAGATTACTGTATAGAAAAGTACGGCAGTAACCACTTTGCACAAATTATCACGTTTGGCACAATGGCTGCACGAGCCGCAATAAGAGATGTGGGGCGAGTATTAAATATACCTTATAACAAAGTAGACACAATAGCCAAGCTGGTGCCAAGGGAGCTTGATATAAGCCTCGACCGTGCCATGAAAATTAGTGTTGAGCTAAAAAAAGCATATGACACACAAGAAGAAACAAAGTATTTGATAGATATGGCAAAACGGGTAGAGGGTCTGCCGCGCCATGCCTCTACCCATGCAGCCGGCGTAGTTATAACAGACAAAGAAGTTAGCGAATACGTTCCTCTTAACCAAAACGACGGTGTCATAACAACAGGTTATGCCATGGGCAATTTGGAAGAATTGGGACTTTTGAAAATCGATTTTTTGGGACTTCGTACCCTAACAATCATAGATAGCACCGTAAAAGAAATAGAACGAACTCAAGGTGTAAAAATAGACATACATAATTTGGATTTAAACGACCCCGCTGTTTACAAGCTCATATCTTCCGGCAATACAGATGGCGTTTTTCAACTGGAAAGCTCCGGTATGAAATCGTTTTTAAAAGAACTGCGCCCGGATTCGATAGAAGATTTAATAGCAGGCGTTGCCTTGTATAGACCCGGTCCTATGGACTTTATACCAAAATATGTTGCGGGAAAGCACGGCGGTAGCATACAATATACACATCCAAGCCTTGAACCTATTTTAAAAAACACCTATGGTTGTATAGTTTACCAAGAGCAGGTTATGGAGATTGTACGGCAGCTGGCAGGATACTCTCTTAGCCGCAGTGATATGTTGCGTCGTGCCATGAGCAAAAAAAGGGCAGATGTAATGGATGCAGAGTACAAAAACTTTGTTTATGGTATAGAAGGAGATGTTGCCGGATGTGTTGCAAACGGCATACCCGCTGATATTGCGGGCAAAATTTTTAACGAAATGGAGGATTTTGCAAAATATGCTTTCAACAAATCTCATGCCGCGGCCTATGCAGTTATCGGTTTTCAGACAGCTTATCTTAAAACATACTATCCAAAAGAGTTTATGGCGGCTTTTATGTCCACTTTCATTTCAAATAATTCCAGTTATATAGATAGTTGCAAAAAAATGGGGATTGCAGTATCTCCTCCCAACATAAACAAAGGCTTGGGCAACTTTAGTGTAGAAGGAGAAAATATACTTTTTGGGTTAAATGCCATAAAAAACGTCGGCCGTCCCCTTGTCCGCTCCATCGTTGCCGAGCGTGCCAACGGCTCTTACAAATCCCTTACCGACTTTATTAAACGAATACACGACAAAGATCTTAACAAACGATCGTTGGAATCTTTAATAAAAGCTGGTGCATTTGATGTGCTGGGGGGCAATCGCAGGCAGTACATGGCTGTTTTTTCTGATATATTAGAAAACTCATCCAGAACAAAAAGAGAGGCTCTCCCCGGCCAAATTGGGCTGTTTGAACTAATTCATGAAGATTTAACAAAAGATAATCTGCCAAACTTGCCGGACTATGATTTGGCAGAAAAGTTGGCTATGGAAAAGGAAGTGCTGGGAACATATGTTAGCGGTCACCCTCTTTCCCGTCTAAAAAAGCTTCTGGCTACAAAAGTGACTGCAACCACAGAGGATTTGCTTGATATAAAAGATGGTGCAAAAGTAGCGATTGGCGGAATGATTATTGCAAAAAGTGTTCATGTAACAAAAAATAACGAAACGATGGCATTTTTGACTATAGAGGACACGTATGGCACTATAGAGGTTGTGGTGTTTCCCGGCATATACAAAAAACACTATCATCTTTTGGGGAATGGGAAAACAGTGCTAATTGGCGGACGCATAAATACAAAGGAAGGTGAAGATCCTAAAATAATTGCAAACACAGTAGAGGAATTGACGGAAAAAGCAGAACTTTGGATAAAACTTCCTAAAAATACAGCCCTTGAAATCGAAGAAATTGTAAATATTTGTTCCGGCCACTCCGGCGCTACCCCCGTTATTATCTACAAAGAAGCAACAAAGACTAAATATAATTTCTCCTCTCAGGTCACCATAAACACGAGTGGTAATTTAATACCTACCCTAAAGGAGCTTCTGGGGGAGGATTCCGTTGTTTTGAAGTTATTAAAATAGCTAGTGATAATTATATTATACCCCAAAAACAAAAAAATACCGGATTGACAACCATGTAACACTGGTGATATAATGTTCTTGCCAAGATTTTTAAAAGTCGCTGAAATTGCAGTATAAATTAGGAGGTTGACTATGTCCCTTATAGGAAAAAAGCTAGAAACTTTTGTAACAGACGCATTTAAAGACGGTGAGTTTATAAAAGTAAACTCCGAAGATTTTATAGGGCGTTGGAACATAATAGTCTTTTACCCGGCAGACTTTTCTTTTGTTTGCCCAACGGAGCTTGAAGATTTGCAGAACGAGTGTGAGCAATTTAAACAATTGGGGGCAGATGTATATTCTTGCTCTACGGATACAAATTTTGTACACGCTGCTTGGCATAGAAGTAGCGAAGCGGTGGGAAAAGTAAAATATGCTATGCTGGCAGACCCAACCCAAAGAATCTCCCGTATTTTTGGGGTATTGGACGAAGAAACCGGCCTTTCCCAACGTGGTTCCTTTATTATAGATCCGGATGGGATTGTGCAAGCGATAGAAATAACAGCCGACGGCATCGGCAGAGACGCAAGTCAGCTAATTAACAAAATTAAGATGGCACAATATGTGCGTAGCAATCCCGGCGAAGTTTGCCCCGCCAAATGGAAAGAAGGCGGAAAAACACTAAAGCCAAGCCTGGATTTGGTAGGTAAGATTTAGGTGAAATCACTAGATCGAATATAAATCGAAAATAGAAATCAAACTTTTTGGCAGACCTCAAAAAATGTGGAAACCCCCCACTCGGTCTGCCTTTTTGATATGATTTTCCACTGAAAAGGAGAGAACATGCTTGAACAAGATATTAAAAATCAGTTAGACGATTACCTGAAACTTTTGGAGGGAGATATTGTTTTACAAATCAATGCTGATAACAGCGAAGATGGACAAAAGGTTCGTGATTTAGTAACCGAAATTGCCGATATGTCTCCAAAAATTTTTATAGAAGAAAATGCAGAAATAAAATCCCCCGGCTTTGCTGTAGCAAAAAAAGAAAGCCCAAGCAGGGTATTTTTTTCCGGACTACCCTTGGGGCATGAGTTTACATCTCTTGTCATGGCTATTTTGCAAGTAAGTGGCCGCCCACCAAAAATAGACCAAGAAACCGTTAAACGAATAAAAAGCATTGAAAAAAGGCTACACTTTGAAACATATGTGAGCCTGTCCTGCCACAACTGCCCCGATGTTGTGCAAGCCTTAAATATCATGAGTGTACTAAACACAAACATCTCTCATAATATGATAGAGGGAGGAATGTTTAAAGAAGAGGTGGAGCAAAGGCAGATTATGGCTGTGCCTACCGTGTTTTTAAATGGCGAGCATTTTGCCGGAGGTCGCATGACCATAGACGATATTTTAAACAAAGTGGTTGGCGGGGCTTCGCACCAGGAGGAGATGTCTGCAAAAGACCCCTTTGACGTTTTGGTGGTGGGTGCAGGTCCTGCAGGAGCAGCAGCAGCCATTTACGTTGCCCGAAAAAAAATTCGGGTAGGCATTGTTTCCGAAAACTTTGGTGGCCAACCACTGGAAACCCTGGGTATAGAAAACTTTATTGGCACAAAATATACAGAAGGCCCCAAACTGGCGGCTCAGCTAGAGGAGCATGTAAAGGAATATGGTGTAGACATAATGAAGTCCCAAAGGGCGGTGGCTCTGGCGAAAAAGGATTTAATAGAAATTTCCCTCGCCAATGGGGCGGTGTTAAAGTCAAAAACCGTTATTTTATCTACCGGGGCTCGTTGGCGTGATTTGGGTGTACCCGGGGAACGAGAGTTTAAGACAAAGGGCATTGCCTACTGCCCACATTGCGACGGACCTCTGTTTCAGGGCAAAAAAGTTGCGGTTGTTGGCGGTGGAAACTCTGGTGTAGAAGCGGCAATTGACCTGGCGGGGGTTGTGGAACATGTAACCCTAATAGAATTTTTGCCAACTTTAAAAGCGGATACAGTCTTGCAAGAACGGCTCAAAACCCTCAAAAATGTTACAGTGATAACAAATGCTCAGGTAACGGAGATAAAAGGCACAAACAAAGTGAACGGCATAAGTTACACAAAAAAGGAGACAGGGGAAAACGTCGCTCTGGAAGTGGCAGGTGTGTTTATTTTGATTGGGCTTGTACCAAACACAGACTGGCTCAAAGACACATTGGAGTTAAATGAAAAAAAGGAAATAATAACAGACAAACACGGTGCGACAAGTGTGAATGGGGTATTTGCCGCAGGGGATTGTACCGACAGTGCCTATAAGCAAATAGTTATATCTATTGGCAGCGGAGCAACAGCAGCCCTCGGTGCTTTCGATTATTTAATGAGAAATTAGGGAAACCCCTGGGGCTATGCCCGTGGCATTGCGTAGCTACATAGAGATAGGTGGAAGCTGTGCAATGCCTGTCCCCGCAAGGGGCTAGCCCCTTAACCCCATTTTTTGGGGTTTTATCGGGTTAAGTTTGGTGTTTCAACTTGCTTATGATACAACCGAAATCAGAGGGTGTATATAGCAATCCCGCTCAGTACAACCCTTTCATGAAGTTTTGAGACTTACAAGTTACAATTTATAATGCCGTGAAATTATAAAGAAAAAAGTTGACAAATTATTAATATTATGCTATAATTCCGCAATATCATAATAGTAGTTACGAAGTTTTAGATTTGGAGGTGTTATAACAATGTGTACATGCGGCTGTTCAACTAAACTTAAACCACTTGTAGCTGTGCAAGAGCAGACCCGTCAAACCCTAGTACAGAGAAAGTTTGGGGTTGGCTCTTTTTTACCTCTTGCAGTTTTAATTTTATCTGCTGTGTGGTTTTACAGCTATTTTATATTTGCGGTAAGTTCCGAAAATTGGAAGTTTATCATGTTTTTGTGGCTTATCCCCTTTTATTTTATAAACGGTGTTAATGGCGTTGTTGCGGCTAGTTATGAAAATAAACATTACCTTGCCGATTTTTGGCGTGACATTTCTTTTTCATTCGCTATAGCTGCTCTTCTTATCCTGTTCGTGCTTCTCGTTGTTTGGCCTATCATCAACTTTGCATCCTTTGCTATAGTTATGGCATTGATTTGCTCAGGAGCTTTTGTATTGGCTACGCTTAGTATCGCCGTCGGTAAAATGGGTGAAACGTTGCTACGCACTGTTATTTAGATCACGACTCATAAATCAAAAAGTCTGTGTAACCGCTATGGGTACACAGACTTTTTGATTATCACACACCACTGTCCTAATTTCTAATCGCAAACATGTCTGAAATATAAACACCCACTACATCAAATGATGTTTGATTATTCAAACTGTTGAGTATTGTACTCTGCACACGCTCTACACTTCCCGGTGTGCTTACTGCGTCCATATCAAAATTGCGCAACGTATAATCAATACTTCCTATAAAATGATTTGGGTCAATATCGTTGCCCTGTACCACATCCAAGTGCATACCAACAGTGAGGCTACCTTGGTTATAGCCTTCTTCAGAGAATATCGGCACTGTCATTAGCGGTATTTCCAAAAAATCGCTCGTGTTTCCCTGCACCTGAGGCCCTGTCGAAAAAAGGGCTGTAGTTGCCGGCTCCTGAACATACGCAAGGGCGATTAAACCGGCAAATATTAAAATAATTACAACCATAACAATTATAGCTTGTCTATGTTCTTTAACAGATTTCATTCTTGCTCCCTTCCGCTATAGCAGTTTTTTAGGCATTACAAACTACAAGTGCGTTGCAAAATTGCATTCCATAGTGCGTCTGCCCCTGTTTTGTTAAGACTGGAAAATGTGAAAATTTCCCCTTCAAAGGATATTTCCTTGCGTATAATACTAATATGTTTCTGTACTTGGCTCCTTTTTATTTTGTCCAATTTTGTTGCAATGATAATCATTTCGTAACCATAGTGCAAAAGCCAATCATACATTAACCTGTCGTTGTCAGATGGAGCATGACGAATATCAAGCAAAAGGGCAACGGCTTGTAGCTGTTCTCGTTCTTTCAAATATGCTTCTATCATCTTGCCCCACTTTGCAATTTCCGTTTTTGGGGCTTTTGCGTAGCCGTAACCCGGCAAATCTACCAAATGAAATTTTTCATCTATGTTGTAAAAATTTATTGTGCGGGTTTTGCCCGGGTTTTGGCTCGTTTTGGCGATTTTCTTGCCAAGAAGTGTGTTTATAAGAGAGGATTTACCAACATTTGAACGCCCCACAAAGGCTACCTCTTTTATTTCTCTTTCGGGGTAGCCTTTTTTTTCCACAGCTACAGTTAAATTTATTTTCATAGGTATTTCCATAGAAAATTCCTTTTATGCAGGAGGATGTACAAGGGCGTGTTCCAACACTTGATGTATATCGTTTACAAGCACAAAATCCAACCCTTCTTTTGCATATTCCTCTATTTCAAACAAATCGCTTTCGTTATCTTGGGGTAGCAGTACCGTTTTTATACCCGCCGCTTTTGCCGCTAAAACTTTTTCTTTAAGCCCACCTATAGGCAACACCTTGCCACGTATGGTTATTTCGCCCGTCATTGCCACATCACTTTTTACAGGAACATCACACAACGTGCTTACCATTGCCGTAGCCATTGTAACACCGGCACTCGGCCCATCTTTTGGTGTCGCCCCCTCGGGAATGTGTATGTGCATATCGAGCTTACGGTAAAAGTTTTGGTCTATACCCAACACTTCGCAGTTGGAGCGTATAAAGCTAAATGCCGCTGTTGCAGACTCGTCCATAACTTTGCCGATATTTCCCGTGAGGTTAAGTTTGCCGCGGCCCGCAGCTTTATTCACCTCTATAGAGAGGGTGTCCCCCCCATGAGCAGTATACGCAAGGCCGTTTACAATACCTACTTCCGGCTCATCGTTAGTTTTTCGTAAACGAAACTTTCTTTTCCCTAAATAGGTTTTTATATTGTCTTGGGTAATGAAAATTTGTGTTTTATCTGACCCCTTTTCCATCACCTCTTTTACAGCTTTTCTGCATAGACTCTCTATTTGCCGCTCCAGCTGACGCACACCCGCCTCTTTTGTGTAGTAGTTTATAAGCTCCTCTAGTGCTATGTCATCAATAACTAAATCGGTGTCATCCAGTGCATGGTCTTCCATTTGTTTTTTGATTAAATATTTTATGGCAATCTGCTTTTTTTCTTGAAAGGTATAGCTAGAAAGCCGTATAATATCCAACCTATCTTTTAGTGCCGGCGGAATATTTTCTAATGTATTTGCAGTACATACAAAAAGAACATCGGAAATATCATAGGGTACTTCTACATAGTTATCTCTAAAAGCGATATTTTGCTCCTTATCCAAAACTTCCAGCAAGGCGGATGTTGGATCGCCTCGGTGGCTCATACCCACTTTGTCCAACTCATCCAACAAAATCAGGGGGTTATCCTTTTTGGATTGGCGTATAGCACCAATTATTCTGCCGGGCATTGCTCCAAGATATGTTTTGCGATGCCCTCGTATCTCTGCCTCGTCGTGGAGGCCACCAAGGGAAATACGCACATATTTTCGGTTAAGTGCCTTTGCTATACTTTTAGCTATAGAGGTTTTACCCACACCGGGCGGTCCCACAAGACACAATATTGGTGCATTTAGCCCATTTGTTTTGAGCCGCACTGCCAAAAACTCAACAATACGCTCTTTTATTTTTGTTAACCCATAGTGATCATCTTCCAACACTTGCTGAGAATGTTTTATGTCGTTGTTTTCATCGGTTTTGTCGCCCCAAGGCAAATCTAGCACCAAATCCAAATATTCTCGCACAACGGAGGCCTCCTGGGCGTTGTTCGGCAGGCGTTTCAACTTTGCTAGCTCCTTGTTTAATTTGTTTTTTACCTCGTCGTTGGCTGCCAGGCTTTCGATTTTTTCTTCATAACCCTCTGCATCTGTCTGCTCTTTTTCTCCCAGCTGCTCTTTAATAACTTTTAAATGTTCTCGCAAATAGTACTCTTTTTGCTGTTTTTCTACATTTTGGCGGACATTAACCGATACCTCTTTTTGCACAACCAACCGCTCAAGCTCCCGCTGTATTATAATCACACAGCTACGCAAGCGTGCAACAGGGTTTCTTTCTTCTAATATAAGTTGCTTGTTTTCCACATCTGTATTAATATTGGCAATTATCTTGTAAGATATTTCAGACAAATCTTGAGATGTTTGTATAAAGGGCATATCATCGCTTCTTATTTTTAAGTGGCGCAGATAGCTTTCAAAACTGGTGCGAGCTAATTTAATAGCAACCCTTTCATCTTCTTCTGAAATTTCTGTACTTTCGTCTTCCAAATCTATTGCAAGAACTTCGGCATAAAGGGTATTTTGTGAAAACGAATCTATACGTGCCCTTTTCACTCCTCTTACAACAACTCTGGATTTTTCAGAGGACAGTTTTGAAACTCTCTCTATCTCGGCAATTGTGCCAACCTTATAAATGTTTTCCCCCGGTTGCTCCGACTCTTTTTGAGTCACTATAAATACTCTCATGCCAATTTCCCTTGGATCCTCTGCAGCCGCAACGGGGAACGTTCGGCTAACTTCCAACACAACCCTTGTGGAAGGGAAAACAACATGCCCTTTAACTTTAATGAGTGGTAATTTTTGTATATCCATAAAATATCTCCTTATTATACTGTTAGGGATATATGATAACTGATAAAGTAATATTATAAGGCTTTGTGCTAAAAAAATCAAGACGGCTTAAAAATTGGGATATATAGTGGAACAAAAATGGAATACAACAAAAAATTCGGGCAATTCAATCGGATATTTTCAACTTGCTTCGCTACGCAACAAGTTGTATAATCTACATAATATAATTTCCCAACAATTCTTTTTAAGCCTCAACCACATAGAGCCTCACATAAAGTGTGATGTAAAGTGTTTCATAGTTCGCATCAGAAAAGCATCTCTAAAGGCATTTCCCCGAAATCAAACCCAGGTTTTTCGCCATTTTCACCCTTGAGCCATAATCTTAGAAACAGGTTTGTTGGTTTTTTTACTAAACCAAAATTTTTGAATTTTCAATCAGGTTGCACTACATTTCCGAATGATGTATACTATATCAATGAAACGAATTTTACTTGTTGAAGACGATGCAATAATTTCATCCGGGCTTGTGTATGCGCTGGAGCAGGAAGGTTACGCCGTTGTTTGTAGCAAAAATGTTGATGAAGCAAAACAAGCCATATTAACCGACAATTTTGACCTTGCAATACTGGATATGCAACTGCCCGACGGCAGTGGTTTTGATGTGCGGGCGTTGTTGCCTACAGAAACAGCCGTTATTTTCCTCACAGTCGTAGACGACGAGGGCAACATTGTACGTGCCTTTGAAGGTGGTGCAGATGACTATATCACAAAGCCGTTTCGCCTGCGGGAGCTACTTCTTAGGGTTAAGCGCACATTAAACACAAAAGGAGGGGAAACTGCTGCGCCCGTGCTAACGCTTGGCAACGTAGCTATAGATACGGCTCTCGGCAAAGCATATCTTGACGAAACATTGCTTGAACTTACCGCACTGGAATATCGCTTGCTTTTAATATTCGCTACAAACAAGGGGCAAATTTTAACACGCACACAAATATTAGAAAACATATGGGATTCCGCAGGCAATTTTGTCGAGGACAATACACTGACAGTATATATCAAGCGGTTGCGGGATAAGTTGGGCGATGCCGTTAATATTAAAACCGTGAGAGGGGTTGGGTATCGTGTGGATTAAAAAGAAAGAATATAACAAGCAAGCACAAGCTACAGAGCTTAGGGAAAATAGCCGTCCACACAAGGACGGCTATTTTTGATTAACAACATGCTATAATGCTATAGGTATCGTACCCCCACCGCTTTGTCGGTAGAAGTTATAGGAAACACGTCATCAGCCATACAAACAACGCAACCTTCACCACGTTTCATGTCAGATATTTTATCAAGCTGCTTAAATGCGTCTATGTCGGACTTATCACAGCTTATGTATTTTTTTATTTCTATAGGATAGAGCGTATCTCCTCGCTTAATCAACAAGTCGATTTCATTGCCGTCTTTGTCACGGAAAAAGAAAAAGTTCATATTTGGCGTAACGCCCTCCTTATTTGTCCAAGATTTGATTATTTCGCCAATAACAAATGTCTCAAAGAGTACGCCAGACATTGCCCCGTTTTGCAAAACCTGTGCATTGTCCCAACCGATTAGATAGCTCGCAAGTCCCGTGTCAAGGAAGTAAACTTTTGGCGTTTTAATGAGTCTTTTCAAAACGTTATTGTGATATGGCTTCAATACAAGCACGATATTTGAAGCAATCAAAATTGACAGCCACTTCTCGGCGGTCTGTCGGCTAATGCCTGTGTCCTTTGCCACATCGACAATATTAAGCAACTGCCCTGTCCTGGCTGCAATCGCAACCATAAACTTCTCGAATTGTAGCAGATTGCCGACCTGCCCCAGCTTTGACACATCACGATCAAGATATGTTCGGACATAGCTTGAATAAAATCTTGACCAGTTAGTACCCTCTGTTACAATTTCAGGAAAAAACCCGCGCCAAATGTTTTCCCAAATCTCATTATACTTGATAGGCTTGGGTTTGCGCTGCTTTAGATATTCCTGTGTAGGCATAAATTCTCCTCGATAATCATCGCCAAGAATTTCCCTTAAAGACAGCCCGTAAAGGTCTATTAAATTGATTCTTCCCGCCAAACTTTCCGTAACACCCGCCATCATTTCATAGCGTTGGGAGCCGGAAAGCACAAATGCACCCTTCTCCCCAGTTTTATCAATATGAATTTTTATATACGGAAATAAGGTCGGTGCATATTGGATTTCATCAATAAAAACAGGTGGCTCAAATTGAGCAAAAAACTCCTCGGGATGTTCTATCGCAAGCCTAAGTAGCCTGCTCTCATCTAAAGTAAGCTCTTTGTGGTTAGCAAACAAGGTTTTCAGAACGGTCGATTTACCAACCTGCCTAGCACCGGTTACGCAAAGAACACCCTTTTCGTTTATCGCAGATTTTAATGCATCTTCGATATGCCTCTTAATATACACAAACAACTACCTCCGACTAAATTTAAATATCTATTATATTGTAGCCGAAATGGATTGAAAATACAATATTTTTTTCGCATAGTTATTTATCTGCATCTTCGTAGTTACTGAAGAGATTTGCTATATGTAACAATCCGGCAAAACGGCAAAACTTTTGAAAAAACTAATTTCTCTTTAATTTTGGCATATATGCCTGTTTTGTGTTGTTTTTTTCTATATTTTGTATAAAATGCCTAAGCGTTAAGTGTTGAGTGCTAAGTACTAAGTGCTATTAGCATAACTATACTGATTATATTTGCTTTTTTTTGAGTAACCCTTCATGTGTTGCTCCTACTCAAAAAAATCACTAATTGACAAAAGACTTTGATTGTGATATAACTTTGATTGTGATATAATCGAAGAGTAAGTTAGTGAGCTGTTAGTATTGTAGTATGAAATTTCATTAGAAGGTTCATTGGAAGGAGGTGAAATGTAATGAACAATGTCGATTTAAACAATTTGTTGGTTGCTGTTATTGATTTAGAGTGGAACCCAACCGCAGAAGATTTTTCTCCAACGGAATCGAAAGCAAGCAGTTTTCCACCTTGTTCACTTGACTGGATTTGTCAAGAAATGTAGTTCGACCAACACGTCCGTTTCATAAACTAAAAACTATTTACAAACAGAAGAAAATTCTCTGCAATGTGGCAAAAATAGAGGATATGATAAATGGGGCGGATAAAGGAATTATTTGAGAACCAACAGCCAATAAGACCTAAGTAAAGTGTGCGTGTGTGAAATCATGAACATATTCTTTGTATGAATCCAAATAGCGAGCAACTTACCCATTGTATTGGTTACAATATGCTACTTTCACCATTTTACTTTTTTGTCGCCGTCAAAGCCTCTGTCATCAGAAGCCACAGCTAGAAATTTATTGACCGTCGATTCTTAAACGTTTAAAAAATGAAATGTACTGCAAACATGCGTTAGATGAAAATGAAGCAATTTTCGTAACGCAAATTGTAAAAATCTTAATCAAGAGAGGAAAAAATAACATGAAAAACTTTGCAAAAAAAGCAACACTACTAACTATCGCCCTAGTGCTTTCTATCACATCTGTTACCGCATTAGCCAACGAAGGCTTAACAACCCAAGAAACCTATGCAGTATCAACTGGTATAGACATAGGGCATGACATACCTTTTGTTGCGGGTCAAACTATAACAGTCTTTGTAGATGACGTGGAGATAATTATAGTTGATGAAGTGTCTGTAGCTAGAAACCATCAATTAGCAAGAAGAATGTTTCTTATTGGAGGTGGGTTTGCTCCAGGGGGGACTGTGACTTTGACTACTTTTGGTACTAGAAATGGAAATACAGCATTCATAACAAGGGTGGAAAACCAAAGAACAGCTGGCAATGCGGGGTTACCTCATATTGTATCCACTAATATTATTGGGAATGGTACAGCTAACGCTCAGGCAGTTGTACGTGTTTCTTTTCAAGTAAGCACTTCACAATTGGGACACCAGTTTACTAATCTCCATATTGGGTTTTAGTTTATGGGGATTAACGGTATGCCCATGACGCCGCATTCTCTTCATCAAAAACTGGCTGTTGCACCTACTCGAAGACATCTTGTTAGAACTGGCAATGATAATATCACACATATGCAAGGCGAGAACAGCATGTCTAGCGGCGTAAAACGGTTTGACCTAAACCATGCAGATCAAAATAGTGGATTTAGTTTGTTTTCTACATATCTACATCAACACAGCACACCAGCTAATCCCATTGTTACTGTACGTGGAACACACCCCGACGGAACAAGGTTTGAGGAAACAATACATCTGAATGGTATTGTTCTAGAAAACGCTAGTCCGATGGAGGTTCTTGCAAAAACCTCTTACAAGCTAGCTGCAGGGATTAAAGAAGATGTGACAGATTTGCTTGAAGCAATGGCGAGAGCGGGAAGTTTTACAGACACTAGTGAGAAAATAAATTTCTCCCAGGCACTAAAGGATTTTGCAGATAAACATAGAAACTCTGAAATTGGTGAATTACTACGTGTTGAGAGACTAGTACAAGATTTGTTGAAAACCTAACATGACCTTAAGGGGCTGTTGCAAAACCACAAAAATGGTTGGCGGCAGCCCTATTTCTTTAAATAAGGCACGACCAAGAATTTCCTCGCTATCGCTAAAAGAATAACAGTTGGCTGTATCAAATTAGCTTAGTCGAGAAAAGTCTTTAGTCACAAATTTTTCAAAGCGTGAGTGGACATATTCTTCTTTCTTGCCTGTCGCCTTATTTGTATTGATTGAAAATACAATATTTTTTTTCGTATAGTTGTTTAACTACACCCTTTGTAGTCAGGACAAATGCACGAACATAAAACGGACATTCCAGAGCAAAATAGGCAAAAAGCCCTTACAAAATAAGGGCTTTAAGGCATTTTATAGATTCACAGGGGTGTCTACAAACTAACTCCAAGCAAATCCAATATTTTAGCCTGCTCTTCATTAGGTGTAGTGATGGTAAAAGTCTGGTTGTTCATAAACTGAACTGTTTCCTTGCGTATAGATTTTAGGCTTTCGATTATAAAATCAAAACTATATCGCTTGTTCCCTTTGGTATCATCCGCTTCATTAAGTGGGATAAGCCTGTTTTTCATGTGCCAAACTATGTAATAAGCCAACATACAGATAAATACATGACATTTTATCCGATCGTCTGTCTTGTGATACACAGGTCTAATCTCAAGAGTAGTGGTCTTAAGATTCCTAAATGCCTGTTCGACATGCATAAGGCTTTTGTAAGTATCTACAGTTTCTACAGCATTTAAATCATTTGGAGAGGCGTCGGTGAAAACTACGTAACAACCGTCTAATTCAGCTTCCGCCTTAATTTTTGTTTCGTTCAATTTGTACGTTATATCATCATCGCAGCCCTCGAATATTATGAATTTTGCCATCTTATACTTATCTACCACTCTGCCTGCCCTAATAGCTCTCGAGTTCTTTGTTTTACTTTTTGATGATATGATTTTATCAAGCTCTGCAGTGGTTTTATCAAGCAGCACCTGCCGCGTTGCTCCTTCTTTTTTAGCCATCGCAGGGTTATGACAGAGCATGTATCTAATCTCCCCGTCAACCACTTCAACAATGTTGCTTTTGTCAAAAAGACTAATCTGTATTGCCCCTTTTTCGATAAGCTCTTTAATTTTGCTATGGCTTAAAGCTGAAACAACTTTTACTAAATCATGATCAATTTCCCTATATTTTGCTTGAGTTATAATACCTCTGTCACCGACAAAGATTACTTTTTCGAGGTTATATTTTTCGCCTATTTCTTTGATTTTATAAAGCACCGTAGTTTCGTCTTTTGTATTTCCTTTGAACACCTCAACAGCTATAGGGCATCCATCTTTGCTGCACAAAAGCGAAATTACAATTTGCTCGGTGCCACGTTTTCTGTCACGATTATATCCAAAACTTACCAATTCGCTGTTTTCGTACTCTCCCTCCATGTAGCAACTGGTTATATCGTAAAGCACGATTGTACCATTATCAAGGTGCTTTTTTGCAAGAGTTTGCTGAACAGATTGTTGACGTAAAAGCAGTTTATCCATGGCATCGTAGCAGTTAGTATTTAGATTTATGTCGCCTGTTATGCCGCAAACTTCCCAAAGCGAAGAGAAAGCAGTACACGAAGACAAAGCCAACTTGCTACCGGCAAAGACAATACGACCTATAATCATAGCGATGGCTGATTTCACCCATTCCATGGAACTGCGAGAATGTATGGCTTTGTGCAGTCCAAGCTCTTTCAAAATAGAGGCACATGCAAAGGAAGCCCCATATTCATGGCTTGATAGTATCTTAAACTCTTCTTTCATAACGGTTTTGCCTTGGATAGAGGCTTTTATTAGTTGTAGTTGGCTCAAGGAAAGCCCTGTAAATTGGCAAAGGGTTTGTTTTTTAACTTTACCGTCCTCACGATAACTATTTCTCAAAAGTCCGTAAGGTTTTTTGCGTTGTGTGCGTATTTCAAGATGGTAGGAATTGGATTTTATTTTCATGATGTAGTCCTCCGTTTATTAAGGTGACTACTATTATATAACGAATCATTTTAAATGTTAAGTTTTTAAATTCAATGTGGTGACTACACTTTGCGCTTAAAAATCCCCGCAACATTCGATGTTATATGGTGTTGTAGCACTTTTTGCTCTGGAATGTCCGATAAAAGCACTATACAAAAAACGAAGCAGCAGTGCCTGATTGAAAGACTGTAAAACAAAAGTTCAAAACATTGAAGAGATTTGCTATATGTACCAATTATATTGCTTTTTTGTTGTATTTTGTATAAAATGCCTAAGTGCTAGGTGCTAGGTGCTATTAGCATAACTATACTAATCATATTTGCTTTTTTTCAGATAACCCTTTATGCATTTCTCCTGGACAGTACATGATAAATTATGATAAATGCTTGATATTCTCTAGCATATTTGTTATAATATATTAGGAGGTGTTGTTATGACAGTAGAGCAAAAAATAAACATGGCAACAGCATACAAAGGTATTAGCCAAGCTGAATTGGCGCGATTAATAGGTATATCACCAGCAAATTTTAATCTTAAAGTGAAACGAGGAACATTAAGGCAAGAGGACCTTGAAAAAGTTGCTATTGCCCTTGGTGCTGTATATCAATTTGGTTTTATATTTGAAGATGGCACTAAAATTTGATTCTTTAAAATTCCCAAAGGCAAAAGAGGTGTAACTAATGGGGAAAACTGCTGTAAAAAATTGAGGTGATGTAAATGCGTAAACCTAAGATATACCTAGAAACGACAATGTTTAACTACTATTTTGATACAGAAAGGGACGCACACCCTGCGACCGTAAAGCTATTTCAAGAGATAAAAGCAGGGAAGTATGAGGCTTATACATCACTGTATGTTACAGATGAATTAGGTGAAGCACAAGAACCCAAGCGGTCAAATATGGTAGCATTAATTAAAAAATACGGTATAATTGTACTTGACTACTCTAGCAAAGCACAGGAGCTGTCTGAATTATACACCAATGAAGGAGTTATCCCAAAAAGTAAAAAATTAGATAGCCTACATATTTCGGTTGCTACAGTAAATAATTTGCAGTATATATTTAGTTTTAATTTTCGACACATAAACAGGACTAAGACAAAGGAAATGACAAGTATAATAAATTTAAGGGAAGGGTATAGACCTATAACTATAGCCACACCAGCGGAGGTAATAGGTAATGATTAAGTTAAACAAAAGTGAAGAAGAAGTATATGCTATTCGTGACAGGATTTATGAAGAAATAAAGCATATGTCCAAAGAACAGTATGCTGAACGATTACGAAGCAGAGGACAAAAACTCGCCGCCGAGTTTGGGTTCACCATAGTATCCTCCGCTGGTATGCAGGAAGCGGAGAGGGATAGAAAATGAACAATGAGTAGTGCATTTTCAAATAAATTTATCGCTGACGAAAAGAATTTTGCGCTTTTGCAAGAGCTAATGTGGGGTCCCAATGCAATACGACAATCCGAGGAATTGGCTTCGCATTTCACAATTACAAAGGGTATGAAAATACTTGATTTGGGTTGTGGAACAGGCTTGTCACCGTTGTATTTGGTGCAAGCACACGGTGCAGAAGTTTTTGCCACCGATTTATTTGCTGACCCGACCGAAAATTATGAAAGATTTGTGAAACTTGGCGTTGCAGATAAAATCGTTCCAATGATAATTGATGCAACACAGCAACTGCCGTTTGCAAAATCGTATTTCGATGCTATTTTTTCGGTAGGTGCATACAATATGTTTGGTGATAATGAGAAAATATTATCAATTCTTGCTTCCTATGTGAAAAAAGGCGGTTACATCGCTGTTTCTTTTCCCGGCTTGAAGTATGATTTTGGCGACAATGTTCCGGCTGAAATGCAGCCGTTTTGGGAAGTTCCTGATGTTGCAAGATATGTCCGCGGTATTGAATGGTGGAAGGACTTGTGGGGCAAGGCAGAGGACATAGAAATTGTGAATATCAGCGAACAGGCTTGCCACGATATAGCTTGGAGGGAATACCTCGCAAGCATTGATCCCTCTGGTGAAGACAAATGGACGTTGGATATGATGGCGGCAGAAGGTGGGAAGTATTTTAATACAATCCAGTTAATTGCCAAAGTTATCTGAGTATTAGAACCAACAGTCAATAAATCGCTAAATTTAGCCGATTATACCCCATGTTAACGGTATTTGTAAGCAGCAGGATATCATGTGGATTAAAAAGAAAGAAGTTGAAAAAAAAGAAATAGTTAATTCAGACGAAAAGTCTGCAATTTGCGACGAGGTTCTTAGAGCTTTACCAAGTTGGTTTGGTTTGGAAAACAGTATTGTCGATTATGTTAAACAAGTAAAAGCAATGCACTTTTATGGAGCTTTCTGCGACAACATTGCAGTTGGTTTTGTTGCGATAAAAACACACAACCCTTTCACGGCAGAAGTTTACGTTATGGGGGTGCTGGAAGAATTTCACGGTCAAGGAATAGGCAGGCAGCTTATTGAGGTTTGTGAAAAATATTGCGAAAACAACAAAATAGAATTTTTAACCGTAAAAACTTTGGATGCTTCAAGAGCAAACGAAAGCTATGATAAAACAAGAATGTTTTATCAGGCGGTTGGGTTTAAGCCAATAGAAGTGTTCCCCTTGCTTTGGGATAAAGATAACCCCTGTTTGCTTATGGCTAAATATATCTTACAATGACACTAATTGCCAATTATAGCAGTTCCGTTTTAAATTAGCCCTTTAAATTCACACTAAAACTGCTGAATTTAGGAAGCTATTCCACTTAATTTTATTTTAAAAAGGGCTA
>WRKF01000162.1 GCA_009778165.1 Defluviitaleaceae bacterium
TTGTGGGGCGGGGATGTTAAGCCGTTTTTAAATTCATAGGGACTAGCTAACACCCCCGCCCTTGGGCGTTTGTGGGGCGGGGATGTTAAGCCGTTTTGAGAATAGTTTGGTAGCGAAAACAGCTGATAATAATAATTAATCGAGGAAAGTCAATTGTTCAGCGTCTGTGCTAGTTTGCACTTCTCCCAATACCTTTAATATAGAATATTTTTCTTTGTTCCCTATTATACCACCTTGATTATCTTTTGGTATTTTAATCTCTAGCTTAGCATTAATATAATCTCGTGCTTTTACTGATATTAACCCTTTGTGTACACGCCCCAAAAAATCTGTATCTAGTATAGTAGCCTTTATTATTTTACCTTGGAATATAAATTCCCATGATGAACTTTTTAGCAAATCAGCTTTTTTTATCGGTAATGCTGTTGTTATATGATAAATTTCAAATGTATCTTCTTTATCTTTGATAGCGAATGGTTTAGCCATTTTAAGCATATCTTCGGCCACATATTTTGTTGTTTCATATTCCGTTTTTATATTAAAGCCACCATTTGGATTGTGTTCCATTACGTTATCTATAATGCTATTTACGTATAGCTCAATATTTGTATTATTTATTATCGTAAGGCTTGTAGATTCAACTTCGATCTTTTGGCCATTTTCGTTCTCAATCTCTATTTTGCCGTTGTCTTTTTCGACTGTTGTTTTGGGTTGTTTCCCCTCTAAATGTTTTTTAACATCAAAGTAACCCTTTATAATACTAATGACCATCACTGCAAGACCCCCCAAAGTTAAAGCTGGTCTAGCTATTGTTTCTATAGCCTCGCTTATGATTGAAAAATAAATTTGAAAGCTACCTTTTTCAAACGAAGTAATTTTTATTTTTATATATGCATCTTTACATTCCAAACTAGATGTTAATTTTGTTAATTCAACTATATCATTTATTGATTTTGAAAGTAATACCGCCTCTATTTCGTCTCCTCCATCAAAATTAAATGAGAAAGCGGATTCACTCTTTATCAATTGCTCTTTTACTGCTTTCATATCCATATCTACAAACCTCTTTTTTGATTTTATCAGTACGTTATTTTCTTAATAATATTATATCATATTTTACTTAATAAAGGTAGAAGGTGTCAGAAAGAGTCTGAAAAATAACAGTCCTTAAAAGTGCGTACAGATAGCGGTTTTGAGCGGATTACAAAACAACTACAGTACACTTTTGGTGTTTTAGGGTACAAAAAAGGCATTTCAGAGTACAAAAAGTGTACTCTTAGGTACACTTTTTGTACTCTTTCGACTTAAAATTGTACGCTTTTTATGCGAAAGTGTACGCTTTTTTTCTTGAAATCTGTGGTATAATATATTATGCGGAATTTTAGGGATTGATTTTTTAGACGTGATCATATGGCACATGGACGTGCTTGATCACACGGACGTGATCATAGTGATCACTGCCCTTTGTTAGCATTTTTAAAGTTTCCCATTTAGGTTTTATACTTTCCCCAATAGAGCAATTACCGAGGTTTTTTCGGTAATTGCTCTAGGTAGTTGATCTATTACTTTAATGGGGAATTTTATCCACTTTGTAAGTAGCTGCATTTATGTGATTTTTGTGGTATAATGGTTGTGTTATATTTATAAATATTGGCGAATGGTAGTTTTTTGATTTCAATGCTAATGTTTATATATTTTATTTAGTGATTAGGCAGGGGTTATGATATGAAAAATTTTATTACAGTACTTACGGTGTCGGCTCAAGGTATAGCACTGGGACTTATTTTTATTATACCTGCTCTTATATGGTATGGTTGGGCGAATGAAATCGATGCTTTGTTACTGGTTAGTTACATAATTAGAATAATTTTACTTTCCGGGCTTTGTTTTTGGGTGTCTAAATTCAGGAAAGCAGGTTCAACATGAAGAGTAGAATAGTTGACGTATTCGCAATCTTTTTTTGTATATCTGCGATTACAATGTTTACACTTTTAATTTTCTTTATAATACCAGGATATTTAGATATATTTTGGCTAAAATTGAACTTCGTTTTCTTCACTATAAATCTTTTAATTTTTACAATATTTACGATTTTAAGATATTTTCAAGGAGACAAGATATGATAGAAAGAATAATGGATGCTACTTTTCCGTATGTTGTGATATTTTGTGTAATTGGTATTTTTGCGGTACATATTGCGGTATATGGATTATGTAGACGCATAGGCGATGAAATTTTAAAAAAGCGGGGTTTGCATTAATGAAACAGACTGGTATATATACAATTGAAGAAATAAAAAACAAACTAACTCCAATTTTTGAAGAAAGGGGCGTTATAAAAGCTGTTTTATTTGGCTCTTATGCGAAGGGAGAGGCTACAGAAGATAGTGATGTAGATATAGCTGTTAGAGTTAATGAAGAAGTGGGTGGATTTGAATTTTATGGCATAGGTGGTAGTGTAGCAGAGGTTTTAAACAGGCAAGTTGATTTTATTGATTTAGAAGACGTGATACCCCAAGGAAAAGCTGCTTTAGAAATAAAAAATACAGGGGTGGTAATATTTGAAAAAATACGATAAGGTAATGCTTCACAAAATAAAAGGATATTGCCAAAAAGTAGAAGATATTCTCTTAGGAATTACATTAAAAGACTTTGAAGAAGACTATAAAATCCATGACCTATGCTCTTTCTATTTGTTTCAAATTGGTGAATTATCAAATAAGCTAAGTGGGGATTTTAAAAAGCAATATTCTAACTTTGACTGGAAAGGGTCTTATTGGTTAAGAAATTTTATAGGGCATGATTATGAAAACATAAGTTTGGGCAGGTTATGGAAAACTTGCAAAAATGACATCCCCAAACTTCTTAACTATGCCGATAAAATAATTAGTGATATGGAAAAGGCTCAACAATCTAAAAAAGAACAAGAAAATCGCTCCGAAGACGACGAGGGCGATTTTTTAATGTCCAGAAAGGAGAATGAGGATATGACAAAAAATTATAGAGAAAACGCAGAGCAAATTTTAAACCGACTTAAACAGAAACAAGAGGAACGAGGAGGCAGACCTAGTAAATTTAGAAAAGGTTACGAAGAATTTAAGGAAGACTTTTTTGGGATACTTGAACAGGAAGGGGATTCTCTCGAATTTGTTGTGTAAACTGGAGAACTGCCGTGTACCAAACGGCACACACGGTGGTGTGGGAGGACGGCTACTCAACTAATGGGTAGCCTCCTACCCGATTTCAAAAAAACAATAACGGAAGGAGTTATGCCTTTGACAGAACAGAGCTTGAAAAATCTCATTGAGGAATACAAAGACGTTAAATTCCTTAATGCGGGAATGGCGCAAAGCCAAGACGAAACCTATGTTAGTGCCGCAGTTTATTTAACCGGCGATTTAATGAAAAAGTTAGATCACGCACAAGCCGCACAGAAAACAATGACGGCATTTGGTGATAATTCGCTTGATGTTAATGTAACTGCTTTGGAGAGGGTTATAGAAATAAACAAATTTTTGCTACACCAAGCCTCGGCACAAGAAATCGTTGAGCCTAAATCGGCTGATTACTCCGAAGACGAGGGCGATTTTTTAATGTCCAGAAAGGAGAATGAGGACATGACAAAAAATTATAGAGAAAACGCAGAGCAAATTTTAAACCGACTTAAACAGAAACAAGAGGAACGAGGAGGCAGACCTAGTAATTTTAGAAAAGGTTACGAAGAATTTAAGGAAGACTTTTTTGGAATACTTGAACAGGAAGGGTATTCTCTCGAAAGTGATAGTTCTGAAAACGTTAGCTACCAAGAACAAGAAAATCACTCTGAAGAAGGAGTGGATAAAGCAAGTAAAAACACAAAACAGACACCAAAGGAGAACAAGAATATGAATGAAGTAGAAAATCAAAGAGAAAACACAGAAGAGATGCCTAGAAAGGAGAACGAAAATATGAATGAAATAGAAAAGCAAGAAGGAAATGCAGAAGTGTTGGAAGTGTTAAAGGAACTGGAGGGTAATTATAGAATTACAGCACGTGTGAACCCATTGCAAGACCAAAGCAAGAGTGTAAAAGCAATGGCGAGTATAAGTATAGATGGTGTTGTAGCAATTAAAGACCTAAAAGTAGTAGAAGGTAAAAATGGATACCATTTTGTTGGTTATCCAAGTTCCAAAAGTGAAGATGGAAGTTATCGTGACGTAGTAGAATTTTCAAAAGATGATAACGGAAAAATGACAAAAGAAGCTGCGGAGTTAAAAAAAGCAATCAATGATACACTATGTTATATGTACGAAAATGGTGTGAGAGAATATGAAGGTTCTGCGAAGGAGCCAGTTATGCACGAGGTAAAGGCAAATATTACTTTACCAAAAGGACCGAAAAGCAATATAAAAGGTAGTGGGTCAATACAGATAGGTGAAATGTTTAAAATTAATTCTGTTACAGTAAAAGAAAAAACTGAAAAAGAAGAAGATTTTATAGCAATGCCATCTGCTCCTGATACAAACCCAAAGAGTGAAAATAAATTTAGTAATATCGTGTATCCTATAACTTCAGATTTCGCAAGCAAAATACAAGAAGTTGGGCTAACTGAATACAATGAGCAAGTAATGAAGCAAGCAATGGAAAAGGGTAGTATGAGCGAAGAAGAAAAGCAAAAAGAAAACATGGAAGTGTTAGGGGAGCTGGAGGGTAATTATAGGATTACAGCACGTGTGTACCCATTACAAGACCAAAGTAAGAGTGTAAAAGCAATGGCGAGTGTAGGTATAGATGATGTTGTAGCAATTAATAATCTGACAGTAGTGGAAAGTAAAGAAAATACTCATTTTGTAGGTTATCCAAGTTTTAGAAGCAAAGATGGGAATTATTCTGACGTAGTAGAATTTTTAAAAGATGATAACGGAAAAATGACAAAAGAAGCTGCCGAGTTAAAAAAAGCAATCAATGATACACTATGTTACATGTACGAAAACGGTATGAGAGAGTATGAAGGTTCTACGAAAGAGCCAGTTATACACGAGATAGAAGCAAATATTGTTTTGCCAAGAGGGCCAAAAAGCAATTTAAAAGGTTTTGGGTCAATACAGATAGGTGAAATGTTTAAAGTTAATTCTGTTACAGTAAGAGAAGATACTCAAAGAGGAGGAGAATTTGTAATGATGCCATCTGCTCCTAACAAAACAAAAGACAATGGATTTAGTAGTATTGTTCATCCTGTAACTTCGGATGTCGCAAGAAAAATACAAGAAGTTGGGCTAGATAAATACAATAGACAAGTGGGTTTGGAGACTTTGATGAATAAAGAAGAACCAAAAAAATCTGTGGAAGTAGATAAAGTGAGTGAAAATACAAAACAGACGCAAAAGAAGAAACAGGAAGTGCTATAAAGCATAATAAATTAGTGTTATAGCAAAAGCACTTTGAAACCGTGGACGCAGAGGCAAGCTCGTCGCTATAGGGCGTAAGGGTGTTATTACTGATAGCGTCCACGGATTGAAAAGACGTTTGTTATATTTCAACAATTCAGAGAAAGGAAATTCAAAATGACATTAGAACAAGTTTTGAAAGAAAGAGGAGAGGCTTTACCGGATAATTTAATAGTTGGAGGGAAAGTATATAAACAAAATGGGAAGAGATTTTATAATGGAAAAATATAATGGAAAAATAGAAATGCAAGTGGAAGAAATACTTTCAAAAAATAATTTAAAACCCGACGAATACGTACCTGACTCTTTAAAAGCGGAGATAATAGCAGACGTAATTTTAGAAAATTATCTTTTACTATCCGGTGGTGTATTAAATGATTACTCCAAAGAGGAGCTAGTAGAATGGGTTGAGAGTCTACTTTACGAAGAGGATTATAGAGAAAATATGAGACCTGGTGTAATAGATAATCAAATAATAAGAGAAGCGAAGTATGTTGTAGAACATATTGGAGATTATGAGGAACATGTTAGAAGGGACGAAAGAGAAAAAAGGGAGAAAGAACAATTAAAACAATTAAAACAAGAGTTAAAAGATGAAACACTGTTTATCTTCGAAAAAGCAAGTATAATTGAGCAGCTGATTGAAGTAGATAAATGCATACCTAATGAGGTAATAGAATATTTAAAAGAACAAGATATTAATTTTGGTTTGTTAGTGCAAGAAAAGGCTGAGAGTTATTTTAGAAATAAGATCTATGACACCTTTGAGGCTGGTGATGTTTTATCAGTAGATGAGTTATCAGAACTCGGTGAACAGAAGGAAGCCCATGAAATTGTTGCAGAGAAGATTATGGCATTTGTGGAAGACCATAAGGTAGAAAAGCAGATAGAAAAGAACGATAGACCTGATGAACCCACCCCTCCTGACGATTTCGATCATGTGGAAGACCATAATCTAAGTAAAGTAGCGAACCTACTGGATAACTTAACAGCGGAGAGGATAGCAGACGAAATTTCAAAAAATAATCTTTTAGAAGAATTCGGTGGAGTAAATGGTTACTCCAAAGAGGAAATTATAGACATGATTGATGCCATACTTTCAGGAGATTATTTTGATGATTTTTTAAAAGAAGCAGAAGAAGAAGTGGAAATAGAAGAAATAGTGGGGTTTGTTGCAGGTGAACTTTTAATTTTCGATGAATATAATAGAAGAGAAGAACCTGACAATTATAGGGAAGAAAAGTTTGTTAAAAATTTTGTTGAAGAAGTACGTAAATGCATACCTCTTGAGGTAAAAGTATATTTGTATGACGAAAAAGATATTAATTTTGGTTTGTTAGTGCAAGAGCATTTTGGTTTGTTAGTGCAAGAGCAGCTTACGAGTTATTTTGAAAATAAGAACTCGGTGTATGAACAGAAGGAAGTCCATGAGATTGTTGCAGAGAAGATTATGGCATTTGCGGAAGCCCATAAAACAGAAAAGCAAAAGCAAAAAGAAGCAGAAAACCCAAAGAAACGCATTTTGGTTAAGGTAGATGAAACAGTATACCAAGGTAAAACTGAAAATGAAAATATATTGCTAGCAACCGCAAGCGTGGTAATTGACGGGCGGATTGAGATTAATAATGTTAGTATAAGTGTGCCAACGAAGGAGGATTGGATTTCTTATGACAAGTATTTAATAGGCTATCCTAAATATAAAGGCAAGGACGGGAGTCTTCATGATATTATTGAGTTTGCAACAGACGCAAATGGCAATATGACGAAAGAAGCTATTACATTAAAAGAAGAAATTAGGGAAGAATTAACTAATTACCTATATACCAGTTTCAATCTGACTGCTAGGGATGTTTGGGGGTCTGATGATATAGAGTATACTGAGCGTTGGGATTACTATAACAACAATGCAGAGAAAATTTTAAAAGAGATGTATAAAGAACCTGATTTGTCAGGTATAAAAGCAGATGTTGTAATTTTAAAAGATTCTAAAACTGCAACAAAAGGGCTTGCTACGGTAGAGATAGACAATGCGCTAAAAATTAACGCTATCCAAATAAAGGAAAACGTAAAAACAGGGTATGTATTTAAATCATTAGAAAATGTTGTAGCATTTCCATCATACATAGACGAAGCCGCTAAAACAGGCCGTAGTAATATTGTAAACATTGTAAACCCGGGGCTTCTCAAGAAAATACAAAATATTGTATTAAAAAGCTATGATAAGGCGTTGTCTTTTAGTATTTTTAGAGATAAATCAGAAAACAAAAAAGAACAAAATCAAGCCCAAAAGAATGAAAGAAATGGGAACACAAAACAGAAACAAAAGAAAAAGCAGGAGGTGCTATAAAAAATTACTCCAACAACTCATATTTGGCGGTAGCACTTGCGAGTGTTACCGCCGAAAAAAGAAAACTTAATGAAAACGCAAAAACCAAAAAAACTTAATGCGATATGGTATACGGTTTTTTATAAAAAAGTAAGATATTTATAAAGTACACACTCTAGTGGATAGTAGAAAGGACAGAGCCTATAAAAGTAAAATATGTAAGCAAAGAGCAGATAGAGCAAGCAAGGAGTGTGGGCATACTTGAATATTTGAATAGGCATGAACCGAATAATTTAAAAAGAGTATCGGGAGATACTTGGCAGTTAAAGGACCATGACAGTTTAAAAATAAGCAACGGTAAATTTCATTGGTTTAGCCGAGGCATAGGTGGTTCAAATGCACTCGATTATCTCGTAAAGGTGCGTGGAATAGATTTTAAAGAAGCCGTAGCTGAGTTATCAAGTGAAGTAGGCGGGCATATTAGAGATTTTGATAAAAAAGAGGAGTATACCCCAAAAAAGATAGCAGAAAAAAAGCCTTTTATACTACCGCCCCCAAATGCCCATAACGAAAATGTTATCGCATATTTACAAAAACGCGGCATAGACAAAGATATAATAGACGAATGTATAGAAAAGAATACGTTATACGAAGACGAAAAGCAAGCCTGTGTTTTTGTAGGATATGATGGACAAACGCCAAAATATGCGGCAAAACGTAGTACACGCTCAGATTTTAAAGGCGATGTTGCAAACTCTAGTAAGATTTTTAATTTTTGCTTAACAGCAAAAAAAGAAGAAAGTGAGCATTTATGTGTATTTGAATCTCCGATTGACGCTATGTCACATGCAACTATCGCCAAAAAGCTCGGGAAAGATAATGAAGATACTCACAGACTGTCATTAGGTGGTCTATCTAGTCTTGGGTTAAAAGAGTTTTTAGTGAAAAATCCAAAAATAAAAAACATCTACTTTTGCTTTGATAATGACATGGCAGGAGAAAAAGCTATGGAACGTATATCTTCTGATATTATACTCGACGAAAGCCTAAAAAATAGAGAGTTTAAATTAATTATATGGCAGCCAAAGCAAGGTAAGGATTATAACGAGATGTTAATTAACATGATAAAAGACGAAAGAGAACTAGCTAGAGAAGTAACTAAAGAATCGGTTAAGGAAGCAGTTAAGGAGGCAGAAAAAGAGTTAGAAACTAAAAATAAAACACTTTCAACTCTTACTAAAAAGAAGCAGCAACACTCAATTTAAAAAAGTATAGAAGGAGGGGTGTGTGGTGAGTGAAGCTAGTCAAACAATGTTACGAAGTTTAAATGAAAAAATGGCACCGCTTTTTAGTGAAAGAGAAAAGGTGGCAAGTGAAATGAGTGAAATAAATACTCGGATAGCTGATTTAAACAAAGAAGGGAATGCCAAAAAAGAAGAATGGAATGAAATAAACGCTAAGCTAACCGATATAATGCTCGAAATTAGAGAAGTCCAAAAAGCAGAAAGGCAGGGGGAGAGGTGATTAGATGAACGAAGTTAGTGACGCAATTTTACAATCCGAAAAGGAGCTTATGTCTCAATTAGCCACTAAAGGTGTGCCGGCAGTATTTAAAGTTAGCTTTAAAATATTAGAATTGTCTAGTAAGGCTTTGTCAGAAGCTATGAAATTTCAGCTAAAAGCTACAAAAGGTTTTACTAACATGGGAATATATGCTTACAATAAACATAAATCTAAAAAGATTAATAAAAAAGAAACTGCTGAAAATGATAAACACTATCATGTGGCCGGCATTGGAAAAAGATATAAAAACATAGATAAAATTGCAGAAGATAAGGGTCAAACTTTGGAAGCTGTGAGTGTTACTGACAGAAAAATGTTGGGTTTTGAGAGCATTGCAAAAAAGTATGGTATAAAATACGGTTTACGTAAAGTTGTAGGTTCTACACCAGCGGAGTGGCAAGTGTATTTTATGGCAAAAGACAAAATAAAGATGGAAAATGCATTTAAGGAATTTACCACTCAGAAAGTAGATAGACACAGAGAAAGCCCAAAAGAGAAAATAAGTAGAGCAATTGCGAGGATGTTAACCCATACCGCACCCGAAAAAACAATGCGTCATTCTCCGCAAACGAGGTGATTAGCATGAATAAATGGATTATCATGAGCCTGTATGTAGCTCTTTTTTTATTTGTAACTTTTGGGGTTTGGTTTTTGATAGAGAATTTTTTAGTTTTTGAGTTACCACTTCATCCTTTAGCCCTAGGTGCGTTGATGGGTATATTAGCGGTAATTCTTTTTTGGCAGTTAACACAAAACAAGAAGAAATATAGGTTAAATAAGGAACACGGGTCGGCTAGATGGGGAAAAAAGGCGGATGCCGCTCCGTATATGTCAAAAAATATGGACGATAATATAATTTTAACGAATACAGAATTTTTGACAATGAATAGTCGCCCGAAAAACCCAAAATACGCACGAAATAAAAATATATTGGTGATAGGAGGTTCAGGGAGTGGAAAAACATTTTTTTACGCTAAACCAAACATAATGCAGACAGATAGCCTTTTGTACCCGGTATCTCTGATTATCACGGACCCGAAAGGTGGCCTAGCCTCGGAGACTGGTCAATTACTGTTGGATAAAGGGGTAGAGCTACGTATATTGAACACAATAGATATGAAAAAAAGTATGAAGTATAACCCATTTGAATATATCCGTAGCGAAAAGGATATTTTGACTTTTGTAACTGCATTAATAGCAAACACCGACGGAGATGCCGGAAAGCAGAGCGGTGAAGATTTTTGGGTTAAGGCGGAAAAAATGCTATATCAAGCTCTAGTGGGTTTGATTTTTCATGAATACCCAAAAGAAGATAGAAACATGAACGCATTAGTCGAGCTGATTAATATGATGGAGGTGCGGGAAGAAGATGAAAGTTTTGAAAATGCGGTGGACATAATATTTAAAGAAATAGAGTATGGGAGAGGTTATGAAGAGAATCCTGAAACAAAGCAGGTACTGGAAAAAGGTGAGAATCCGCAACCGGACCATTTTGCGGTAAGGCAATATAAGAAATATCGCTTGGCGGCCGGCAAAACGGCCAAAAGCATACTTATATCGTGCGGTGCGAGGTTAGCCCCGTTTGACATCGGCGCAATACGTGATTTAACAAGCACGGACGAGCTTGAGTTGGACAAGCTGGGCGGTTACTTAGCTGAACCAAAACCCAAGTTAGTACAGAAAACAAAAATAGTGGTTGACAAAGACGGTAAAAGCAAAAAAATACCTGTTTTTAAAACAGTTAATGGGGTAAAAAAGCCTGTTATGTCGCCGATTAGGGACAAGAATGGAAAAATTATATACAACGAACCGGAAGTTGTAAAACAAAAATATGCCCTATTTGTTATTGTGAGCGATACTGATAAAAGTTTTAACTTTATTGTAGCACTGATGTACACCCAACTTTTCAATTTGCTGTGTTATGAAGCAGACAATAAATTTGAGGGACGCTTACCGGTTCATGTCAGGATGATTTTAGACGAGTTTGCGAACATAGGAAAAATCCCTGACTTTGAAACGTTGATAACGACTATAAGAAGCCGTGAAATATCTGTTACCCCAATAATACAAACGCTTAGCCAGTTAAAGACTATTTATAAAGACGCTTCTGAAACGATAGTAGGTAATTGTGATACTCAATTATTTTTGGGTGGCAAAGAAAAAACAACGCTAGAAGATATAAGTAAAATGCTTGGAAAAGAAACAATAGACAGTTTTAATACATCCAAAAGTGGAGGTAGCTCAAAAGGTGGCTCTGTATCGTACCAAAAAATGGGCAGGGAGCTTATGAGTACGGATGAAGTTGGGGTAATGGATAATACAAAGTGTATTTTACAGATACGAGGTGAGCGGCCATTTTTTTCGGACAAATATAAAACAAAGGAGCATAAGAATTATAAGTTTTTGTCCGATTATGACCCCAAAAGGCGCTTAGATGTTGAAAAATTCATAAATGAAAGGCGAAAAAAAGAGGCAGAAAAAACGAGTATAAAAAAGGATAACAAGAAAAAGATAAATGAAAATGAGCTTGTAGAGCAAGGTTATTTGGTGTTACCAAGTCAACATGAGGTTTCTAAATAAATAGAAATCAAGTTAATTGAGTATATATGCTGCCAAGTCAGCATAAAGTCTAATACAAAGGAGAATTTAAGTTTATGTTAAATACAGAAAAAGGAAGAAAAGTTGTAAGTTTTTTAGAGAAAGCAAAAACCAAAATTGCGGGGATATACACATTTTTATTTGTTATGTGGATAACTGCAACGCCTGTATATGCGTCGGGTGCTGATATAGGGAGCGTTACGACGGGAGTTATGCAGCTGTTGGGTTGGGGAGTAGGAGCACTTGGGGCGTTCTTTGCTGTAATAGGTGTTATAATGTTTTTTATTGGTAGAGCTCAGGACGATTCTAACCAGCAAAACAAAGGCACAAATATGATTGTAGGTGGTATCGTGTTAATAGCTTTAGGTGTTGCTATACATGGTATTGGTGGTGATATATTCGGTTCACCTCCGACAATTTCATTTTAGTATGTTATGTATGTTGGTTGTTGCGAACGAGGAAAAGTCGATTCGTTGTCGATTCGTTATATTTAAATTTTTTTTCGTTCGCAAAGCAATCAGCAAAATAAAAGTGGGTGGTTGATTGAGGTGGATAGAAAATACTCTTCGTGACGCTGTATATGATATACTGGGCGGAATAATGGGTAATTTTAACGAGCAGTTAGGGACAGCAGTAGAGCAAGTAGCCCAAAGCCCTGTGGACTTTGCTCTAGGCGGAACAAATATTGGTGCAGATATTATGAACATGTTACAAAACTTGTCCGACAACGTTATTTTGCCACTTGCAGGACTTGTATTTACTGTGCTAGTAACCTATGAGTTGATAGGGCTGATCATGCAAAAAAATAACCTTGGTGACGTTGATTTAGGAATGTTCCTTAAATGGGGGATAAGGGTTGTTTTTGGCATATTTTTTCTATCCTATGCTTTTCCTATCGTAAACGGTATATTTTCTATAGGAAGCTCGGTAATAAGTTCAGCGGTTGGTGGCGGAGGCGGGCTAGGTTCACAAGGAAATAATCTAATATCTTTATTAACATGGATAGTTAATGCAATTGGGCTTCTAATAATGGTTTATGGTGTAATAGCTTTTTTTATAGGTTTCACACAAGATGACGCTTCGGCTAAGCACAGAGCGGCTTTAGCATTAGTTGGTGGAGCGATGGTAATAGGAGCAGGACTTTTGATAAGCCAAGTTGGTCAGATGTGGGGAAGCAATGGTGGCGGCGATGTAACCGTAGGTGGAGAAGAGCTAACTTTAGATGTAGAATTACTGCGAGAAGCTGTAGATGATATGGGTACGGGTGAATTGGTTAGTATGTTCTTAATGACGCTAGTTATAAGAGGAGTGATGTGGGTTGCGAGTATAGGAATACAATTTATAATAATCCAGCGTTTTATCGAGATTTATATGTACGCTTCTCTTGCGGCACTCCCAATGTCTACTTTTGTAAATAGTGAAATGGGGAGTGTAGGAAAAAATTATATTAAAACAATGGCAGCCTATACATTCCAAGGTCTTTTGTTAATTATCGTTTTTAGCATTTATGACGTATTGGTGTCTTCTGCACTGAATGGGATGATGGCAGAAGTGGTTCAAGGCGAGGATATAATGTTTTCAATGGTTATGTTGGCAGGTTTTTCAATTTTGTTACTCAAAGCGCTGTGGAAAACAGGTGCAGTGGCTAAAACAATTTTTGGTGTATCGTAATGATAAAGCACTTTTAGGAGGTGTGTTTTTGAGCAATTTTTTTAGAGCTTGGACAGGCGAAAAAATGGTATATTTTAAAAAGATGGAAATAATAAGGATGGGACTTTTATTTCCGAATATAAATTGCATACCACCGGAAAATATGAAAAGCATAATGCACAGCAAAGGGACGATGGATACGGAGGGGGTTTTAGTTTTTGATAGCGATATAGTAAAAGTAACTCATAAGAAGAAACGCTATAGCAAAACGTATATAATAACAAGCTGTGCAAAGCACGGCTTTTTTACTGCTTATGAAAATAATGAAAACAAAAAAATCGCCTTATTAGATTCCAAAAAATTTTTTATTAAAGTTGTAGGCAACATTTTTGAGGGAAGGAGGTACGAATATAGAGAAAGTAGCGATAAAAAGAAGAACAAATGTAGATAAGTTATGCATTGACATAAATTTATGCAAAAAGTGTATATGGAGCAAGGATTACGGTAGTGTTGTTTATTGCCCTTACAATAAATGTGTCGAATATACGCAAAGTGAGCATTATATAGGATGGTTAAAGAACAGAGAAGAAGCAGAACAACAAGAAAAAGAAGAAAGAGAACAAAGAAAAGAAAAAAGAAACTTTAAAAGCGTAGAAAAGAAAGGAGTTTTTACGGCATGATAAACTTAATTAATTTATTTAATATAGGCGCAATAAAAATTAATTCTACAATGAGCGATATTGTAGCAATCAATGCGGATAGACTTTCCCACTTGGAAACAATGGCAAACATCGGTAGAGTTAGTTTAGCGTTTTTATTTACAATCGTAGTTTTTGGGATAATATTTGTTACAATAAAAGTTATGATTAAACATTCTTGTATGCCCGGCGGTGTGATCTATGAGGAGATAGAACGTCAAACGGAAAAATATTATAAGAACGACGAAGACGAAGAAGAGTATTACTATGGGGATTTGATGTGGTCTAAGGAATCTTCGACAGTTAAATTAGAAGACGATTCGGATATTGTGGTGGAAGAGTCTGTGGAAGAAGAAAATGAAAGCGAGAAATTAAAAAAGTAGGAGGTGCGTTGTGGCTTATGTAAATGTACCGAAAGATCTAAATGACATTAAGTCAGCGTTTGCGTTTGGGCTAACAGGCACTCAATTAGGCATATTTGCTTCGGGTGTGCCTGTGGTTATTCCGGTATACTTTATGGCTCGAGGTGCGGTAGGGATAGGGCCGGCTCTGTTTTTGATGATTTTGTCCGGTATGCCTTTTGCTTTTTTTGCACTTTTTCACTGGGACGGTATGTCTGCCAAAAAATGGCTACAAAATATATTACGCCAAAAAATATACCCGCAGCAACGTATTTATAAAACCAAGAATTTTTATACAAAGATAGACAAAGCAACGAAGGAGGCTTATTGTGAGCAAAAAAACAACCCAAAGCATACAACAAAAAAAGGTAGCACAAAACGCAAAGGAACACAAGGTAAACAAAAGAGCTAATAGAGCGAATAAGAATATAGACATATCAAAAAATAATGCCCGAAAAGGCTTGTTGTCTAGCATTTTCGGTGTTGGTAATGCTCCCAAAACTGTACAAGATACTATTCCATATAAACATATATACAAAGACGGTATATGTGTTTTGCCGGATAACAAATATAATAAAACTATTGCATTTAAAGATATTAATTATCAATTAGCCAAAACAGAGGATAAACAACAGATATTTGATAAATATTGTAAATTTTTAAACTATTTTTCGACAGAGATGGAGATACAGCTATCTTTCGTGAATAGATTTACTAACCGTGAAGATATAGAGAGCAGTATTGATATTCCGTTCCAAAAAGATGAGTTTAACCATCTCCGCAAAGAATATAGAGAAATGTTGCGAAATCAGCTTGCTAAAGGCAATAACGGACTGATAAAGAACAAATACATAACTTTTAGCATACAAGCAAAGAGTTTGAAAGAAGCTAGAACACGCCTTGAGAGTATAGAGCGAGATATTTTGTTGAATTTTAAGACGATGGCAGTACGTGCATGGTCGCTTGACGGTGTGGAGCGTGTACAACTGTTGCATAGCCAACTGCACCCAACAGGTAAAGAAAAGGTTGATTTTAACTGGTCTGATTTAGGCAAAACAGGGATGAGTACAAAAGATGTTATATGCCCGAGTTCTTTTGATTTTAAAGAAAATAGGTTTTTTAAAATGGGAGATATTTGGGGGTCGGTTAGTTATTTGAAAATAGTTGCAACTGAGCTACCGGACGATTTGTTAAACCAGTTTTTAAATTTAGAATCTGCTATGACATTGAGCATTCATATCAGGAAAATAGAGCAAGATAAGGCGTTAAAACTGGTAAAACGGAAACTTACAGATGTGGACGCTATGAAAATAAAAGCACAGCAAAAAGCTATAAATAGTGGCCACGATATGGACATTATTTCGCAAGACATAATAACTTACGGTGAAGAAGCTAGAGGTTTGTTGCGTAGCCTACAAAGTCGTAATGAAGGGCTGTTTATGATAACACTTTTGGTGCTTAACATGGCAGGCACGAAAGCAAAACTTAAAAATGAGATTGTAGCTGCAAAAGGCATAGCTCAAAAAGAAAGTTGTACATTGAGACCACTGGACTTCCAACAAGAAAAAGGTCTAATATCCAGCCTTGCTATCGGCAAGAACGAGATAGAGATAGAGCGAGCTTTGACTACGTCATCAACGGCTATTTTTGTGCCTTTTACGACAAGCGAGCTATTTGAAGAGGGTCGCACTATGTATTATGGGTTAAATGCTCTGTCTAATAATCTGATTATGGCAAGTAGGAGCCGCTCTCTGCCGAATCCAAACGGGCTTATATTAGGTATTCCCGGTACCGGAAAGTCGTTTAGTGCAAAGAGAGAAATGTTTAATGTTTTTCTAACGACAAAAGACGATATTTTGGTAATAGACCCGGAAGGTGAGTATGCGCCTGTTATAAACGCACTTCATGGGCAAGTTATAGATGTATCGCAAAACAGTAAAAATTTTATTAATCCGTTGGATATACACGAAAATTATGCAGCAGATACGGACGGTGGGGACCCGGTAGCAATGAAATCGGATTTTATACTGTCTTTTTGTGAGCTTGTATTACAAAAAAGAGACGGTTTGCAACCGGAAGAGAGTTCTATTATTGATAGGTGTGTAAAAAAAATGTATCGCCAATATTTTGAAGACCCCACTCCGGCAAAAATGCCTATATTAGAAGATTTATATGCACTTTTGTTGGAAGAGAACCAAAACGGAAACGATGCCGCAGGCTACGTTGCAAGTGCGTTAGAATTGTATGTAACAGGCTCTATGAATATGTTTAATAGGCGTACAAATATTAATCTTAATAACAGGGTGGTTTGTTTCGATATTCGCTCCTTACAGAACAATCTTAAAAAAATAGGAATGCTTGTGTTGCAGGACGCAGTTTGGGGCAGGGTATCGCAGAATAGGGAAATAAAGAAGCACACTTGGCTGTACGTTGACGAGTTTCATTTATTGCTAAAAGAGGACCAAACGGCTAATTATGCGGTAGAAATATACAAGCGCTTCAGAAAATGGCGCGGAGTTGTTACAGGAATTACCCAAAATGTTTCAGATTTGCTAACTTCCGCCCAAAGCGAAAATATTTTTAAAAATTCACCATTTATAATAATGCTTGGTCAAGCTGAGACCGATAGGCGTATTTTAGCGAAATCACTGGTAATATCGGACGAGCAACTGTCATTTGTTACACAGACCGGTCCGGGTGAAGGGCTTTTGTTTTTTGGAAACACTGTGTTACCGTTCATTGACCGTTTCCCGAAAACTACAGAAATGTATAAGTTAATGACTACTGACCCTAATGATAGTTGATAGAAAGAGTAGAAGGAGTGTGGTGAATAATTAAAAATTCTAAGGTGAAGATAGGGCTTTGGAGCGACGCGATAAATTTTCCGTCGCTCCCATTAATGAAATTATCTGCCTATTATAAAAAACAGGGTTGTAATGTTAAGTTAATAAATGATTTTTCCGAAAAGTTTGATATTGCCTATATTTCCAAAACATTTAATATTCCGGCAATAAAGAAAATTCCGCAACTTGCACAAATGCCCATTGCAGATGAAATATATTTAGGTGGCACAGGATTTGCTATAGAGGATATAAACGGCAAGGAGCGTTATAGAAAAAGCAAAGACCATGCTTTACCATATGATATTGAGCATATTTATCCCGACTATGGGCTGTATTCTGAATTAACAAAGAATACAGCCTTTGGTTTTTTAACGAGGGGTTGCCCTAACAGCTGTAGTTTCTGCGTGGTTAGTCGTAAAGAGGGTTTAAAAAGTGTTCATGTTGCAGATTTGCCGGAATTTTGGCACGACCAATCTAACATTAAGCTGATGGACGCTAATCTGCTTGCGTGTGATAATGCTGAAAATTTACTCAATGCTTTGATTGCGTCGAAAGCCAATATTGATTTTACGCAAGGCATTGACGCACGGCTTGTAGACGACCATACAGCACAACTGTTTGCTAAAATGAAAATCAAGATGATACACTTTGCATTTGACCTTATGGGCAACGAAGCCGAGATTATAAGGGGCTTAAATTTATTTCGTAAATACTCCCCTACTACTTGCAGAGAACGCAAGGTGTATATTCTCACTAATTATAACACTACCTTTGCACAGGACTGGTACAGAGTAAAAAAAGTTATGGAACTGGGCTATCAGCCTGATGTGCGGATTTATCGGAAAGGTACTCACGCACGGTTTTTAACCGACCTTGCACGTTGGGCGAACCTTCCCCTACTATACCGCTCTTGCTCGTTTGAGGATTATATCCCACGCAAGGATGGGAAAAGGTGTGGGGAGTTGTACCGAGATGTTATACAGTCTTAGGAAGGAGAGTCTATGGGGAATGATAAAAACAAAGAAAACAAAGAAAATACAGAAGATTTTAGATTAGACAAAAAGACTGATAAAGATATTTCTGCAAAAGAAAGTATTAATAATGTTCTTGATTCTAACGCCTCACTAAAAGAAAAAGAAGCACCAAATTTGCAAGACGAAAAGGGCGAAAATTTGCAGGATGATAAAGGTGCAGAGCTTACCAAAAAGAATAGGCTTGAGGAAAAAATTGAGGAAAAAACTGAACTACCTACTTATGGCAATTACATAAAAAACCGCAAAAAATATAACAAATACGCAAAAAGAGTAGAAGCTGCTGCCCAACCTTATATAAGCCCTTTGCTTGATAATGGCGACAACGACGAACACAAAGACGACGAAAAAGAAGAAAGTAAAAAAGAAATATCTGAAACAGGAGATTTTGAGGAAGGGTCGCCTCGTAGAGAAAGTGGTGACATAGACAAAGATGAAGAACCGGGAAAATTTCTCGGTGTAGAAAGTAATGCGGAAGAAAACAATTCAACGGCAGGGTATGCAGAAAAAGGCTATAAGGGCGATAGTTTACGAAAAAAAAGTCCTATCCCAATAAAAACAAATGCCGACGGTACTACGGAAGGAACCTCATTATCTTCGTCAAACGCTGTATTAGAAGAACCTCCAAAAAAGAGTCCAGAGAGCAGGCTACAGGACGAAAAGTCAGAACTTAAAACAAGCAATAAAACGCTTTTAAACACGCACAGCCCCCGCACAATAAGTAGCGATAAAACAATAACCGAAAAAAACGAAAAAGAAGAGCCACAAAAAAAAGACCGGATAAAAGCTAGTCGTAAGAAGATTTTAGCAGACGCGCAATCAGAAAATATTGACACACAAAAAGAAGCTCCTAAATATATAGAAAATCAGTTGAGAGATAGCCGTAATTCTGCCGAAACGGATAACAAAAGTGTTCTGCAATCAGACAGCTTGGACAAACTAAAATCTTTAGAAGAATTAGCGGCTGATAAAAAATCATCTCCCAAAACACAGAAGGAATTTAATCGTAAGAAAGCGCATAAAAACGCTTCTCAAGCACAGTCAACCGCCGTAAGTTCCAAGCAAGATAAGATAGCGGATAAGATAGAAAAGAAAGTTGGTTATGGCACTAACTTACACGAAAAAAGAGAAAAAAATGCCCAAAAAATACCTACTAAAAAAATCACTACAAAAGAGCGTGTTTTCGATGAAACTAAAGGTTATTCCGAAAATATAAAGAGCAAAGAAGATGTGGCTGTTCCTGAAAGGGAAGCTAGATGGAACAATCCCGGTTATCGCACGAAAGTCAAGGCAGGGCTTAAAAGTAGCGATAATCTAGGAGATAAAGCAAAAGTAATCGGCAAAGAAAGTGCAGTAGCTATTGCTAAATCTCCGCTAAAAGTTGCTAAAACTAGTGTTTCATATGGCTCAAAATTGGTAGTACACAGAGCTCACGCTCGTGTAAGGCAAGAGATAAGGGAAGCAGATGACGAATTTTTAAAAGCGGCTCACTATGTGGAACAGAAAGTAGAGCGAGAAATATCAAAAAATGCCAAAAAACTAAACCCTGTTCAAGCGTACAGTTATATAAAAAACACTCCCTATCGCAAAGAAGGGAAATTGCAGTTAAAAGAGCTGAAAAACAATAGGAATATTGCTCTTTTGCGTGTAAAACAAGATAAACAGACCGGTACAAATCATATGACAGGCGAAAAAAGCAATGCAATAAGCCGTGCATGGCAAAAACGCAAAATAAAAAAAGATTACGCCAAAGCATATATGGCTGCAAAAGGCGGCAGGGGTAGCGGAACAATGTTTAAAGATATGTCACGAGAAGTTTTGCGTGGTAATTATAGAGCTATTGTTACTGTACCGATAAAAGTCATTGCTAAAAGCCTATTTGTTTTAACTGCTAAAGTTACTGTTTTGAACCCGCTGTTTTGGAAAATAGCTGTAATATTTGGATTGTTTTTCTTTTTAATGACAGCAATTACGGCGTGTATGGTCATCTTTATGCCGATGATGAGCGCTCCAAATGTTGAAAATTATGAGGAGCTGATAAGTTATATAGAGTATGTACGTGAGTTAGACCGTGAAGTTAATCAAGAAATAAGATATAGGATAAATGCAAACGATATTTATCGGGTAGGGCGTATAGTAAACGGTGTGTTTGAGTATGACGATACTTCCAATGAGCTAGTTGGTGGTATGCCGCAGTTAAATACTAGTATTAACCACTTTTTTGCATTGTTTATGGTGTTTTTTGATAATGATTGGGAAAATGCGTATGAAAACCTTCGTTATTTACATGGTCATACGTATTCTTTAGAGTTTTTGTACGACATTTATTTAGAATGGTTTGACGGTTATGAAGTTTATTATGAGCGTGATATTTATGGGAATTTCGTGTACGACCATATGGGTAATCGTGTATATAGCTATGTTTACGGTTATTTTACAGACGAGTACGGTAATTATATATACGGACGCTTACGTGTAGAAGGTTATGTGCCAAGAACTCGTGTAATGGTGGATTTGCGAATATTTACCTTGGAAGAAATTATAGAATTGTTAAATGAACGCTATATAACAGGGCAAAGCCAACGCTATTTGGATGAAACAGATAGGGAAATTATTGAGGACTTGGCAAACAGCAATATCCTAATACATTTCCCCGAAATAGGCGACCGTGGTATGGGCGAGTGGGTTTTTGGTGTATCACCGGAAGAGATAGAAGAAGCATTTGACGGGCTACAGATAGCGTGGCCTACTAACCATAGGGGGATAACAAGCCCTTGGGGACCTAGGATTATTTTTGGGCAACCACAATTTCACAACGGTATTGATATTGGTATTGGTGTAGGCACACCGGTTTTTGCAGCTATGAGTGGTGTAGTTATAGAAAGCAGTTACAATACAAACGGAGCGGGAAATTGGATAAGGATACGCTCGGCACAAGGAGTGGAAATACGCTATTTGCATTTAGGTACAAGCAGAAGTAATAGCGGTAGGCTAGTCAGAGCGGGGGATACAGTAAACATAGGCGACCAAATAGGATGGAGTGGCAGCACAGGACGTATTACCGGCCCTCACTTATGTTTTGTTGTTTTAGTAAATGGAAGCTCAATAGACCCTTTAAGTGTGTTGCCCGGTAGCAATAACTTAGATAATCGAGGATTATTTAATGTGGCTATAGCAAACGCACTTTATAGCTGCTGTTCTTCTAACGAAAATGCTGGTAATAGCCAACAACAGACAGTAACAATAATAAAACTAAAAAAGGAGATGTATACATGATGTTAGATTATATGCAGGAAAACCAAGAAAATCAAGAAATTATGGAAGAAACCGTGAAAGAAAAAGAAAATATAGGCGAAGACGAAAAGCTATTAGATACAGAAGATATAAATTCAGTAGATACAACGGAAAAATCGGAGACGAAAAAGCGTCCAAGAGCTAATAAAAATAAACAAAACGCAAAAGGCACAAAAGGGAACAAACAAAGGAATAAACAAAGCACTCAAATTTTGTTTGAGATTGGTTTAAGGTTAAAAGAGATAGAAGCTGAAAAAGAAAACTTGTTAATCAAACAAAACGAGATTTTACTGGCACAAGTTAAAGAACTGGATTTGCTTAAAATAATGGTAAGTGATGAAAAGTTTGAACTATTAAAGGATTTACTTGCAAATGAAAAATTGACGTAAGGAGGGTGAAGTTGAAAAAATTAAAATTTTTGGGGAGCGTTATTAAAAGTGCAACGCTCCTTGTTTTTGCTTTGCTTATGACTTTTATCATACCTATACACGTACTTGCGAATAGTGAAAATAGCTTAAGAATAAGTACAAACTGGTCCGGCGGTGATATTCTTACGCTAGATATTACAGATTTGGAAACAAATGTAACCCAATCTGTAGCAGTCAGGCTTTCCGATTTGATAGCCGAAGATGAAAATGTGCCTTATATAATGTTGCAAGCTATGGATATATTGGGCTACCGTACCAGTGCTGTTATAAAAATAGACAACCCACTGTATAGACCATATGTTCCACAAGAACAGGAAACGGAAGAAGAGCAAGGGCAACAAGAGCCGATACAGGTCATAGTACAACCGGCTGCTCCACCACCACAACAAATTGTTCCAACGCCCTCGCCGCCCCCTGCCCCTACTGCACCAAGAGAGGTTTCTTTGAACGAGCTTAGGGACATTTTAGTTAGGGAAAGAGAGGTGTCTGTTCTGTGGAATTATCACGATTTGCGTATGACAGAACTGATGATTGAGCATGGTATAGCATTAAATGCGTTGTTGGCGGAGTTTGGTTACGATGTTAATGAAGTTTTTAGAGAGTATCGAGAAGCCAATTTGCCGCCGCGTCCGCCAATGCTTACCCCGGACGGAACCGGCACTGTGGTAGATAATGTCATGACTATAAACGACATAGAATTTTTTACCGTCAGTTCTACAGAAGGTTCAGACTTCTTTTTAGTTATAGACCGTCAACGACCATATGATAATGTGTATTTGTTGAATGCTGTAACAGAAGCAGATTTGCAAGCTCTAGCACGAGAAAGAGCTTTAGCAACAGGGCAGATACCGCCGGGCTTTGAAACCGCACCGCCACCACCGCAAGAGCCACAACTAACGATAGAAGAGATAATAGCAGCCATACAAGAAGCAAACATAGCCGTGCAACCCGCCCCTGCCCCTGTGGTGCAACAACAATCAGGGACTGGGGTTCTTTTGCCAATAGCCGGTATGGTTTTGCTTCTTGCTGGAGCAGCTTTTGTGTTCTTAAAATTGAGGAAAAACACCGACAATTCCCATGAACAAGCAGTAGAAGACGAATATGACGATGAAGATGACGGTGATGATGGAGATGATTATGTTTTAGACGATGAGAACATTGGAGTGGACTACGGAAATGTATCAGATGATGACGAAGGTGATGAAGCTGAACAACAAAGCGTACCAAACGATGACGACAATTATAGTAATGAAACCACAGAACCTACAGAACAAAGTTTAGGGATGGGAGGTGATGGGGATGGTGAAACAGAAGAACCAATATACAAAAACGAAGAAAATGAAGAAGACGAAGAAGGCGGGTACAGTTAAAAATAAGCGAAATAATTGTACGGCTTCTGTAAATAAAGAAAATAAAAAAAATAATCATGCGAATATTTGTGCATGCAAAACAAAAAGCAAAAATATGAAAATATTAGGTATTTTTGCTTATGTCTTTATTGTGTTATTATCTGCTGTATCAGCGAATGTTGTTGTAACTGCAACAGTTGGTACAGCAGCAGAACCTACAGTATCAAGAAATTTTGATGAAGACGATTTTAATGCTATAGGTATTACCGTTATTATACCGCCACCACAAGAAGCACAGGAACCGGTTGCACCTATCGTATATACGCCTAGAGTTTTTCCGGTACGAGTGGCGGAAGGATACAATTATGCAGGTGTGCGGGAGCTTGTGCGAGTGTACGAGCTACTACCAAACGAAAGCCCGGAATGGATAAACACCGAGAGTTTTGAGCGTAACGGTTACTATTTTACCATTGCAGATATTGTACGACAGTTGGATATTAACCATACTAGCCGCGAACATACAGAAATAAAAGAAGTACAAACTCCGACTAACAATTTAGCGAACGTTATAAACAGTTTACACACTACAATGGAATTTACGGACGATTATGGTTACACGGGCGTGTTGCATTTAAATATCGATACATTAGATATGAGCCAAGACGGCACACGAACAAGTAACCGTCAGGTAACGCAAGTACGGGAATACCCTCATCTTCATACTGCCGATTTAGCTCTAATCCCCGAAACCATAACAGCGGGCGGACATACGTATAGGCGCAGCAATGTAGAATGGCGTACAAATACTACAAATGCTATTGATTTCCAAGCAGTAGCAAGCACTTTTACAGCTGTGGCTACATTCGTAAGAAATGCAACCAGTACAGTATCTACAGGCTACACAACAACGGTGGAATACAGCGGTGTACTAACTCGTATAGCACAAGGTGAAGTGCGTTTTGTAGCTACGTTTATAGGTACACCAATAAGCGGTGTAGGAACAGCGATAAGAAATACAAACCATACAGAATATGATATATTGGAATCAGAAGGTGAAGATAATAGTTATGTTGAGGGAGAAGAATACGAGCGAGAAGATATACAAGAGGAGATAATTGCAGAAATTATTGCGACAGATACAGATACAGAAATTGTCGAAAACACAATAATCACTCCCCTTGTTTTTGCTATTGTAAGCGGAGTATTGTTTTTGTCTACTTTGGGTTTAGTAACATGGCAAATCGTACAAAAAATGACTAACTTAAAAAATGAAACTCGTATTAGACAAAAAAATCAAAAAAATGCTTATGTATCTAGGACACACGAAATTGTGGATATGGACAGAAGAATTGTACCACAAAGAGATAATATAGAAATGTTAGAAAGTAGTAGTATAACCATATCAGAAAAATCAGAAAAAGAAAATAATGACGAAAATTCACGGTCGCAATGGAATTTTAGCAAACCAAAAGAAGAAAAGGAGAAAGAAGATGAAGATGACTACATCTACTTCGGAAGGTACTTTTAACAGAACTTTCTCTGTTAAAAAGATTGTTAGCAGTATAATAATTATAGTGAATTTGGTGGCAATAACGGTGTTAGTGGCGTTTTTTGCTGTACCAAGAGAAATAGACCAATATCTAATATTTAGAATTATCGGTGGTTCTCTGCTTGTGTTTGCGGTAGTATTATTGGTGTTTTTTCTTGTAAACAAAGCAATGAAAGCACGTGCAACGAACGCAAAAAAAGAGAAAGAAGCGTTAGTAACACGTATGCACAACATGTTGGAAAAGGATAGAATTTTAGTATCAGTTTCACAAAATTCAAAAAATTCAAAAAAAAATAAAGAAGTGGCAAAAAGTGAAGTAACAAAAAGTGAAAATTATATTGACTTTGGTTGGTGAAAGTAGTATAACAAACATTGATTTACAGATGTGTTTGTTATAGGTTAGGAGGTGTTTTTTATTTTTAAAATTTTTGGAAAAACAATGATTGTGATAGGGTTAATTCTTTTGTATTGTTCCCCTATATCAGCTAGTATTAGACCGCCGTCAGACCATTTTGGGGGCGGGGAACGGGATATACATGTGGCTACTGCCCCACTTATTAACCCTTTTGTTAGAGATATTCACATAGCTTTCGGAACAGACATTGCACATGTAAATTCAATAACAACGCCTATATGCTATGTATACGGTGATATATTGGGTTATATACACATAGAACGCCTTAATCGTACCGTCACTATCGTTGGCGGAGCCACAATGGCAGCTATGGATA
>WRKF01000163.1 GCA_009778165.1 Defluviitaleaceae bacterium
CATACATCCCGACAGCACAGTCATTTTGTTTGGCTCTTTTGCAAGGGGTGAGCAAAATGATGACAGTGATTTGGATATATGTGTTTTGGTGCCGGAACTGGCATATCGCAGAGCGGATATGGTCGTTGATGCCGCCTGCTCTATTCGGAGAGGGTTTCCACTGCCGATTGATGTGTTGCTGTATACCCATGAAGAGTTTGAAAAATACTCTAAAAGCAGATCCCGATTGCAGCATACCATTAAAAATGAGGGGGTGGTTTTGAATGCTTGATAAAGTAAGCCGAAATCAAAGATAACCCCATCATACATTACGCTCGGTAGCGAAACAAGCGAAAAATGTCCGAGGGGAGTGTATCAGCTTTTTGTTGCACCTCTCAAATCGCATTTTTCTTGCAAAAATCCTATTTTTTTGATATACTGTGGCAGACGTACTTTGAAACAGTTACAGCGTTGGGGGAGGGCGAAAAATGGCACTAATTGATGTTTCAAATCTAACTTTTGCCTATGAGGGCAGTTATGACAATATTTTTGAAAATGTAAACTTTCAGATAGATACAGATTGGAAATTGGGTTTTACGGGCAGAAACGGCAGAGGAAAAACAACGTTTTTGAATCTGTTACTTGGCAAATATGAGTATAGTGGCAAAATATCTGCAAATGTAGATTTTCGGTATTTTCCTTACAACTTGCCCAATAAAAGTATAGACACGGCTGCGGTTATCGAAGATATATGCACATCTTTTCAAGAATGGGAGATTATAAGGGAGCTTTCCCTTTTGGGTATTGATAAAAACGTGTTGGACCGCCCTTTCCAAACTTTGTCTAATGGAGAGCAAACAAAGGTTATGCTTGCCGCTCTTTTTTTGACCGAAAACGTGTTTTTGTTAATTGACGAACCCACCAACCACCTAGATATGGATGGGCGCAAAATTGTTAGCCAATATCTAAACCAACAGCACGGTTTTATTTTGGTATCTCACGACAGGGCTTTTTTGGATGGCTGTATAGACCATATTCTTTCCATAAATAAGGCAAACATTGATGTGCAGCGAGGTAATTTTGCGTCTTGGTCTGCTAATAAGGAACGCCAAGACGGTTTTGAGTTAGCAGAAAATGAAAAATTGAAAAAAGAGATTAAAAGGCTGAAGAAAGCAGCAAAACAAGCTAAGGGATGGGCTGATAAAGTAGAAGATACGAAGATAGGGAAAAACAGTAAGGGCGACAACAGAGCATATGTTGGCGAAAAATCCCGGCGTATGCAGAAGCGGCGAAAAAATATTGAGCATCGGCAACAATCAGCTTTTGACGAAAAATCTGAGCTGCTAAAAAATATTGAACAGGCCGAGCCTTTAAAAATCACCCAACTGCCTTATCACAAGTCCCTATATATTTCTATGTATGGGGTTAACATTTTTTACGATAACCCGCATGACATGGTTCCTAAACAAGTGTGCTGTGATATTAATATTAGCCTGGAGTCCGGTGATAGGGTTGCTCTGCACGGAAAAAACGGCTCCGGCAAATCTAGCATACTCAAGCTAATTTGTGGTGAAGACATATCGTACACCGGAGAGCTTGCCATAGGAAGCGGTTTAAAAATATCTTATGTATCACAAGACACATCTTTTTTGAGCGGCAGTTTAACAGAATATGCACTAAAGCACGGTATAGACGAAAGCCTGTTTAAAGCGATTCTTCGCAAGCTAGACTTTTCTAGGGTACAGTTTGAAAAGAATATGGAGGATTTTAGTGCGGGGCAAAAGAAAAAAGTGCTTATTGCTAAAAGTTTGTGCGAAAAGGCACATTTGCTTGTGTGGGACGAACCACTAAATTTTGTTGATGTTTTATCACGTATACAGATTGAGGAGTTGCTGTTGCAGTATAAGCCAACTATATTGTTTACGGAGCATGATAGGATTTTTTGTGAAAAAGTTGCTAATAAAACTTACAGGTTATAGTCGTTTAAGAGCATGTTCAAAAAAAATTTCCGTTATTAAAAACCTTGGGGGCGTTGCCGCCAAACCCCATTAATTGTGATAAGTGTTAAATTTTTCGCGATTAATGGGGCCAAAGGGTACTACCCTATAGTCTTTATAGATCGTCCATAAAAGTTTTTTTGTTCTCTTGTGGTGTTTCTTTCGGTCTTATTAGATTATCTCTTGAGCCTATTGCTACTTTTATTTCAAAAAAGTTTGGGCCTGGTGTGTCTTTTGTACATTTCAGTTTTTCGGTTATATCTTCTGCATTAGTTATGGTGCCTGTGTGTTTGTAGCCACAGGCTTTTGCTATGGCTGTAAAATCTATTTTGTTGGCTACTGTGGGCAGACCGCCTACACTTTCGTGGGCGGCGTTGTTTAGTATTATATGGGTTATATTTTTTAAGCCACTTGTACCTATTGTTGCCATTGCACCCATATGCATTAGGGCAGCACCGTCTCCATCTAATATTATTACGTGTTTGTCGGTATTGTGAGCTATACCTAGGGCTATAGAGGATGCATGACCCATACTCCCTACTACCAAAAAATCTTTTTCGTGTGATATTCTGTTTTCGTATAGCTCTCTGGATATTTTGCCGGTTGTAGCTACAAATATACTGCCCGGGTTTTGGTTAATTATTTTTTTGATGGCGTGTTCTCTATTTATTGTATAATTGTTTTTGTATGTTGGCTTTTCGGCATACTCAAAAGCCCCTTTTTTGACTAAAAAGCAACACGACATACCGTTTGCGAATTTTTGTTCAAATTTTTTCAACGCATTTTCAAAATCATTTGGGGTTGTAGATTTATCTATTAAGTGATGCGTCATTTGAATACTTTCCAGGGTAGCTATCGTTGTTTGCCCTTGGAACATGTGCTGTGGTTCGTCTTTTATGCCCGGTTCGCCACGCCAACCTATCACAAAAAGTATAGGGATACCATAAACGGCAGGTGCTAACAGAGACACGATAGGGTTTATGATGTTTCCCAAACCGCTGTTTTGCAAATACACAACAGGGATTTTGCCTGTTGCAAGGTTGTATCCGGCTGCAAGTGCAACCGCATTGCCCTCGTTCGCTGCCACTATGTGGTTTTTGGATAAATATATCCAATCGGTTAAGGGTTGCAATAAGCTGTCCGGAACTCCTGTAAAAAAATCAAATTTGTCAAACTGCTCTACTTTCATGCTAATGCCTTTCTATAGATGTATTCTATATCTAATGGTACCGGAGAATTTTTTAATCGTTGTATGTTTACACCTTTTGCTAAGGTCTTTATCGTTGCGTCGCTTGCTTGTGGAACATCCAGTTTCATTTTTTTAAAAAGCTCTTCAAACTGGCTTACTGCATTTTCTATTTCTTTGTCAAACTCTTTTTTTTCTTGCATGGCCCTGTACACATGGGGTAGTGTCAGTGCTACTGCGTGGCCGTGTGCTATCCCAAACATGCTTGTTAGCTTGTAGCTCATAGCATGTGGGGCAGTCGTTTTTGTTATGTTTATTGCCTTTCCGGAGAAATTTGCCGCTACGAGCATATCGTGGTTAGTTGTGTTATCACCAAATAAATATCTGCTATAGTTTTTTGTGATTATATCTATCGCACGGCGGCTACAGATTTTGCTTTGTTCAGTTGCATTTATACTCCACATGCTTTCTATTGCTTGTGCAAAAGCGTCCAGCAAACTAGATTGTTTGATGTATAATGGTAGAGTATTGAGCAGGTGCCCCCAAAAAAGCACTTTATTAGGCAATAGGTTTTCATGTTCTAGTGATAGTTTTTCGCCTTTTTCGTATATCACAGCAAAACACGTTGCGTCGCTTCCGCTACCTGCCGTTGTTGGAATAGCTGTTAAGGGCATATCAAACGATTGTGTGTAATATTTTATAGCTTTTGCCACATCTATAGCACTGCCACCGCCAGCCGCAATTATCTCTGTGGGTTCAGCTTTTTTGAAAATATCTACGCCACAAAAAACATCTTCTATAGTGGGGTTTGGGTAAAATCGTGAAAAAGCATGAGTGTGACTAACCAAACTCTTATCAAACGATTTTGTGTGTACCAGTAAGACGCTCATTTACTTCCTCCAGATCTTTTTTTGTGTCTATTTCACAGCATAGCATATCATCTATATCGTATGGAGTTAAGGTTATGTTTAGAGCATCTTCTGCATAAACATTTACTTTATCGTTTTCACAAAAATGCACTATGTTATCTAGCCATTTACCCCAAAACTCTTTTTGCATTTTGTATATGGGCTGTGCACTCACGGCGTTTTCAAAAAAATCTACACCCACTTTTATAATCTTCCCGTTTTCCAAAACTGCCTTAAAATCCTTTTCAGGAATATCGGCTGAAGCCGAAACGACCATAGAATCCATAGGCTGGTTTTTTATTACTTCGGTGTCAAAAACCAAATCGCCGTGTAGCATTATCATATCACAGTTAAGGTGCTTTTTCGCTAAATATATAGAATATATGTAGTTTGTTTCGTTTGCTCTGTCATTTTTCACAAACAAAATCTCTATAGGTAACCCAAGTGATAAGCAGTGGTCTTTTATTTGCTCATGAAAGAAACCTGTCGTTACCACAACTTGCGTTACTCTAACCATTTGCAATTGGTGCAACTGCCGTGATATAACAGTCTGACCATTAGCCAACAACAACATACACTTGGGGATATCCTTTGTCAAATCACCCATGCGGCTACCGATACCGGAATTTAAAATTAATGCTTTCATGCTTTCTATGATTACCTTTCTTTGTGTAAATTATTTAGGTATTAGCGATATCACATCTTTTATGGACATTAACATATCATCCGCCTCTTTTGAGCGACCGTGTTTTAGGATAGAGATGGCGGTGTTTTGCATGGCAGGGAAGGCGGCTCTTATTAGGTGGTTTGCGTATATTACTATGTTCACACCTCTCTTTGCAAGCTCATCTTCTGTTATCGTGTTGTAGGTTGTGGGTACAGTTACCAGTGGCACGGTTTTGAAAGCCGCAAATTTGTCGCAAAAGGCTAGGATTTCGGTTGGGTCTTTTTGATTGGAATGTATCATTATTCCATCTACCCCTGCATCTATGTAGGCTTTTGCTCTTGTCAGTGCGTCTTCCAGACCTTTTTTTAGTATTAGGCTCTCTATTCTTGCTATCATTCTGAACTCTTTGCTCGTTAGAGCTTTTTTGCCTTCTGCTATTTTATTTTGAAAACCTTCTATTGTGTCTTGCTCTTGACCGCCGGCAATTCCAAAAAGGCTATTGGCTTTTAAGCCTATTTTATCTTCAATTATGATGGCAGATACACCACTACGCTCTATCGTTTTTATGTTATGGACAAAATGACCTGTTTGACCGCCGCTATCGCCATCTAATATTATTGGTTTTGTGGTTATATCCATTATTTGCTCTATCGTTTCTAACCGTGATGTGTGGTCTACGAGCTCTATATCCGGCTTGCCTTTTGCGGTACTATCACACAGGCTACTAACCCACATTCCGTGAAAGTTTTTATCTTCGCCGTTTACATTTATGTTTGTGTGTTCGGCAATCAAACCTGTTAGCCCGTTGTGTGCTTCTATTATTCTTACTATTGGTTTACTGTTTATTAGATAATTCAGCTTTCTGCGGCGCACTTCCGGCAAATAACTGTTGTAAGATATTTTGCTAATTATCTCGTCTGTTTTTATTTGGGTATAGGGTATCTCTACTAGCTTGCCACCCCACTGTGCTAATGTGTCTATTATTTCTTGGCGTATTTGCATGAAGTCTAGGGTTGACCCTCTGGGGTTGTCCCAATTGTTGCCACGTACCACTATATCCGGTTTTAGGGTGTTTAGGTTTTTGACATAACTTATTTCTTTTTGCAGTACAACATGAGCTACTCCTTGCAACGCCCCAAAAACAACAACACGCTGCTCTTGCTTCATTATTGGCACACGCCCCAGTTGCTCCAGTGCATTGTCGGAATATATGCCCACGGTAAGCTCACCTAGCTCTGCCGCTTTTTTTATTACTTCTATATGCACATTGTGCAATATTTCTGTCGTAAAAACTGTGTATACTTTTTTCATTATGTGTGGTTTCTCCTAAAACTTTATTGATTTTGAGAATGAGTATAACAAATTTTTAGACTTCTTGCAAATTTTAGGATTATTGAGCAGGAGAAACGTGTGAACAGCATAAGCACGTAAATATAGCACTTTTTTAAAGATTGTATCGGTTTTAAAAATTACAAAGTGCTGAATTAAGGAAACAATACGGAATACGCAAGCAGAGGAAAGCCCATCGCTAGGGTGAATATAGTGGCGTGTTAAAAAATAGAAAAAATGCGACGCAAGGAGTGGGTAAAGTCTGAGCATTTTTTTATATTAATCAATACGCCATGTACCCATTCATATTAAAAGGTCGCTATATCCACTAACAATTCTGTTGGATATACCGGTTCAGAACCTTGTGTTTTAAAAAACATTGCACAAGGATATTTTTTGTTTTTGACTAGGTGATAAGGTTTATAGTTGAAATATAATTTGTCTTTATGTCTGCTAAAAGTTATTTCTAGGTTGTTAATAACATTTAATCCTAGTAACATACGATTTTCAATATTGCCTTTATAGTTTGCTGCAAATGCTACTAATTTTTCTATTTTCAGATTCCCGAATAGTGTATTTTCAAATAGATATAGTGTAGCTTCATAAGTGTTTCCTGCTACTATAACTTTTGCACTATGGTTAAGTTTTTTGCCATAATCTTCTGCAAATTTTAAAGGGACAAGTGTATTTGAACTTGCGGTGTCGATAATACACTCTACCCTCACTCTTCCAACATAAATATCGCAAAGATACCTGTTCCAAGTGCTTTTATCGTACATCACGAAATATGACATATAATTCTTCATCCTCTCTGTTTTTATTTCCTACTCTAACACCTCCTCGCAAGTCTTCGTCTTCTTCATTTTCAAGTAAAGCCTCTATATATTTCAAAAGTTCTGTGTAAGCCTCTCTCGTCTTCTCGCTTGTCGCTACAACAAAACCTATACCATTACCAAACATTTCGGAAGTTTGGAGGTAAGCTACATATTTACCATCATATAGTTCATCTATATCTGCTGATTTCGTTTTAATTGGTTTTTTGAATTTTGTTATCATTTTATTTCCCCCTTTGTTTTATTTTTCTTGCCTAAGTATATCTTACTGTACTAGGGTTGTCAATTAGGCTTTACTGTATCTACAGCGAAAAAATATGATTAACAAAAAAGTTATCGCACTGTAACAAAAAGTATTGAAAATTTTATAGAAATGTGCGATAATATAATTGTATGATATTGGACTTTTTTTGAGGAGGTAACATGAAAAAATTATCGGCGTTTTTGGCAGGGATTTTTATATTTGCGAGCTTCGCTCCTGCCTATGCCCAAGTCACAGATTATTTTGTATTTAACACCACCCCTACAAACACCTTTGTGGGGCAGATAGATGGAGCTAGTATAATAAACAATGCCCAGTTTAACGATATACAGGGGCATTGGGCGAACGAAAGCATTGTACACGGTGCTTCTCTTGGTTTGTTACCCTTTGGTGGTGCAAACTTTTCCCCTAACACTACCGTTACATTTCAAGAGGGGCTTGCTATTGCAGTTAATCTGATGGGATTGGGAGACCAGGCACTGCAAACAGGGTTGAATATAATAGAAGACACCCCCGGTGTTGGGGTAGCGGCTTGGACGGGTACGTTGGAAGATACATTATATCTTGGCTTTTTGGCTCTTGCTCGTGACAATGATATAATAGCCGATAGCACATTTAACGCCCTTTTGGGAATGCCGCTATGGGATCAGGCAGCACTAGATGATTTGCTGGCGGCTATGGACGAAACAGCAGCCGCGCTGGTGGGCGAAGAAGATCCGGTTGCAATAGCGGCTTTAACAGCAACTTTAGCAGCACAAACTGCCGCTGTAGACGCAATGCTGTCTGTTTTAACAGATGAATTTTTTGATGCATTTTTAGACCCCTTTTCTGCTGTTCAAGATGGTGTTCCCAACCGTTTTGATTTAATATCCAGAGGGCAAATGGCTATGTTTATTGGTCGTGCCATAGCACAGGCAGACGGCGATGTGCTGGCTATTCCTAACCAACCGCGAGATATTTTGGCTTTTAACGATTGGCAGTCTATAGCTCCAACCCACGCCCAATATGTGGAGGCTCTTGTAAGGCTAAACGCGATGGGTGGGATAGGTGGTGGTCTTTTTGCACCTGCCGGAACTATATCAAGAGCCGAAGTTGCACAGATTATTCGCAATCTTGATCATATTTACTACGATTTAAACGATATTACCCGCCAAATAGGCACAGTTGCAGGTTATCGTGATAACCAACAAGCCGCCACATTGCAAGGGGAAAGTTTGCGTAATTACTATATCCGCCGTTTTGACGGAGATGTAGATATTATACAGCACCGTATCTCCTTTGGTCCTACCGGCCTTGTTGTAGATCACAATACACCGGTTTTTCGCCAAGGCACAATTGGCGGTATGGACACTTTGCAAATTAACGATCAAATAGAGTACCTAACTCAAGACGATGTTGTGCTGTTTATAAATGTAATAGAAAGCGGGCAGAATTTGGAAGTTATAACGGCTCGCCTTATGTATGTGGATATTGAAGAAGGTACAATAATATTCCGAGACGACCACGGCAACGACTTTCTTTACAATATGACAAGCGGTATGTTTGGAGAAGGAGCTGATGAAGAATTCATTTTTATGGACGACTTCCCTGTTAGTCGGAGCGACTTGCCATTTGGTGCTTTTGTGGAGGCTACTCTAGTTAATAACATAGTAACTAGGCTATCGTTTGTGGGGCAACCGGAGTTGCTTTTGGAAATGAGAGGTATTATAATAGACAACAATCCTGCTTTTGGATACCTCACTTTTATAGATAACAACGGCAATATTGTTACACGTTTTTATAACCAAAACGATATGGTGGTGCAACGGCAAGGACATTATCAGCAAGGTTGGGGGCCGGGATATATTGTGCATATGTTCCCATACTTTGCTTTTAACCCATTGGCTGCCCATATATCTGATTTGCAACCCGGGGATATAGTGTTTATGCGGTTCGATGAGCAAGACCCCACCGTTATTACGAGCATTAGTGCAACTGTTCATCCTGTGGTACGCCACGGTTTGGTGCGTCAAGTTAGCTTTAGCGGCGGTGTTGCAAGCATATTGCTCCAGTTTGACACAGGCCAAACAAGCTGGTTTGATTTAGGTCCGAATGTGTTTATTACTCGCCAGGGTCGCCCTGTAAACAACAGTGAAATATTGGTGGGGGACCGTTTGCGGCTTCTTCTTAACCAAGCTGTGTTGGCTCCCGGCCATGTGATAGAATCTGTGCTTGAGGCCTCTTTGGAAGGAGAAGGACATCACATTTCAACCATTCTGACAGGGCATTTGGCAGGGATTAATAATATCCAACAAAATCTTATGCTACACAATTCCCGCCCTCTAACAGGGTTAGGTTGGGGACACCATGCTCAAATACAAGATTTGAGCCTTAGCCGCCAAAATATAGCGTTTTTCCATGAGGATCAACAGATTAGCATTGATCATGCCCAGCGGTTTTTGTCCCGGACAGACTTAAACACATACGTTGCTATGGATTCCAGCCATTTTGGAGAAGCTATCCGCCAAATAACGTTCCGTAACGGTCGTGATGAGCTTTTGGATCCGGATGTGGTTATTTCCACTACAGGCGGTGGTGGGTTTTTGATTGGTAGCATACCCGGTATTATCACAACAGACGATGGTACTATAGTACGCCGCAATGGTCGCCAGGTTAGCGGAAACGATATTTTGCCGGGGGATATGGTTCATGTGTCCTTGAATGGTGGCAACAACGCCGCTGTAGTGGATATAATAGACGTGCCGGCTGTTAGCGCCCTTAGCGTTGCCCGTGCTAGAGTTCTTAGCGTAACGGAAGGACACAGTTTTACGGTACAATCCATGGCAACATTGCAGGGTTATGAATGGATGTTTACTCCGGTAGAACGTATATTTACCATTAATCCAAACACACTGTTTTTGAACGAGGGTGGATGGGTGTCATCTGAAACATTTATTGGCTTTACCGCAGATACCGTTGTGGATCAAGTGTTCACAATTGTGTACGATGGAGCAATGGCAACTCATGTTATAGATGCACCATTTGGAAACAGAGCCGTGCGGGGTACGGTGTTCCAAGCAGAGGAAGATGTTATAGGTTTGCGGGATGCACAGTTCCTGTACAGCCCGGATGTTGACCCAACCCACGAATGGCGCAACATCAGTAACGTTAACCCAACCATGGGTATTACTCTGCACCCAAACACGTTAATTGTACGAAACAGCCAAGTTGCCCAACCTAGAGATATACAGCCCGGGGATCAAATAACCGTTCTTACATTCAACTTTCCGGATGAGATGACAGCAGGCATGGTAATACCTGGTTATATAGTGTTAGTAGGGCAGTAAAGGTGGAGGAATTGCCATTATGAGAAATTTCATTAAAAAAGTAATATGTGCAACTCTAGTAATATCTATGACTCCTGTAACGGTGTTTGCGGGAGCCGGCACGATGGGTTTTTTTGGCGGGATATCGGAAGGGTTGCGAATGCCCACAATAACCGCCCGTTTGTTAGACCCCGCATTAAACGGAAGACGCAACGTTGCAGGAGAATACGAATACAGCGAGATGGTGTTTTTGAGCGGTGAGCCATCTCGGTTTGATGGGATACTGTTAGTAGCCCAAGGGGCGGGGGTTACCGCTGCTCCTTATGGTACTTTTGCAGTAACAAACACCGTAGTGGCGGGTCCCACAACAGGCGATACAGAAATATTTCGTGATATTGTATACACTGTACAATGGCGAAGAGAAGGCAACCAGGTTATAAAAAACTACAACGCTACAGATTGGGCAGAAGTAATACTTGTAGACGGTACCCTTTTCACGTTAGACTTTGACCAGAGTTTTTTTGTAATTAGCATAATAGAAGACCATAACCCGGGTATAATGTTTTATCGAGGGTTACTTAGTAAGCGTGCCGTATATTTTATAGGGGACACCGACGAAACAGTGGTGGTAGAAGCGACAGGGCATATATACGGTTTCGACAGCCCATATTCCAGCACAGAAACCCAAAGCCTGGATGTTTGGGTAATGGCAGCTGACTGGCAAATGAGCTATCAAATCCGCCCTAGCGTTAGTGTAACAACATCGCTGATGTATCAGGCAACAACACCCACCGCCATAAGTTTTGCAGGAAACTACATGCATCTGATGTCGAACCACAGTGTTGCAGCTTACGACATCTTTGTGGTTCCGCAACCTGCCCACTTTATCCCGACAAGCGGAAGTTTTAATATACAAACCCACACCACCCATGAAATGTTGCCGGCTTCTGATATGAGCATATTGCAGGGGCATTTTGCCGAGCAGGATATAAGCCGATTGTTTGCACAACAAATATTGTCGGGGTCGGTTGCTCATTTTGTGCCAAACCAAGCGATGACAAGGGGAGAGTTTACTCAGGCTCTTGTTAGGGCGTTGCGTATTGAGGTACCTATAATACAGCCTTTGGGGATTTTTAACCGCACCCAACGCATTGTTTTTCCGGATGTGCTTAGGGAAAGACCGGAATATGCCTATATTATTGCAGGGCATAACGCAGGGTTGGTTCACGGTCGTGTAGACGGGAATTTCCACATAGATGTGCCTATTAGCCGAGAAGAGGCTGTAGCGACACTTATACGTGGACTGGGCTTGGAAAACGTAGTGCCAAACCCGATCCCCATAACCTCACTGAACGACAGCTTACAAATATCCGGTTGGGCGGCAAGGGAGATGGCTGCCGCTTTGGAATTGGGATTAATAGCAGGGGATGCCAACGGAAACTTTCGGCCCCGCGATTTAATAACAAAGTCCGAAGCTGCCGCATTAATAAACCGTTTTATTGACTATATGCGAGAAGACTTGGTTAGAGACTATTCTGAAAGGATGGTTAACTTTGTTTGGTAATCAACGAACCCAATCTGCCCCTCCCCCCGAAACCGTGTGGGGGAGCGGGGCAATGACCTACGGAGGAAGCGTTTTAGCTTACACAACATGAAAATAATACATTTAGTAAGAGCTATGATAGTTTTTATTGCTGTTCTTGCTGTTATTGCAGTTTCATCCGCTATTTTTTCGCAAGGGTTTAATAATAGCACAAGGATGCTTTATGAAGAACGCATAACATACCAATTGGCAATTGAAGACATGCAGTTGACTGTGTATAGGTTGTTTTATTTGTCACACAACTATGTTGTTACCATGCATAACCACTACTATGAGCGATACAGGATAGAGCTTGCCAGGGAACGTTTTGTCTATGGCAAGAACAGCTTTTTGGACATGGGTGGAGCAACCCCGGAGGAAATTGAACTAATAGAGAGGATGTATGCAAACTATCTCTTTTTTATTGATGCTAATGATGAAGGAATGCTACTGGTACATACAGACTGGTCTGCGGCAGTAGCACTCCTGCATAATGAGGTGTACAGCCAAACATTTATTGAGTTGGACGACTTTATGGATCAAGTTAGGGATTCCGTTGTGCTTCGTGTTGAAACGGAACTGAATCAAGTGAATGCTCTAACCGACATATTTGACACAATATCTATGGTTTCTGTCCTTTTGTTAGGTATTGGTAGCATATTTGCACTCGTTCTTATAAACAAAAAAATTGCCCCAATAAGCACTTTAGTGAAAAAAGTTACTAATGTTTCCGCTGGGAATTTTAGCGTAAATATAAACAGATCAAATTTAGGCAAAGACGAGATAGGTGTGTTAACAAGCGATATTTACGATTTGATAGATACTGTGAAAAGTATTGTAGATGATCTGGTGCAGTTTTCACACGAGTATGGTGCAAAAGGCGATATCGACTTTAGGATGGTTGCGGACAAATACCAAGGTGAATATAGAGAGATTGCCCTAGGTATTAATAATATTGCCGATACATTACAAGACGATATAAAAGTGCTTATGTATCTTTTGAAAAAGATTGGCAATGGTGAGTTTGATGTACAAATCAAACAAATGCCGGGGAAAAAAGCTGAAACTAACTTGATTGTAGATGAGCTATTAGCAAATTTGGCAAGTGTTAGTAATGGTATAAACTCTATGATAGAAGCTGTTGCGGTAAATGGCAACATGAAGTTTCACATAGACGACTCTGGTTATCAAGGGGATTGGCAAAAAATTATTAAAGGTCTAAATTCTATAGCAGAAGCTGTAGATACCCCCTTGACAGAAATAAAAGAAGCTGTGCTAAACCTAGATAACGGTACTTTTGATAAAAAAGCAGAAGGCAACTATGTAGGTGATTTTTTGACAATTACATCTGCAGTTAACCGCAGTTTTAGAGGACTGGAAGGTATGGTTCAAGAGATTGGCAAAACACTTTCTGCAATTGCTGAAGGGGATTTAACTGTGCGAATAACACAAGAATATCCCGGCGAGTTTAAAGTTATTAGAGAATCCGTCAATCATATCGGTAGTACGCTCCATACGACGATGGAACAGATTAGTGCTGCTTCGGAGCAAGTGTTGGCAGGTGCCACACAGATCTCTGAAAATTCTATGAGTTTGGCAGAGGGAGCAACAGATCAATCAACCTCTATTGAACAGCTCAACGCATCTGTGGAAATGATTAATCAGCAAACCAGACTCAATGCCGGTAACGCCAAAGAAGCCAACGATCTTTTCATAAAATCTACTAATACTGCTCAAGACGGCAACAACGCAATGAAACAATTGCTCGAAGCCATGCTCCATATGAGAGAATCCAGTGATAGCATATTCCGTATTATAAAAGTAATCCAAGACATAGCTTTTCAGACCAATTTGCTTGCTCTTAACGCAGCGGTAGAAGCGGCAAGAGCTGCCGAACACGGCAAAGGGTTTGCGGTGGTAGCAGAAGAGGTACGGGAGCTGGCGGCACGTAGCCAAACAGCCGCAGTGGAAACCACAGGGCTTATAGAAAGCTCTATTGACCGGGTAGAAGTTGGGAGCAATCTTGCAGAGTCTACAGCAAAAACGCTAGATGCAATAGTTAGTAATGCCAATGAGGTTTTGGGGATTGTTAACGGCATTTCCGCCTCTTCGCAAGAGCAAGCAGAGGCTATTAGCCGGTTAGTTGAGGTTATTAATAAAATAGCTCAAGTTACACAGAGGAACACGGCTGCATCTGAAGAATCTGCGGCAACTTCCCAAGAGCTTAATTCCCAAGCAACAATTTTGCGTGAGCTTGTGGCTTATTTTAAGATATAAGAACACCCTGGGGGGCAGAATACAGCCCCCTTTTTATTGTTTGAAAAATTAGTTTAGCTTGTGGGAAACCGATTGGATTTTTTTTGCTTGTGGCATAATTCACGCCCCTTGACTTGGCCCTTAAAATCTACTGTAATTTCTTCATTTTTCGATGCTCCATCGCTTTTTGTGATAATTCTTCAACACTTAGATTTTCATATAAACTCTCCTGCCATTTTGTATAGTCAAACGGCTCTTTAATAATTAAGGCAATAAAACGTTCTGTGTGTACATGGCCAAAATTGTCTATCAAGTGCTTTATTATGGATTGCTTTAATACTGTATCGTTCATTTACGACTCCTCCGTTTCAATAATAAATTCAATTGGGCTTATTATTCTAATTCTGCTATCAGTAAATTTCAAAAATCTAGCGTCTGTCGTGATAAGGTAATCACATTTGGCGATTATTGCACAGGCAACATGCAGTGCGTCCTTTGTTTTTAGCCCTCGGTCTTTTACTGCATTAGCAATATTCAATACCTCGTCGCTCTCATCCATATTGAGAGTGGCATATTTTAGAAAGTTCTCTATAACGAATCTTCTCTCAGCATAGGGGTTGTCATCATTTTCAAACTCCAAAATATACGACGCTACAAGTTCCAACCGACCGGCGACAATCATCTCTTGAATCCGCAGTTTCGCCCTTTTTTCAAGTTCAATCTTTAATTGAGTTTGGTCATCATAGGGTCTGTTAAAGCAACAGTTATCCAAATATATTTTACATTTCATATCTTATCTCCAGCCATCAAGTTAGGGCAACAATTTTATTGCCCTAACGGACATCTTTATTATAGCACGAATATTCGGAAAAACCAAGGGAAAATTTCTGTTTCGACAAAATTCCGCAAAAGTCATTGAACCTATCTCAAATCTGTGCTATAATAATCTTAAATCTCAAAACATTTTGGGTTGTGAGTTACAAGCGAAGAAAGAGGTGCTTGTAGGATTACAGAACAAGGGACAATGCAGGTTGCAGAGGCAACCTCCCAAGAGGAGCTTAATTGCCAAGTAACAATTTTGCGTGAACTTGTGCGTATTTTAAGACGTAGAAAACGCCTCCCCCTTCTCGCTCTCAGTAAGTGAAAAGGGGGGAGGATAAGTTACCCCCTTTATTTTAGAGGAGTATTTAATGTTTCAAAAATTAGTTTCGCTTGTTATAGATTATGCTAACGATGATTTTTCGGTTGCAAGCGAAAAACTAGATAACTTTGTGTCGAACGCAGATGACTTTGAAGATATTGTCTTGCAAATCGGTGCCATACCGGAGTCTATTGCTCATGACTCTACAGAGGAAAAGTTGTTTTCTAAAGTTTCGGATGCTGTTCTTTCACGTGCCTTTCGAGAATTGGGGCTAAAATCGAAAGTTTTAACCGAAAGGGCGAATAGTGCAGATGTTATTGCAAAATCAATGTTTCACAATTATACTTTGGTTGCAGATGCCAAGGCTTTTAGATTGAGTAGAACGGCTAAAAATCAAAAAGATTTTAAGGTTAAATCCTTGTCGGATTGGAGAAAAGACGAAAATTATGCAGTACTATGTTCTCCGTATTTCCAATATCCTCAAAGACAAAGTCAAATTTATGCCCAGTCTGTCGATAATAATGTTTGTCTTTTTAGTTGGGAGCATATTCTTTTTTTGCTGAAACACAAAATAAAAGAAAATGAGTGCATTGACTTATCGGTGCTGTGGAATTTCGGGGAATTTAAAGCAAAAACAACACTTGTTTATAAAAAGAACGTTTCTTTTATTCGTGAATTTGATGCGGCTTGTGTTTTGTTAGCTGGAGCATCACAGAGCGATTTTGGTAAACTGTTGGATAATTGTATTGTAAAGTTCAAAGATAGGGCAACTACAGAAAAAGCATACTGGGAAACCGAAAGAAAAACTATTGAAACGTACTCTCGCAAACAAGCAATTGATGAACTAATAAAGAATAAGAAAATTGTTGAAAAAATGCAACAAATAGACCTATACATAAAGAGGATTAGCCGTTGATTGACAGTATAATATGCGGGAATTCTACCGAAATTTTAAAAACGATACCTAATGAATATGCACACGCCATCATTTCTGATATTCCATATGGAATAAACCATGATGAATGGGATGTGCTGCATAATAATACAAATTCAGCACTTGGCGGATCATCTGTTGCCCAAACCATGGGCGGTGCATTGTTCAAACGCCGTGGCAAGCCGCTAAATGGCTGGAGTGCCGCAGATAAAAAAATACCCCTTGAATATCAAGAGTGGTGTGAAACTTGGGCTGGAGAGTGGTTGAGGGTATTAAAACCCGGCTCTTCTTGCCTTGTTTTTGCCGGGCGCCGTTTGGCTCACAGATGTACAGTTGCTTTAGAAAATGCAGGTTTTACCTTTAAAGATATGTTAGCTTGGCAAAAAAACACTGCTCCGCACCGTGCACAAAGAATCTCTGAAATATACAAACGCCGTGGCGACCTTAAACAGGCAGAAGCTTGGGATGGTTGGCGGGTTGCCAATTTGCGTCCTGTGTTTGAGCCTGTTTTATGGTTTCAAAAACCCTATAAGACGGGCGGAACAATTGCTGATAATGTGTTGGAGTACGGGGTCGGTGCTTGGAGTGAACAAGCACTTTTAATGTTTGGTAATAAAGGTCTTAATAATCCCACACATTCTAATGTGTTGTATTTCCCGCATGAAAAAAACGACCGTGGGTTACACGAAACGCAAAAACCGCTCAAACTTATGGAGTGCCTCGTTTCTCTTACCACACAAAAGAATGCTGTAATTATCGACCCTTTTGCCGGCTCCGGCACCACTTGTTTGGCAGCATTTAGGCAAAATCGGCACTATATTGGAATTGAAATTGATAGCAATTATGTTGAGGTTGCTCGCAAACGTATATTAGACGATTCTGCACAACTAAAGATAGATGGAATATGAAATATTCGGAAATATTCACCCTCTCCCCTTCTCGCTATCAGCAAGTGAAAAGGGGGGAAGGTGAACCCTAGCTAAAAGATATAGCACTTTTATTACTTTCACTGACGGTTGCCCATTTTGAAAGTAATAAAAGTGCGAAACTTGTGGGAAAGCAGATTACAGATTTAACCACAAAGCGGGACGAACACCGCCGGAGACGTTGTTGACATAGTTACCACTAAGACGGACAAGACCATCATTGTTGACAGATGCGGCACCGCTACTAACGTAACCGGGCGACCGTAGCCACCACCAGCCTGCCCTTCCACCGATGTCTTTTGCTATACGCTTTTTGTTAAATTGATCGTCTATCACATGATCATCACCTGGATTTTCATTGAGCTTTCCGTTTTTAAGTTGCTCACTATCACAAAAATAGTGTACAAGCTCATCAATGCTAAGCAGAAAAACATTGTCTGTTGTCTTGCTTCCACCCTTTATTCCAAGCCAAGGGTTATCATGATTTGTGATGGTTCTTTGGACTACTCGCCTTTTCTCTGCGGCCGACAGTTTGTTGTAGAAGTTGTTGTTCAAATAATGGCGTAAACTACAATTCTCCCAAGTTATATCCTCTCGGTCTTTGTGATAGACTCGTTTCTCAATCACCAACTCACTTAGCAGCAGAACTTGCCCATTCTGTATATCTAAAACTTGCCAGATATACCCTGCAAAGGGGATGAGGCTTCCTATTTGTGGTGCTTGTAGCCTATGCGAATTCTCTTTAGGTTTTTTGTCTAATTGTTTTAAGATTGTTGTTATTTGCTTTTTTGTTTTTTGGTGTTCTGCGTTTAGTTGATGTATCTGCTTTTTTAGTTTCTCCATTTCATTATTTTGGTTGTTAATATACTTTTTTGTTTCTTGATATTCTGCGTGTAAGCGTACATGGTTTCGTTGCAGTCTACTATAACTTTGCTGCATCTTATAATATCTTTTGTGCGGTTTTGCCGATGGATTTAATCGGTTGCTTGCGTCTTCTTTTGTTGCAAATACTTTGTTTTCAAATTCGTAGGTATAGGGGGTGTTTAGCTCTGCCTGCTGTCGGCATATGGGGCAGGGCATGGTTGGGTTGTTTTGCGATGGGTTCATTTAGTGTGTTCTCCTTGTTTTTTACTTTATTCTCTAGTCATCCTTTTTTTAAACCTTTAAACCAACATTACAACCTTATACGGTTAAATTTTGAATTGCTGTCGCTTACTAGGAATTGGGGTTCTTCCCGAACTCTACAGCAGTTTTGTATCATTTATAAACAAATGAAAATGCCCGCCCAAAAAAGCAGAGGCCCTTGAACTCATTACCATACGGCCCAAAAATATTTCAAAATAATCAGCCACGGTACACATGTTCAAATCTATTGTAAGGCGTAGGTTAATATCTTTTGTTTCTGCTACTACTTCCAAATCGGACTTTTCAGCTGCATAGTTAACTCTGTCGTGTATGTCAAAAGAGGTGACATCGGTGTTTTTTACACGGCTACGGCGCACATCGGCTTTGTCTGCTATTATTAGGGCAGCAGATATGGGGCTGACGGGCAATCCATCTCCTTCATCGTGGTGCCCTATTGCGGATATTACAAGCCCTACTTCCTCCGGAGGCATGTGCATTCTGGTTAACATTTCAAACATAATAACTGCCCCTGTTTGCGCGTGGAGATTCCTATTTACCGCATTGCCAATATCGTGGGTATACCCTGCTATACGAGCCAACTCTATCGTTCTTTCATCGTAGCCAAATGTTTTTAAAATTTTTGCAGATGTTTCTGCTACTAGCTTTGTGTGAGCCCCCGAATGATCGCTGTAGCCCATTATATCCATAACGCTATCTACTCGGTCTATGTATGCCTTAACTTCTCTGTTTACCATTACATCGTTTAGGGAAATGTTTTCTCTATAGTTCATCTGGCACCTCTCTTATAATTTTTTCTACTATTGCTGTGTATGCGTCAATAGATTTGTATAGGTTTTCACTGAAATCGGAAACTGCTTCTCCGTCAGCTTTGTCGGATATTGAACGTATAATAACAAAGGGGGTGCTGTGCAGATAACACACCTGCGCAATTGCCGCACCTTCCATTTCTACACACAAAGCCTCAAAATGGTCGCGTATCTTTTCTTTTATTGCTTTATCTGTCACAAATTGGTCACCGCTGGCTACTCGCCCCACTTTTGTATTTGGTTCAGTTGACGCTATTTTTACCAATAGGGGGTTGGCGGCAAAAGCTATTGTTTTGAACTGGGGTATTTGCCCCGGGGCGTACCCAAAGCCTGTTGCATCCATATCATGGTGAACAGCATCTTCAGAAATTACTATGTCGCCTATGTTTAGGCTGCTGTCCACAGCTCCTGCCACCCCGCTGTTTATTACAACGCTAGCACCCAAATTGTTTATTAGATGATGGGTTACAATGGCGGCATTTACCTTGCCAACACCACACTTAACAAGCACAACTTTTTTGCCGTGCATTTGGCCATGGTAATACGTCCAACCGGCATTTTGGCTTTCACTCACATTTTCCAGCTTTTTTTGTAAAATTTCTATCTCTTCTGGCATTGCACCTATTATGCCTATTTTGCTCATTCGTGTAACTCCTTTTCTATTATCGCCTTTAAATTATTGGCTTCTTTTTCCAACACTGCCATATCTGTCCCTTCTATCATTATGCGTATTAACGGTTCTGTGCCGGAGGGTCTTATAAGAACACGACCGTTTTCGGCAAACAAGGCTTCGGTAGCTGTTATTGCCTGAGCAATTACCGGATTTTGGTTATAGCTTCCCTTTACCTCATTTTTGACTGTTGCATTTACAAGCACCTGGGGATATTTTTTCATATAGGTGTTTAGCTGGTGAAGGGTGGTATTTTTTTGCACCATAAATTTCAGGATTTGCAATGCAGTCAAAAGGCCATCTCCCGTTGTTGTATAGTCAAGGAAAATAAAGTGGCCACTCTGTTCTCCGCCAAAATTATAACCACCGGCAATCATTGCCTCCAACACATAGCGATCCCCAACATTTGTTTCTATTATTTCTATCCCCATCTTTTCACCCATTTTTCGTAATCCAAGATTACTCATTGTTGTGGCAACTATTGTGTTTTTATTTAACCTCCCTTCCTCTTTTAGGACATTACCGCAAATACTCATTAAACTGTCGCCACACAACACATTGCCCTTGGCATCCACCATTAAACAACGGTCGCCATCTCCATCAAAAGCGATGCCGATATCTAGCTTGTTTTTCTTGACATGCTCTGCAATGCTGTTCATGTGTGTAGAGCCGCAGTTTTCGTTTATATTTGTACCGGTGGGGGTAATGTGTATGGGGAAAAGTGTTGCATTTAGCTGTTCCATAATCCTTGGCGCAACACTATACGTCGCACCATTGGCACAGTCTATACCAACTTTTAAGCCTTTGAGGGAAATGTTTCCCATTATTTGTTTTAAAAATGCTGTGTAGTCGTCAACCGCTGTTTGCACCGACTGTATACGGCCCACATCTGCCCCTGTTGGTTGCGGCAAAGCAGTACGGTTGTTTAGTATGTCTTCTATCTCTTTTTCCAGTGTATCGTCTAATTTATAACCTATGCTATTAAAAAACTTTATCCCATTATCTTCCACAGGGTTGTGAGAAGCACTTATCATAACTCCTGCTGCCATACCATATTTTTTCACTAAAGTCGCAATGGCGGGGGTAGGTATAAACCCCGCCAGGTGAGCATTGCCGCCAACAGAGCAAATGCCGGACACAAGGGCAGCCTCTAGCATATCAGAAGAAATACGAGTGTCTTTCCCTACTAGAATATCTGCTGTGCCTGTGCTTTTTAAAACATATGCACCGGCACGCCCCAGCTCAAAAGCAAGCTGGGGAGTCAACTCTGTATTGGCTACGCCACGCACACCATCTGTTCCAAATTTAATCATAATAATTGTCCTCGTCTGTTTCTATTGTAACAGTTGCAATGGCTGGATAAACCAACTCTCCTTGGGGTAGAGTTATCGCTACCTCCAGCTCATGAACCCCGGGAGCAAGATTATATATATTCAATGTGCCTGTTATTGCGGCAATATCTATGTCTGCTCCATCTCCTGCTATAGTTAGTTCTATATATTCTTGCAAATGAACTCCGACAGCCATGCCACCGACAACGTTTATTTGGCTACTGGGCAGATGAACAGTAGTTGTTGGCAATGGGTCAGGCTCAACTATTATTGCTGAAATATCTATAAATATAGAAATCTCCGGATTGCTATATACGGTTACATCGCTTAAAAAGTCACGAATATCTACAGTTATCGTTTGTGACTGTGTAAAGCCGGAAATATCCAGGGTTTCAAGGAATATTTGCCCAATATCTGCCACCACAGCGGCATCTCCCATTACTTGAACGCTGTTTGCGCTGAGGGTAAAGCCGTTATAAACGAAGCCCGGCGGGATGGCGTTCATCCCAACAATTTCCGGTGCTATTACCGGTACGCTCGTTAAAGCATTTATGGGAACGGTTACACTAACTGTTCCAGGCAACAAATTAAAGTTGTTTGTTATATCATTATCTTCTCGATCAAGCACTACCACCTGGGAAACAAAGTTTGTTTCCTCTTGTATTCCATATAAGCTAATATTTGCAACAACACGGTACACGTTGCTTAATTGGCTTCTTGGCCCCGTAACGGTTATTGTTTGAGGAAAGGAGGTTATAACACCCGCACTAAAATTTTCCGGTGGGCTTTGGGTAATTAAAGGCTCAAGGGAATATTGTTGGTTTTCCAATATGTCCAAATTAATATTAACATTATCGGTGGCAGGGGTTAGCACATATCCCCCCTGCACAATGGGAGATATAACCTGTGCCTCTACCGGTACACTAATAGAAACAGGAGTGGTAAAATCTTGCGGGATTACTATATTGCTTAAATCGACAAAAGGAAAAACCTCCTCCGGAGATATAGCAACACTCTGTAAATGGTTAGCTTGAACAACAATTTGTGTGTTACGCAATGCCTGCTCATTTAATATTATTATATTGCTCTGGGTCAAGTGATCCATGTTGTGCAGTTCCAGTGTGCGAACAAACGGCGATTCTATCGGGGGATCCGCTTGCCAAGACGCAAGCATCCACAAAGATAGAGCGGAAATCACAGCAAAAGCCTTCCACTTTAGATTTCGGAATAAACATGCTTCTAGCATAGTTAGCAAGTTTTTTATTTTCATTTATTTGTTGTCTCCTTTCCATAATATTAGCTTTTTACTATTGCCGGGTTTTACACCGGATAGCAGTACACGTTGCAAATTTTCTTTGTTTATATTTTTAGATAATTTGCCGCCTCGTGCAATGCTTATTTTTGAAGTTTCTTCAGAAACTACTATTGCCAAACAATCATAAGCCTCGCTGACACCGACTGCGGCTCGGTGGCGGGTACCCAACTCTCGCCCTATCTCTGTTTCGGTTAAGGGCAAAATGCAGGAAGCAGCTACTATACGGTCTTTGCGTATAATTACAGCTCCGTCATGCAAAGGAGCGTTGTTTTCAAAAATATTCATTAGGAGTTGTTTGCTAATAACAGCATCTAACTCCACCCCTGTACGGCTAAGCTCTCCCAAAGACACTTCGGCTTCTATTATAATCAATGCACCAGTGCTTTCATTTGCTAGACTTTCCGAGGCTTCCACAATCTCTTTTGTTGCACTCACAAAAAGTCCCTCTTCCCCCTTCAGGAAATGCGGCGCAAATTTGCCGCGCCCAAGCTCTTCTAACACACGCCTAAGCTCCGGTTGAAACACAATTATCATAGCAATAACACCAATGCTAAAAAAGCTGTTCACAAGCCAAAAAATAGCTGTAAAACCCAACACAAAACTGAGACCCCAAACTATTAAAATAACAATAATCCCTTTCAGTAGACTGCGGGCTTTTGTTGTTAACAACCATCTGGTTAATCTGTAAATAATAAAAGCGATAATGGCAATATCTATAAAATCTAGTATAGATATTGTAGAAAGTGGGTTAAGCTCCCATATAAAAAATGTGTTTGTGTTCATGTGTCAGACTAATCCCTCCTTGGGGAACTCCTAGAACCCCTTTGTGTTTGAGTTGATTGACTATCAATCGCCAACCTTTGTGAACCTCTCTGCCTTGGTAGCCTTTCCGGAATATCTTGCTTTTGAGGCCTTTTTAATGTATCCGGTTTTTCGTACTCTCGTTCGTATTCCTCATAGATATTTGCTCTATCTTCTTGTTGTTGTCTAACTTGTTGTTTGATGTTAGATTTTTTGTGAGATACTACGGGGCGTTTTTTTGGAATAAGTTTTACGTAGTAATAATATTCCTCGTCTTGAAACTCCACACGCTGGGCATGGCGGTAGTCCAGCGCCACATTAAAAAAGTTGTACAGATATAGCAGCAAACCGCCCAAAACAGCAAAAATCAATATGGAAACTATCCCAAAACCAAGATCCACAAAAAACGATGCAAATATAAATGTGGATACACCGAGTACAGTACCTAGGATAATAGAAAGCTCCTTTGCGTAGTTTATGCTAAGGCGGGAGATTATATAAACAAAGATAAATGGTGCAAACATGGCGATTGTAACCACGAGCCAGTTTTGTATGGCATCACCGCCTGTCACAAAGCTCTGGTATATCTCCATTATCGTAGCCAACAAATCGTCTATCTCTATGTCTAGCAGAGCGGCGGCCTCCTCTGCCTCCTCATATCCATAATCTATAAAGCCCAGTATCATTTGGCCGTAGCTCCATATAAAAGCCCCAATAGACAAGGGTATAATGCTTGTAAGCCCAAAATAAAGCCCTGCTATGATAGGGACAATAAATGGCATGTTAAAATTAAAACCCATAATTAGAGCAATTATCAAAACATTTTCTTTTTTTCCGAAGTGGCCGTAAAACAAAAATGTGGTCAAAAGCCCAAGAAAAACAATAAATGCAATTTCCAGCTGATTAGTAAACTGTATAGTGGTAAACAGTACCATAATAAGATAATTGGCGTTTAAGGGCAGTATGGCAAACAAGATCCCCATAAAAATGCTAAACAAAAGACCCAAGTTGGCAATAAGTGCAAATGCTTGGTTGTAGTGGCCAATATTGTTTATTGTGCTATAAATAATCAACCCTGCAATAAATTTTAGGCCAAAAGCCAAAATCATCTCGTATTTTCTTGCAAAGTTAAGTACGTTGTCGCGTATGTCAATAATATTCATTTATTAAAAATCCTCGTATTCATCATATTCGTCGTGAGCCGATTCATCATCCAACTCTTCTAATTTAGCAATAAGAGAAAAGTATTCTTGAAGCCTAAGTTTTATTTTGGTATATTCTTCCGTTGCGATCCTTGTGCCAACAAAAGTGTACACACCTAATACAACAGCAATAATTATAGCAGTATTTATACCAAATTGTATATAGTCAAATCCCAAAAAATCCATATCCTCGCTAAGGACTGTTATAACGATATATATGGCGATTGGTATGAGAGTACCAACAAGAGCAAAGAATCTGAACGCAAAGTTGCGTCTATAAACATAATCTCGGTAAAACAAACCGTTTGCCCTCTTATCTTCTTCGCCATAGGTTTTATCGTATATGGCAAGTTTTGTCATAATTATTATACGTTCTTTGTTAATCATACAATACACCCCTTTTTAACTATTATACCACAAAATATTAAATTGTGCCAATTTGCAGAAAATATAGATAAAAGTACGTTGGGATTGTGGGAATTGTATAGCATTTGACACAAAAAAAGACTTGTGGTAGTATGAACCATGTTTATCAAGTTATTAGACTTTCATATGAGGATAAAATAAATGATTTCAGCAATAACGGCTCCGATAGCCAATTTGTACGATACACCGGACAATACTGCATCCTTGACAGATGAGGTATTGCACGGTTGGCCCATAACAATTTTAGATGAACAACGAGATTTTTATCACATTAAAACGTTTTACAATTATAAAGGATATTTAGAAAAGGCAAATGTAGCAAAAGATGCCCATTTTATCCCCACTCACGTTGTAACACAACAGCTTGCAGATATTTCTCTTGGGGAAACAGTAGAACACCGTGCAATTGCCACTTTACCAAAAGAGTCATATGTACACGTATTAAAAGAAGGGGAAAAATATTGCAAAATTCAAATGAGCTGTGGTAAAGAAGGATACACACGCAAACAATTTTTAAAACCCCTTATCCCACCGACTTTCTCCCTACCGCACGAATATAACGAAAAAGATTTGCGTAAAAATATAGTAGACACGGCACTAAAATATACGGGAGTGCAGTACCGCTGGGGCGGCAAAACCCACATGGGTATCGATTGCTCCGGTTTATCATTTATGTGCTATTTGGCAAATGGTATAATAATTTACAGAGATGCTGTTATAAAAGAGGATTTTTCCGTAAAAAAAATAGATAAAGAGAGTTTACAAAAAGCCGATCTCGTTTTTTGGAAGGGCCATGTTGGGATATATATGGGGGATGGGCGGTTTATTCATTCATCTGATGGCAGAGGTGGTGTAAATACAGATAATTTGGAAGAGTGTCTAAACAGCTACCGGAATTTCGTAGGGTATGGTAGTGTTTTCTAAGTGTATAGCACGGGGGCAAAATATGGAGTTCAAGAGAGAAAACAGTGCAATAAGGGGGTTTTTGGTGTAAAAAAAGTCCGTTCTAATGCGAACTATGAAACTCCCGATGTGAGACTCTATGGCTGACTTTATGCGAGACTCTATGTGATACTTTATATCAGAAAAAATAGAAAAATCCGAAAATATTCTATGATTGGAAGCCAACCCCATTATACATTTTTCCCTGTAACGAAACAAGGGAAAAATGTCTGATATGCCTTTCAGGTCTATAAACTTCACCGTTCACTTAAACATTCGGCAGAAAAACGACAGAAAAAATTTGGGTGTGTCATAAAACCATTGAGTAACGCACCACACCCCGCAAGGGGCTAGCCCCTTGACCCCGTTTTTCGAGGTTTTTATCGAGGTTAGGTTTTAGCGTTTAATCTTATCTATGACATGACCATTAATCAAGCCATCTGTTTTTTTAGCAACGCCATTGTTTCGAGTGCTTTCTTTGCTCGTGCTTTGTAATAATTATTGCGTTCTTCTAAACTCATATTTTTAGTTACTTCGTAGTTATATTCACGTATTTTATGAATATCTTCAATTGTAAAGTTATGACTAATATTTAATTTCA
>WRKF01000164.1 GCA_009778165.1 Defluviitaleaceae bacterium
GGGTTTGTTCTTTTATTGGGGTTGGTATGGATTTTACATGTTTGTCCAAATTTTTGTATAATTGTGTAGCGGCATCGTAGGACAAATCGTGGATATTGTCCATTAACGGTTCTGTTTCTGATAGAAAATCTATTATAGCATTCACGTGTGGGTATCTCCATTTAGCTTTATAGTTGATCTGCTATTATCTTATGCACTGTAATGTGCAGATTTTGTTCTTCTTCTTTTGTAAGATCTGTTGTAGCTATTGGCGGATGCACTGTTATATTTACTACAGCGGGGCGAATCAGTTTTTTGCCCTTTTCCAGTATTTTAGATGTCCCATCTATCGTTATTGGAACAATAGGCACTTTTGCTTTAGTAGCAAGTTTAAAACTACCGGCTTTAAACTTGTCCATTGTTGTGTTGCGGGTACCCTCCGGAAAAATCACCAGAGAATGATTGTTTTCCAAGATCCCTATCCCTTCCAAAATTGCTTTCATGCTTTGACGCATGTTTCCCCGGTCAAGAAAAACGCAATGAATTTCGCTCATATATTTTCTAATAACAGGAGCCTTTTTCATCTCGATTTTAGCAATGAACCCAAGGTTTGTTTCTATATAACCTAAAAAGATGCCGGTATCAAAATAGCTCTGATGATTGCTCACAAAAAGCACACCGCCGTCGTCGGGAATATTTTCCGCCCCAACTAGATTTATCGTTGCTCCTGTATTACGCATTTGGCGTTTCGCAAAATTACGAACACGCTGTGCTACCAATGTTTCATATTCTTTTTTGGGTATATATGCTTGACGAGCTTTTAATGAGTTGTAGCGAGCCGCCATAATAAGCAAATCTATAACCATAGCTATATAAAAATATGCAGTACGAAATAAGGCCATATAGCTATTCCTCCAACTTTTGTATGCCTATCTTTATGCGGTTCAAACTTTCTTCTTTGCCAAAAAGCTCGAGCAATTCTATTGCACCGCAAAAAGATGTAGGTTTTCCGCTGATAGCTGTCCGTATGGGCCATAGCACAAGGGAGTTTTTTACCCCTTGCCTTTCTATCTCTGCAAAAACAGCTGTGTGTAGCGTGTCATATGTAAAGTCGTCGATAGATTCCAAAATGGGCAATATGCTGTTTAGGGAAGCTAGAGAGTTTTCTAGGTTTGTTTTCATTTTTTTGTGTACGAACAGCTCGGTGCTGTAATTCGGTAGCTGGTCGATGAAATCAACCAAATCTGTTACTTCCTTTGCAAAGTTAACGCGGCTTTGTGTATATCCTGCCACTTTTTGTAGATTGACAGGTGTTTTTATGTTTGATTGCAAATACGGAAGTGCCATTTCGTAGAAATCTTCCGGTGTCAAAGTTTTTATATATTCGCCATTGAACCAAGTTAGTTTTGCTCTGTCAAAAACCGCAGGGGATTTGCTGATGCCGTCCAAATGAAAATTTTCGGCAAGTTCTTGTAAAGTAAATATTTCTTGGTTGCTACCGGGAGCCCATCCCAACAGTGCTATATAGTTTATTACAGCTTGAGGCAGGAAGCCTTCTTCTATCAAATCTTCAAAATTGGCGTCTCCTCGCCTTTTGCTAAGTTTTTCTTTGTTTTCGTTTAAAATAAGGGGCAGGTGAATATACGCCGGTATTTCCCAACCAAAACTGTTGTAGAGCAGGTTGTATTTTGGGGTAGAGCTTAGGTACTCGCTACCCCTCACCACATGAGTTATTTTCATAAGGTGATCGTCTACTACATTTGCAAAATTATAGGTCGGCATACCATCCGCTTTTATAAGCACTTGGTTTTCGAGTTCATCGTTATTTACGGTTATTTCTCCGTAAACTGTGTCTATAAATGTTGTGCTGCCTTGCGGGATTAGCTGGCGTATAACGTATGGAGCCTCTATTGAATGTTGTGTTGAATGTTCAGTAATCTGTGCTTTTTTTGGCGAATCCGGGCAATGGCAACGGAAAGGTTGTTTGTTTGTTAGTTGCTCTTTCTCGCTATCGTCTTTTTCCCCTTTTTCCTCTTTTTGGCAAAAACAGTAATATGCTCTCCCTTTTTTTATAAGCTCTTTTGCGTATTTTTGATAAATATCTCGTCTTTGGCTTTGTATGTAGGGGCCGCAATCTCCTTCTTTTTCCGGACCTTCATCGTAGATAATGCCGGCTTGGTTAAGGGTTTTGTATATAAACTGTAATGAACCTTCCACTAAACGGCTTGTGTCTGTGTCTTCAATCCGCAGTAAAAAGGCTCCGTTGTTATTTTTCGCTATTAAATACGCATAAAGGGCTGTGCGCAAATTACCCAAGTGCATAAACCCGGTGGGGCTTGGGGCAAAACGTGTTCTTATCATTGTAAACTGTCGTCTCCTCTGAATTTAGAGAGCGGATTGGTTTTTTGAAATTTTTAAAAAAATCATCAAAACCAACCCGCATTTCTGAAATCTGAAATTATTCCTCATCGTCATCGGATTCTTCGTTGCCGAATCCCACTTCTGTAAAAGTGGGTACTGCTCCAAATCCGGTTTGTATAACTGTTTCTGTTTCCGTTTCCGGTTCCTCTCCTTGTTCATCTTGGATTTCTTGTGTATCTTCTTGTGGAGGTTGTGTAATATCCGGGAGGGTTGGTAAAGGTAGCGGCGGCATCTCTATGGTTGGAGGTGCGGGGGGGTCGTTGGGCAATGTTGGTAATACCGGCAGAGCATCTGTTGGTAATGTTCCGGGAAGCTGCGCTCCCGGAGGTGGCACTGCGGGCGGGAAAGTTGAAGGCGGTAAAACCCCCGGTGGTACTGCGCCCGGTGGTAATGTCGGCAGTAAATCGGGTAGAGAGTCTATATCTCCATCAAATGATGGAAATTCAAATTCGTTAGAACTGCCATAACCCTCATCGCCTGTGATATTTCCAAAACCTTCGCCAAAAAAGCCGTCTTCTCCGCCAATGTTCATTGGTAGCCCTGTTATGGGGTCGATGTCCACCAACACTTCAGTTATACGATATATTGGTGTCTCGCCGGTAATTGGCAATCCGGTAAGAGCGTCTATAAGTATTGCTGTGCGAGTGTGGCGTTGGGTGGGTACATGCAATTCATCAAATATATCTGTGCGAGTACGGCAACCTGGTGATGGCAACAGACCGGTATCTGCACAAACTGTCACCGAAACAATCCCCGGAGGGCGGTTAAAGTTTGGTTGGTGGGATATGTCTTCTCTGTCATGTATTTCGTTCATAATATGAGCCCACAGGCGTTGGTGAGAGTTGCCTCGGTTTCCGCCTAGCCCGCGTGGCTGGTCGTGTCCAAGCCAAATACTGGCAACGTAGTAAGGTGTAAAGCCTGTAAAGTTTAGGTCGTTTACATTTTGAGATGTTCCTGTTTTGCCTGCCACTGCAATGTTAGTAGCAAGTCGGGAAGGTGTTCCTGTACCTCTAGTTATAACGTCTTCCATTGTACTGGTTAATAGGTAAGCAGCAGCGGGACGCATAACTTGACGCACTTGCGGATTGGCAGCCAACAACAGATTTCCGTCGTTGTCCAACACTCGCGTGTATACCGTAGGTTCAATGAATTGCCCTGCGTTTGCAATTGCACCAAATGCCCCAACCATTTCTAGCTGAGTAACACCGTGTGTTAGACCGCCAAGAACGGTGGCAAGTCCTCTATCTGTGTTACCCCATTGGTCAGGCTCGTCAACTAAATCAAAGCCGAAGTCTAGCAAATACTGAAATGCACGATCTACCCCAACTTCCATCATTGTATGTACAGCAGCAACATTTCCGGACATGGCAACAGCAAAACGCAAATCAACACGCCCTCTAAAAGTATTGTCCCAATTTTGAGGAGACCACTCTCCGACTGTGATGGGCTCATCTCTTATTTGAGAGGCAGGCTGCACTATCCCTAAATCAAGAGCGGGGGCGTATGCTGCCACCATTTTAAATACAGAACCGGGGTGTCTGCGACCGGCAGTGGCACGGTCAAAAGCTAGGTTTGTAAGTTTTTCTCCTCGCCCGCCCACGATACCGCGCACCTGTCCTGTTCGGTGATCCATAACAACCATTGCAGATTGGGGCTGGGGGGTAGGGTGGATAATCTCGTTTACAAGAACGCCATTTTCTCCCAAAACTTCATTTCTGGTGGCTTCTACCCACTCATATACTTGTTCAGCTGTAAATACAGTCCCTTGGTGTTCTTGGTGATATATGTTGCCATCCAAAGAAAAACTGATTTGATATTCTATCGTTATTTCAAATGAACCAGGGAAAAAAGAGTCGTCTAAAAACGCTTCTTCCATGATACTCTGTGTGCGAGAATCCATGGTAGTTTCTATTACAAGACCGCGGTTGTGGATAATCCAACCTGCCTCTGCCGGGGTGTTTGCGATACCGGCCGCTACCAAATCGTCCCGCAAGGTAACGAATAGATGGTCGATAAAATAGCTCCGTATATCGCCACCAACTTGAGTTAGGCGGAATTCGCTAATGCGGTCAAAAACGTTGTCCGCTAGGGCCTCTGCGTGTTCCCTTTCTGTAATGAACCCTTGTGCAAGCATACGGTCAAGAACGGTTGTTTGACGTACTCTGTTGTTTTCCGGGTTGTTTATGGGATCGTAGCGTACAGGCCATTGTGTTATAGCGGCAAGCACCGCACTTTCTGATATTGTAAGGTCAGAAACATCTTTGTTGAAATAAAACTGGGCAGCGGTCTGAACACCGTGAAGTTGTCTGCCAAGGTTAATGGTGTTCAAATATTCCTCTAAAATATGGTACTTGGCTGCTTCTTTGCTTCCCAGCTCATCTATAAGGTATCTCTCCAAACGCAGAGCAAGAAACTGCTCTTGTAGTTTTGTTTCCACGGTGTTATACATAAGCCCCATAATATTGTTTTTTATGAGCTGTTGCGTAATGGTACTTCCGCCCTCGCTCCTGTCTGAGGTGAGGGTAACGTAGATGGCACGCAAAGTACCCCTAACATCTACACCGTTGTGTTCAAAAAAGCGCTGATCTTCTATCGCGATAAAAGCCTGCTGTAAATGAAGTGGCATTTGATAAAGCGGTACAAATTGGCGGTCTTCTTCCGCTCTAAAGCTCCATATTTCCTGTCCGTGTCTGTCTAGCACAATAGAAGATGCGATGGTGGCTCTAAACTGCATACCTTCCATATGAGCCACACTATCCAAAATACCTACATATGCACCAAGAACAATGCCCCCGGCAGCAAACACAATAATCAAAATAGCAGAAACTATAAACCTAAAGGCAACTGTAACAAAACGGTTACGAGCTTTTTGTGCCTTTGAAACCGCCGCTTTTCTTTTCCGTTGGTTAGAACTTTTGGAATAATCCATAAAAACCCTCCTTTCTTTCGTTTTTTGATTATAACATAATTTTAAAAAAATCTCAATATAGCAAATTAACGCAAATTAACTTTTCGTTATTAGTGCAAATTAAGTACTGAATATAATGAACGGTATGGACGAAACAAGGAGAAAATGCAATATAGTGCTTGGCAAGACAATACGTTAAACCCAAACCACAACGGCAATAGTGCAAAATCACCAATAAATTCACACAAGAACAGGTATTATTGCACAACAATCCATTAAAAATACTCAACCGATTTGTGCACAAATACCTTCAAATAGCTCTTGTTTTTTTTTTTTTTTGTGATATTATCTTACTTGTATAGTCATTTAACATAAAAACCGCTAAACGGTTTTTATGGCTATTCCACTTAATTTTACCCCTTTTAAAATTCCCTTTTTAAAATAAAAATTAAGTGGGAACAACATATTTTTTATTATAATCCATAAGGAGGAGAGCAATGAAAAAAGAAAAGCTAAAGTACTTTGTAGTTGGTGTGCTAACCACAGTAGTGTTATTAACATCTACAATAGTATGGGCAAACCCACAGGGAACAATGCGAGAAGTGTTTGGTGGGTTATCTGTAGTTGTACACGGTCAGCGTATGAGTTTTTACGACGACCAAGAGCCCTTTATATCGGAAGGGCGTGTGTTTATACCCACTAGCGTGATAAGCGATGGGTTAGGTGTTGCGGTTAGCTGGGACGGGGCTAGCAGAACGTTGTATGTGGGCAGAAGCCCAGTGGGGCAAGGGTTGTGGGAAGTAGCACCACCGTTTCAAGGAAGTCAAGGACAATTTCGTCCTCATTTGGCTTCTGTATTATCACACGGTAATGCATTTGGAAATGCAGTACGCGTTACTCGCCATGGAGGTCCAAGTGCCAGTTGGTCGGAGCATAACTTAAATGCACAGTTTACCACACTAACAGGAACAGTTGGTAGAATAGATGGTACAACAGGAAACAACCCTAGACCATCTACCATAACTTTTTTGGGAGATGGTAGAGAGCTGGCTACATTTGTGGTAGACCGAAACTCTCACCCAGAAGAGGTCAGCGTGGATATAACAGGTGTGCTGGTGCTTAGGATAGAGTTTAGCCAGCCTGGCAACATGATGATGAATGAGCGTATTTGGCCGTTCTTTGCTGATCCTTTAGTACAGTAACTCCCCCGATCGGTTGTTAACGAAATGGGCGTGTTGAAAAATAAAGAAAAATGCGATGCAATTATCGGGCGAAGCCTGATATAGTCATTTAACTTGGAAATCGCTAAATGCGAATCAAATGCAGGAGCATTTTTTGAATTAATCAACACGCCACCCAAGGGGACTAGCTATAAGCAGGCCGAAATGGCGATGCTTTATCGGCATTTCGGCCTAGGCTGAGGGCGAGTTTAAACGGAAACGCTATATTGCTCGCTCTTGAAATATGTTTATGGAGTATGTGCGAGAGAAAGAGACACAAAATAAGGCATGGAGGTTTTAAAATGGAAAAGTTATATACAACAAAAAACAAAAAAATATTTGCAGCTATAGCAGCTGTAATGGCTTTTATTTTAGTTTTAACGCTGCTTGTTGCTAGGGGCGGGGTTGATGGGGATTTGCCTATCGTTTCTTCAAGTGAGGGGATTAACGAATATGGCAGATTAGGCGATGGTACAACCACAACCCGCTCTAACCCTGTTAGCAGAATGGGCAATGTTGTGGCTAGCAACAGGGTTGAAAGGGCGTTGTCTACCATTTCTACAGGCTTGGTTCACACAATGGCAATACGTTCCGATGGTAGCCTTTGGGGTTGGGGTGCTAATGAGTTTGGTGAATTAGGTGACGGCACTACCACAGACCACCATACCCCTGTTAGGATAATGGATGATGTGGTGGCTGTTTCTGCAGGCTTGGTTCACACAATGGCAATACGTTCCGATGGTAGCCTTTGGGGTTGGGGTGTTAATGAGTTTGGTGAATTAGGTGACGGCACTACCACAGACCGCCATACTCCGGTTATGATAATGGGTAATGTGGTGGCTGTTTCTGCAGGCTTTGCTCACACAATGGCAATACGTTCCGATGGTAGCCTTTGGGGTTGGGGTCTTAATGAGTTTGGTCAATTAGGTGACGGCACTACCACAGACCGCCATACCCCGGTTATGATAATGGATGATGTGGTGGCTGTTTCTGCAGGCAGTAGTCACACAATGGCAATACGTTCCGATGGTAGCCTTTGGGGTTGGGGTGTTAATGAGTTTGCTGAATTAGGTGACGGCACTACCACAGACCGCCATACCCCGGTTATGATAATGGATGTTGTGGTGGCTGTTTCTGCAGGCAGTAGTCACACAATGGCAATACGTTCCGATGGTAGTCTTTGGGGTTGGGGTAATAACCGGGAGGGCCAACTAGGTGACGGCACTACCACAACCATGGGCCGCCTTAACCCTTTTAGAATAATGGGTGATGTGGTGGCTGTTTCTGCAGGCTTTGGTTACACAATGGCAATACGCTATGATGGTAGCCTTTGGGCTTGGGGTCATAACTGGGAGGGCCAACTAGGTGACGGCACTACCACTCGTCTCCTTAACCCTGTTAGAGTAATGAACGATGTGGTGGCTGTTTCTGCAGGCTTTTGGCACACAATGGCAATACGTTCCGATGGTAGTCTTTGGGGTTGGGGTACTAACCGGGAGGGCCAACTAGGTGACGGCACTACCACAGACCGCTATACCCCTGTTAGGATAATGGACGATATTATGTTGCCGATTGCCACAAACATAACACCGTAGGCTAGCTCGTTTTACCTTTTACGCCATTTCTAACGGCTTATTTAATATATTCAACAAATCATATACCGGTATTAAAAGTTTCTTCTCACGCCCAAAACCTTCTCCCCAACTCACTTGAGATTGGTTTACAGCAAATTAACTTTTCGTTGTCCTTTTTAAATCAGAAAAGTTAATTTGCTTTTGAACCAGCCAATCACGGCAAGAAAACCCAAAGTTTAGCCAGGACAAAATATATACAAAATGTTTTTGATTGATTTTATGGCAAAACAGCCCATGATTTTAATCGAAATTAGTGTGAATTAAGTGCTGAATTTTGAAGGGTAAAAAGGCGGTGAGTGAAGGGTAAAGTGGTGCTATAAGGGCGTTTTCTGCAAAAAAATAAGTGTTTCTAATGCGAACTAACGAATACTCTATGTGAGACTCTATGGCTGACTCTATGAATGACTCTATGAATGGGGATGGCAATTTTAATTCTTTTGATTTTGATGATTACCCTTATTATTAATAAAAATAAGTCGAAAAAATTTTGTGCCGAAAAATATTGTTGTACATACATTATATAACGAACGTTATGGACAAGACAAGGAGAAAATGCAGTATAGTGGTTGGAAACGACTAGCCCCCACAGTGGATTCACCACCTAACTATTCTCCCGCTTTCGCAATACAGCATTTCCGCCTAAACTAAATCCCCGTGAAGGAAAAAACGGAAAAAAATCAGGACAAAAAATTAAAACTTGACTGGCTTCGCTATTTTTAGTAAAATATACAAAGGAATAACAATATAGCAAATGCAAATTGAAGTAGCGGGTATTGAGAAAGCCAAGAGATAAAAAAAGTTTGAGGCTTTCCGATCAATTTACTCAGGTTTGTTACAGATTGCAAAGTTGCTAAGATTTCAGATTTCAGGAAAGGATTGCAAATAATGAAAAGAACTTTTCAACCAAAAAGAAAACAGCGAAGCCGGGAGCATGGGTTCAGAAAACGTATGCGTACCCCCGGTGGTCGGAATGTGTTGCGTCGCCGCCGCCTTAAAGGACGCAAGGTGTTAAGTGCATAGTGTTGAGGGCAAGATTAGAATCAACAGAATCAACAAAACTGCAAACAATCAAAAAAAATTACCAGTTTAGCAAAGTATACAACAGAGGTAAGTCCTTTGCTAACAAGCATTTGGTCTTGTATTTGTTGCCAAACAAAGAGAGTTGCAACTTTTTTGGTATATCTATAAGCAAAAAACTGGGCAAAAGCGTAAAACGCAACCGCATAAGACGTATAATAAAAGAGTGTTTGCGTATCAAAAACTTGACCATAAAGCAGGGATACAGCATAGTTGTTATTGTCCGCATCAACGCCCAAGGTATCAGTTACAAAGAGATAGAAAAGAGTTTAGATAATTTACTAAAAAAACATGGGATATTGCTATGAAAGTTGTTATAATTTTTATTGATTTTTATCAAAAATTTATATCCCCAATATTGGGGCCTCGGTGTAGGTTTTACCCCACGTGTTCCCAATATGCAAAAGAAGCAATACAACAGCACAGATACAAAGGGATTTGGCTTGCGGTGAGGCGGATAGCACGTTGCCACCCTTTTAATCCAGGTGGCTACGATCCACCGCCACGGAGGTAAAATGTTTTTTAATACTGCAAGGATGGTTCAACCGGAGCCGGGTTTTATTGTTGGTCCAATATCCGGCGTTTTGGGCTTTGTTTTGGACTTTATTTTTAATATAATGAGCGCACTCTCCATGCCTTTGGCACTGGGTTTGTCTATTATTGTATTTACCATAGTAATACGTATTATATTGTTGCCGTTAGCTATAAAAATGCACAAAAACATGGAAAAAATGCGTACACTAAAGCCTGCAATGGACAAGATAAACGCAAAATATGCCGGTAAGAAGGATCCGGACAGCACCCGCCAAAAAAATATGGAAATACAAGCAATGTACAAAGAGAGCGGTGCAAATCCTCTTAGCGGTTGTTTACCTTTACTTGTACAAATGCCCATATTCATCACGCTTTTTTCTATGTTTCAGCGACCATATATGTATATTAGCCAGCTTGGAGATGTGTACAGCCGTATTGCTCAGCAGGTTATGATGGTGCCGGGTTACGACACCATTATAGCGGCGACGCACAGTATCGGTTTGGATAAGCTACCACAAAATATTCAGTTGTATTTAGGCTTTGGTATTGAAAGTGAGCTGATGCGTCTTTTTAATACATACACACCGACAGACTGGGATACATTGTTGTATGTAATGCCTAATATAAACTATGACTACATGGTATATTTGCTTGCCCAAAAAGATATAATGGAGCATTTTTTAACTATTAGCCTTGTTGCTCCTGCTGGTATTTTGTTGCCTGGGGTTGCTTTGCCGATTATCTCTGCTCTTTCCACTTTTCTTACATCCAAACTGATGATAAGGCAACAGCAAAACATGGGCGGCGACCAATCAGCAATGGCTATACAACAAAAAATAATTTTGTATGTAATGCCTGTAATGATGGGTGCGATTACAATAACTGCCCCTGCCGGTGTTGGTTTGTACTGGGTTGCCAACAACTTTTTCCAACTGTTCCAGCATATGGCTTTAGTGAAAATTGCAGCCAAAAAAGAGGCAGAAAAAGAGGAAAAAAAAGAATAGGATTTTAATTTATTTTAAAAGGGGGCATGACACATGGGTAATCAAGATTTCGTGATAAAAAGAGCCAACACAGCCGAAGAGGCCATAGCGCTTGGTCTTGAACAGTTGGGCAAAACAGCTGAACAAGTAAATATAGAAGTCTTGGGAGAAGGCGCTAAGGGCTTTCTTGGCATTGGAAAACGTATGGCCGAAGTGAAAATAACCCCGAAATATGATTTAAAAGCGGCTATTCGTCTTTTTTTGAAAGAGCTAACTGTGGCAATGAACTTGATAGTAGACGTTGAGATAAGGGAAGGCAGCAAAAATGTTAAAGTGATTCTTAGCGGAGAAAATATGGGTCTGTTGATTGGCAAACGAGGTCAAACTTTGGATGCAATACAGCATATCACAAACTTGGTAGTAAACAAAAATAGCGCCCGATATGTCAATGTTATAGTAGACACTGAAAACTACCGCCAGCGTCGCAGAGATAACCTAGAAGATTTGGCAGTTAAGCTCGGCAGGCGGGTAAAGCTGTCCGGCAAGAGTATAACACTAGAGCCGATGACGGCGGCAGAGCGTCGTATTATCCACTCTGCACTGGAAAAAGAAGGTTATGTTACAACCCGATCGGCAGGTCAAGAGCCTTTCCGATACATAATAATAGAGCCAAAATAATAATATAATAATCAAAATAAAAACCAATATGAAAAACAACACAATTGTTGCCATTTCTACTCCTGTTGGTTTCGGGGCTATATCTATTGTGCGTATCTCCGGAACGGATGCGCTAAATATTTTACAAAAAATTTTTGTACCCAAAACAAAATCCCCATTAAAAACCCACAGAGTATATTATGGACACATAAAAGAACGGGGGCAAACAATAGACGAGGTACTGGTTACCCTGATGCTTGCCCCCAATAGCTACACAAAAGAAGATATAATAGAGATAAATTGCCATGGCGGTCATATTAGCGGCCAGGCAGTTCTTGCTACTGCCATTAGTGCAGGAGCAACCATGGCTGCCCCTGGTGAATTTACCAAGCGGGCTTTTTTAAATGGGCGTATAGATTTAACACAAGCCGAAGCGGTTATGGATATTATAAACGCCACATCTGCCACCGCTCACAATATGGCTCTTAACACGCTGGGGGGCGGTTTAGGCAAAAAAATAGAAGCCCTGCGAAAGGGGCTTCTTGATTGCATTGCATCCCTGGAGGTAGCAATTGACTATCCGCAGGAAGATTACTTTGTTGGCACAGATGTTCTAATGCGAACTATTGAACACTCTATGTGTGAGTTAAATGAGATTATACAAGCGTCTGAAGGGTACGATATAATAAAAAGAGGGATAAATACAGTAATATTGGGTAGACCAAATGTGGGCAAAAGCTCTTTGTTAAATGCCCTACTCAAACAAGACAGGGCCATAGTAACAGATATGCCGGGTACCACCAGAGATACAATAACTGCCCATTTTTCAATCAATCACATACCGTTAAATATAATAGACACAGCAGGGATACGCAAAACAAAAGACAAGGTCGAGCAGCTTGGTGTTGCCCGCACATATGACGCTTTGCAATCTGCCGATTTGGCTTTGGTGGTTGTGGATATATCCCAACCTTTAACCGACCAAGATAATAATATTATACAACAGTCGGCAGAGAAAAAACAAATTGTAATTTGCAACAAAACTGACAAAGGGAAATGTTTTGATGTGGCAGATTTGGCAACAGAGTTGGCAAAAAACTTGGCTGTTAAGCCGCCATTCGATAAAACAGATTTAACGAAAAAACCGGATGCCAGCCCGCCAATAGTTGAAATATCTGCAACAACAGGGCAGGGTCTTGAGCAATTAAAAGACGCTATTTTGGCTTATTATCCACAGATAGATGTAAAAGGCGAGATAGCGATGGCTAATATGCGTCATATAGAAATATTGCAAGAAACGTTAAAAACGCTGGAGTTAGCAGCAGAAAGCATAAAGACGAATCAGAGCGAGGAGTTTGTATCCCTAGACATAACGGCGGCATATACCAACCTCGGAAAGATCCTAGGGGAGGAAACAGGCGAGAATATCATAGACAAAATTTTTAGGGATTTTTGCTTGGGGAAATGATGGTGAAAACAGAGATTATAATAATCGGGGCAGGTCATGCGGGTTGCGAAGCGGCTCTTGCTGCTGCTCGTATGGGGAAAGACACGGTTGTGTTTGTTATGGACAAAAACCAAGTGGCTAATATGCCCTGCAACCCCAACATTGGCGGTACATCCAAGGGGCATTTAGTAAAGGAAATAGATGCTCTTGGCGGTCAAATGGGGAAAAATATAGACAAAACATATATACAAAGCCGTATGCTAAACACAGGCAAGGGCCCCGCAGTCCACTCTTTGCGGGCTCAGGCAGATAAATATAAATATGCCGCAGCTATGCTTGCCACACTGCAAACCCAGCCAAAATTGAAACTGGTGCAAGATGAAGTTGTAGACATTGCGGTAGAAAACGGTTGCGTAACCGGAGTTGTAACAAAAAGCGGAGATACTTACACAGCCAAAGCCGTTGTTGTTTGCGGCGGCACATATTTTCGCTCTCGTTGTATACACGGGGATATAAGCCGTGATACCGGGCCAAACGGTGCGGCAAGCTCAATGGCTCTCAGTGCAGCACTGAAAAAAAAGGGGATCGCAATGTTCCGCTTCAAAACCGGAACCCCGGCTCGTATAGCTCGGGATAGCATAGATTTCACAAAGTTGGAAGAACAGCCCGGAGATTTGGACCCCACCCCGTTTTCCTTCACAAACACAAACGGAGGTTGGGAGCCAAAAGAGCAAATCTCCTGCTATTTAACATATACAACAGAACAAACCCACAAAATAATCTTGGCAAACATACACCGTTCACCAATGTATAGCGGGGAAATAGAGGGTACACCGACAAGATACTGTCCATCTATAGAAGACAAAGTTGTTAGGTTTGCTGATAAAGATAGGCATCAGGTATTTATCGAGCCGGAGGGAACAGACACAAACGAAATGTACATTGGCGGTATGAGTACATCTCTACCGGAGGATGTGCAAAAAGAGATGTATAGCAGTGTGCCGGGGCTTGAAAATTGCCGTATATTGCAGTATGGTTACGCAATAGAATACGATGCGATAGATGCGACGACCCTGCATCTTTCTTTGGAGCATAAGGGAATAGGGGGGTTGTTTTTTGCGGGGCAAATGAACGGCAGCAGCGGCTACGAAGAAGCCGCCGCCCAAGGGATAATGGCTGGTATAAACGCCGTGCTATCCCTGGATAGCAAAGAGCCGTTTATTATAGACCGTTCCCAAGGTTATATCGGTGTTCTGATAGATGATTTAGTAACAAAAGGGACAAAAGAACCCTATCGCATGATGACCAGCCGAGCGGAGTACCGCCTGATATTGCGGCAAGACAACGCAGATTTGCGCCTTACCGAGCTTGGTTACGATTTGGGGCTTATAACAAACGAGCGTTACCGGGCTTTTCTTGCAAAAAAAAGCCAAATAGAGGGCGAGCTTGACCGAGTAGCCAAAATAACGATTCCACCGAGCGAGGAATTTAACGAATACTTACAAAAACAAGGGCAACACACAATTGCTACAGGAACAAAGCTAACGGATTTAATAAAACGCCCTCAACTAAACTACGATATGTTAGCCCCCTTTGACCCGACACGACCTTCACTCCCAAAAGAGGTGGGGCAACAGATAAATATACAAATAAAGTACGAGGGCTATATTAGCCGCCAAATGCGTCAGGTGGAGCAGTTTAAAAAAATGGAAAACCGCACACTCCCAGAAATAGACTATATGGCGATACAGGGAATGCGGTTAGAGGCTCGGCAAAAACTGAACCAAATCCGTCCGTATAGCTTGGGACATGCTAGCAGAATCAGCGGTGTTAGCCCTGCGGATATTTCAACATTGGTAGTGTGGTTACAAACCCAAACAAAAGATCCCGTGAGGTGAAGTATGATATTTCGTGAATCCACAAAAACAGATGTGCCGCAGATAGTGGCAATACTAAACCAAGGCAAAGAGTATTTGAAAAACGCCGGGATAGACCAATGGCAAACCGGTTACCCGGAAGAAAGAGATGTATTGGAAGATATAGAAAACGGGGTGGGTTATGTATTGGCAGATGGTGAAAGGGTTGTGGCAACCGTAGCCGTTATTTTTGATATAGAACCCACATATAACGAGATAGAGGGAAAATGGCTAAGCGGCGACGACAACAAAAATTATTGCACAATACACCGAATAGCAGTAGACGACAATGAAAAAGGATCGGGCAAGTCTGCCCTGGTTTTACATAGTATACAGGAAATTTGCGAAAAAAAGAGTGTAAACCATATAAGGGTAGATACCCATTATGAAAACGCTCCTATGCGTAGATTTTTAGAAAAAAACGGTTTCGTGTATTGTGGTACAATATACATACCCCGAGCGGGGAAAACCCCCGAACGGGCGGCTTACGAAAAAAATGTGTCTGATTTGAAGAGGACAAGGGGGTGTTTGTTATGAAATTATGCAATGCGGAAATTATAAAAAAGATAAAACTTTTGGAGCAAGCAAAAACCGACGTTATTGCAGAAGAGCAAAGAATTCACCAAGTTACATATCAAACCGAAAAAGATAAATTTGATAACGGTTATAATTTTGCATTGACTAGAAAAAAGATAGATGAGTTAGATGAAGAGATACGCAAGTATCGAAGCAAGCTAAATTATTCGAATGCTACAACAATGGTGGAAGAGTTTGGGATGACGTTGGGTGAATGCCTTGTATATATGGCTCAGTTAAACAACCAAGTATTCACGTTGGAAATAATGTCCCAAAAAGAACCGCTGACAAGACGCTCCACAGTGAATGGAGTTATAGAATACACAGCTCTAAATTACGATAAGGCAGAATGTAGGGCTAAACTGCAATGGGTTTTGGAAACTATCGCAAAATTGCAAGTTGCTATAGACCGTACAAATCTTACAAATTTTATAGAGTTATAGCCAAGCAAAGGATTTTTCCCCTTGCCACCAACGTCCTTTTTTCGCTTATAGCAAAACACAGTTTGACAGTTAAATGTTTTTGTTTATTGTTATTTATATTGCTTGTGCCTTATAAATTCACTGTTTTTGTTTATTGTTATTAGCTTAGTCATCAGACTAACTCCTTTTTTTGGTGGTATAAAAACTTTTGCTCTTTGGTAGCCTAAGTATAGGGTTATGGGCTGCCTGTATAGGCTCGCGGCTTATAGAGGAGGGGTTGGATATGGAAAAATTGGACAAAACAGACAAATATGAAGAGCAAATTCTGACAATGCTTAGCAGTGGGCGCATATCTGCCGATGATGCAACAAAACTGCTAAATTTTCATTATGATAGCGACAACAAAAAAGCCAAGGCGTTTTATAGCCTTATTAAGAAAGATATATCCGAAAAATTTCGTTATTTGATTACACTGGAGCTACCGGAAGAAGAACGGGAAAAAAATATAAAAAATGCAAAAAACATAAAAAACCGCTCCACAGCCCCCGGGGTAATGTTTGAATCATTTGAAACAACCCAAAAGGCGAAAACTCTGTCCTTAACTGCATATAACGGCCGCCTTAACGTTAACCAAACGATAAACGATAGTCTTTTGCTAAAGGTGGGTTACGAAAAAAAAACAACAAAAGCCGCAATTACTCTAACACATATAAACGACACTCTTTCACTAAACTATGATGAAAGGCATTTTGAAAACCTTTCTATAGATGCTATGGTGCCAAAACATCGGTTTGAAACTTTGTCACTGGGGGCGATTAATGGATATGTGACTATAAATTATCAACAGTAATGCCTTTGTAATAAAAATGTAGTCAAAATGACCAAAAATTTTAATGATTTTTGGTCATTTTGTGTTATTTTTATTGTGGAAAAATTTAAAGAAAAATGTTATAATTGTGGTTGTACGTTTTGAGAAATTGGTTTTGAGAAATCATAAGAATTATAATTGTTGTTTTGACTTGTGAAAGGAATTTTAAAAATGCTGAAAAGATTTATTGCAAGGTTAATGGTTTTCATTTTTGTTTTTGGCTATTTTGCGGGGATTGCGGGGCAGATGCAGGTGTTTGCAAATGCACCTACCCTAGAGATTCGCACGATTGACCGAATGGAGTCGGGGACTCTTACCCCTGCCCCGATGGTTCAACCGAGACCTTCCTCGGACAACCCGGCTTTTGAGCCATTCCGCACCCATGCTTATGCCGTTACCGGGAATTTGGGGTCGCACGGCACATATCATGAACTGGAATTTATTTTGCTACCCGTTACTGCTTTGGGGAGGCATGTTTTAACGATCAACATGGATAACACTGTTGCGTACGCACAGCTGTGGCGTTACGATGCTACTACGGGCAATCGCGAGCTTGCACCTATCTCCCATATCCACATGGCTCCCGATCCAAACGATATGCTCACGCTTGACGCATTTTTGGAGATGCAGGTGGCAGCTATTCCTCCTGGCGAAAACTGGGAAGTGGTATATTATGAACCCGCTGCCGGCGGTCCCGGTGAGGTTACGTTTAGGTTTCAAGAAGGGCAAGGTTTTTCTTTCCGCTCTAATGGGGTGGATTATCATATTAGGTTAAGCGATGGGGCTATTGTTAACGGCCCTCCTGCCGGTTCACTTCAATTTGCTGCTCAAGCTATATCACTTCAGCAAGGTTTCATACCAGGCTATATACATCAGTTTATTCTTAGAAGCGTTGCAAGCGGTGCTCCTGGTGTAGCTGTTGGAACTGTAAGTATTGAACGTTTTAATACAGGTATTACCGGTCCTGACGGCATGGATTTTAACAGTGGCATTAGCATAATACCTTTTGCTAATATAGAAGAAGATGCCGCTGGTGATTTTCCTATTTTTGATACAGCCAACCGTCGCTACAGAATTATTAGCTATGAAGACAGAATATTTCACAGCAGGCATTATCTTCATTTTGACGGAGGGAACGCAGGTTTTCCGGACGACCCTACTCGTCCGCCATTTACCCCAACCCCCGGACGCCCAACTGTCGGCCCCGCTCTGGAGTACAACGAGTTTCCTCGCTGGCCTGCCCAACCGGACGAAGGGCTAGGGTTAAGGATAGAGTTTGAGGTTCCCGGAGTTGTTGAAGGTGCTGACCCGCTACCGCCTGGTGCGTTGCCGGCTATCGTTTATTTTGAACCCATCGATGGGATAGGCTCTCAAGGCGGTTTTCTAATAAATTTCGCAGATATTAGATACCCTGATATAACAACGCCTGTTGTTGCCGGTGTTGCACCTCCAACTTTAGCACATTACGGCTTCACAGACCAAGGCAATGTGTATTTGTATGTGTTGGTTCCGGCGGATAGCCCGTTTTTGCCAGGGATATTATATTCCCCCTCCGCTTCTTTTATAGGATTGAATAATATCAACACCTTGGATATTAGAGCATTTAACACTCACATTGAAGGCGCTTACACACTGCCTACATTTAGAGTGGTTATGATAAATGGCTTTCGTTATGTAGAAATAGATACATTTAACACTTTTGGTGAGTATATTTTGGCGGAAAGTATTTTCCCTCTTTCCCACTTTACACCAGGGCAAGCTACCCTTTCTCGAACAGGGGTTGTAGACGAAGATGTGGAGACTGTGCGAATTCCCCTAACAAGCGACGCAATCGGTCCAAACAACGAAGGTGTTTATTTGCAAGTGTTTTTTAGACCCGGCCCTGTGGGCTTTAGTGCTATAGGGGCTAGTGCTGGTGTTTTGTTAAACCCTGCCACCCGAACGGACGGGGCTTTCCCTGTGCTACGTTCTCAAATATTACAGTTTGTTGGCTCTCCTTATGATATTTCACTGCTTACACCGAGCATTTTTACTGTGCTTCCTGTTCCGCCGGGGCATACACCGTTGCAAGGGCAAACAGACCGTGGTGAAGTAACTCTCGAGCTAACATGGGATATTGGCGGCATTGTATCTAACATTGTAAACTTGTTTGATCGTTATGCAGATATGTATGACCCGGATTTCCCCCACGGATTTTTGGATATATACTACGATGTAAGCTGGAGTTTAAACCCATACCTAATAGAGCCGGAGGGAACGTTTGTACGTATACGAGCCCGTATTTTTAGGGAAGAAGAATTAATACCAGGAGATATTCCTCCTCCTTTTTCCGTGATATATGAGCTTGTTGATCGCTCAACGAATCCGCCGCATGATGATGGGCTAGATGACAACACCGATATGAACGCGGTGCTTGTGTACCCCCTTGGACCTACAGAGCTGCTGACCGGACCGGGAGGGGTTCATATAGCAATGGTACATTTGCATGTGCAAACGATACACGAAAACGCAGACGGTGGAACAATAGCTACACTGCCCGGGATTGGACCACTAGTACCTCCTAGAGCTTTTAGGTTTCCGGAAATTTATTTTTTGAACATTGGGCCAATATACATGACAACCGCCGGAGTTGAGGGGATGCCTAGTGCATCTAATTACCACAGCTTTACCCTTAGCGAATTTGATGTTATGCAAGTACCTTCCCCGCAAAATTTGCGAGTGGCTAACGAAACCACAACGTCTGAACTGTTGGGAGATGATGAGGATCGCATATCATTTGACCTTATTTGGGATATGCCGTCCGAGCAAATACGCGACTTTTTGTTATATTCCCATGGGCTTTTTAGCCCCGCTTTCACACCTGAAGCTCTTGAGCGGTTATTGGAAATGTTCGATATTTACATGAATATCTATATTTCCCAAGACGAAGAGCTTATGACAGGGAGCTTTGTGGAGACAAACGACGCAGATTCGGCAAGCGAAAACCCGCCCCCGCCGAGAATGGCTGCACGACACGGATTAGCCACTGTCGTAGACTATATAGAGTACGATGGTGTCGGAAATACACTGTTTTTCTCTGAAATCAGACAGGGTGTTACCCCCCTTATGGTTGGAACGCAGTACGCAAGAGATGTATTGCGACAAGATGGCAGTATTATAGCAATTACGGGTGTTCCGATGCCGGAAGCACAATGGGAAAGCATCCTAACATCTCCTTTGGCAACGGCGTTAACACCTTTTACTATTACATATACATTGGACGGCTTAGACGCTAACCAACAATACTTTGTTTTTGTGGATTTGGTAATAACACAGCGAGATTTGGACACAGATTTTACTGATTATGCCGCATCGCTCTTGTCTAGCTTGGTTGGTGTTACACTGCCTGGCCACAGAGTACCACCGGACGGAGTTGACCAAGAACCGCCCGCACCCGAGCTGTGGATAGTAGAGGACAGCATTACTTTAAACGCTGCCACTGTTGCATGGTACAGGGTAGATGGAGCAACAATACCGGAAGGTTTTGAAGAAACTATCGAATACGAGATTATCCGTATAAGAGATAATCAAGCAACAGCTGCCGATCAGTTAACGGCGTGGCTTAACAACCGCGCACCTTTTGGCACTGTTTGGGGTACGGTAGATCACCACACAGACATTTTTGCTTTCCGTACAGAGGGGGACACTTTGCAGGAATGGACAGGCACGGCTTTTGGACCGCTACTGACACCGCCGCAGTTTGTGTTTGACCCTGCTAACCCAATAAATATCACTGACAACACACTTGCATCTAACACGCTGTATTTTTACTATGTGCGTGCAATCCGCACCGTGCTGGATGGGGATGGAAACGTTGTAGCTGTAACATGGTCTGTTTGGAGCCACATTAGTGTTACAACCGATATTGTAGCGGCTCCTCGCAACCTGCTGGTAGCTAGCTACAGAGATGACTATGACCGCCAAACAGAGGTGATGATTACCTTTGAAGCACCGTTGCCCTTTGCCACATTTGCTACGGAGCTTGGCACAAACTTTGTTTTGCAATATCAGATCATGATAGATGATGGGCAATGGCCGCCCCACCTGGTCGCAAACACAATGCGTAGCGAGTTTTTGATAGAACACGCACAGGCTGTGCCGGACGAACCGTTTTGGACGCATTTCCTGTACCATATATACGGCATTACCCCTGGGCGTATACATTTTGTTCGGGTGCGGTTGGCAGAGCTGGACGAAAACGGCAACCCCATAAACTTCTCTATGTGGTCGAATACAGCCACATGGCTTGCAGATACAGACCCGACCCTAAACGAAGAAGAACGGCTAATAGACGACTGGCGTAGACATCTGCTAAATGAACTGCACCGTATGCTTATATCTCCGTATTGGATAATGCGTAATGACCCAATGGCGTTTAGCGTGATCCTTCGTCCGAGCCTGTTTGATGAAATGATACTCACAAGCCACGGTAGCCAAATTATACTACCGTTTATAATGGCTCCGCAAACGTCGTTTTATATACCCGCATCTGTTTTTGTGCAGGCTCACAATGCAGATCTGAGCTTTGTTATACCGGCTCAACAAATGACAATAACAATACCGCACGGTGCGGTAGATATAAATAACAATCAAGCAATGCTTAGTGCAGGCGGTGCAGTACGCAACCACGAGATTAGCGACTATCTTGTGCGTGTAAATGTTGACTGGCAGCTACTGCAAGAGGTACACGGTCAAACCACAATAACCCCTGTGGCAGACATTGGTATTAGTGTAATTGCTTCAGACGTAAATTTGGTAGCGTGGGAGGCTGTGGCGTTGGAGGCTCTTATAGACCGTATAGATGAGCTAACAGCACTGGATTCCCGCTATTTTGCCACTATAATAGACGGGATAAGAAGGAGCATGGCACAAGAACCCGGCGGCACCAACTTTGCACTGGCTCGCTCTGTTTTAGACATATTGGAAGAAGCGGAGCGTAACTTCCTAAACGTTATTTTGGAAAACTTTATGAATGTGCGGGCTCAAAGAGCACCTTTCCCTGTGCAGTTTGACAGAGCAATATTGTTGCAGGTTAGAACAGGGGATGGCACAGCCTCCATCACTGCGTTTCAGTGGGTAACGGCTTTGTGGGCAGAAGTTGCAACCACGTTTGACAACGGCCGCGGCATAATGGTATCTGCACCCGGTGCGTTTGTGTTTGCCGGTCGGGTTATAGATATACCCAATCTAACCGGAATGCCGGGTAGCGGGCAAGCAATAGGCATTGTGGCTCGCCACGGTCTGGACGACTTTTTTGGACCAGGCACGATAGATACAAACGATACTGCCACAAGAGCAATGTTAACAGAGAGTGTGGCACGTATGCTTGGAGCGCCAAGGGGTACACCAAACGCAAACGCTTGGTTGCGCAACAACGGTGTTAATCTGCCCCCGGGGGCGGCAACAGCCCCAATATCCACACAAGAAGCACTCCATTTTGTTATGGTAGTGTATGAGGTGCAAACGGGAACACGAGCTGAAACGATACGTATCACAAACTTTGGGCTAACAAGCAATTTGCAGGGGTTAAACCCAACGTTTGCAACTAGCTTTAGAGCGGCTGTAGAGCTTGGTTTATACACAAATATAAACTTGCAACCAACAGCAACAGTTACCATAGGGGGTCTGTTAGATATACTAACGGCACTGGACACACTGATAGGGCTATAGGAGGTTTAAAACATGGGAAACCCTTTTAAAAAAATCAAAAAAATCACGGCCTTTGTTTTGGCCTTTGTAACTGCATTTGGTGTAATGCCACTGCATATGATATTTGCTAACCCTCAAGTGCAGGTTGCCTCTGTGTCTATAATGGACACAACGGGGCCTCTAACCCCTTTGGGCAATCCATATAACGTAACTTTTGGTTGGGTTTATACGGGACCGACCGCGGATACGCCGGGTACGCTACCGGGGGCTACTGGCACTCACGGAGCAGTCGGTTTTGATGTTCTTTGGCGAAATGCTTCTGTTCCGGGTCAGCCTTTTACTTGGAGGACAGATGATGTAGGACCTCTTATTAGAGCCGCCCATGAACCTGTTGTTGTCGGACAGCAAAATTACGCATTTAACTGGCCAACAAAGGGGATGCAATCAGGTAGCATATATGCTTTTGTTGCTGTTCCTTACCATTTTCATATAACTAATATAATGGAGGATGGCGTAGTTGTAGGTCAAGTGCTTGAAGTTATTACCCCTTCTACTGATGCTAACCCCCAAGCATTATACCTTACCGATATAACGGTAGATTTAACCCAAGGGGCAACAGGCGGTATTCTTGTAGAGTGGGATAACCCTCTGTTTGACGGAACGCCTGCATTTGAAAACTTTAGACTAGACTTTAGACCGGAAGGTGGAACGTGGACAAACGGACCCATGGTTAGCCAAACTGCCGCTACTGCCGTGGGTGTTAACAGGCTAAGTTTTGAGCTTCATCACCAAAACTTGCAACCAGGGTTTACTTATCACGTGCGGGTAATGCCGTTTGTGGGTACAACTCCACTTAACCAACTGGAAGCATCACTGCCCGCCAGTCAGGTTGCACAACTACCAATAGACGGTATTCTGCGTCCGTTTGCTTTTAGCGGTAGAGAGTACACAAACGATGCTGAAACCCCCTTTAGGATAGATCCATTGCTATTTGGAACCCCTATCGGGTTGGATAGTTTAATGCTAAACTGGGGTATGCCCTCTGTTCCGCCTTTTAATGTGGAGCGGGTAGAAGTTTTTGTTATGTACAGCGACCCAACAGAAGACCCCGACTTTGCTCCAATACACAATTTAAACGCAAGGCTTATCCATTCCGTTAGTGGTGCAGGTGCGGGAAATGCCACAAACTTTTTGGTGGAGAGTACCCCTTACTGGCCGCCTAACTGGCCTGTATGGTTTGTTGTGCGGATATACGTTACGCCCATGGGTGGCGGCCCGGAAACATATTTTCAAACAAATATTGTGGAATGGGATCCTTCTTTTAACGCCTTTGCGGCATATGCCCCCACAATACGCAACGTAACCCACGATTATCCGCCGCTCGGGCTTTTTATAGACTGGCTTGCTTTTACACGATACCACTACAGAGAAAGCGACGATCTGCACCCCCCTGCCGGAATGCACGACGGTCGCCCGGTGATAATAGACAAAGACGTGATTTTCCACGTATACATAACAGATGAAATAGCTAATTTGGGAATCCCGCAGCTACAACCGGTGCAATCTATAATGGCAGGTGAGCTAATCCCCAACATGACCGACAATAGTGTTGCGGGAATGATACCGGAATGGATTTACACAAATGTCGGGCCTTTTACCGAGTTTATGAACTCGTCATTGGAAATGCTGCCGTTGCAAGATAACACAATATATTACATTAGGATAATAGCAGAAAGACCTTCTGCACCAATAACGCCACCGCCCGCCCCCACAGGGTTTCGTTACTCTCAACCGGCGTATTCCTCCTATTACATACCGCCATTGGACCCATTGTTGCTTATACCGCAAATGGTGCCTGTGCGTATAGCCGAAGAAAACGGCGTGCGTATGGTAGGTTACGATGACATTACAATACAATGGAATCTGCAATGGTACGAAGCGTTTGACACAGCAACCCAACGCTGGCACGATATTGTTGGGGTAAACGCCGCCGGCGATTTGGTCTTTGGCAGTGCCGCTCTCGGTGGGGAACACGTGCGGTTATGGGAGCTTAACCCACAAACCATGGATTTGGCAGCAGCAACCGCTTTTGTTGTGGCGGAGCTTGGGCTAACCGGTATTTCTGTAGCTGCGCTGACCCTGCGCCATATGGATGTGTCTAATACCGACATCACGTATGAGATTCATGTGGTGCAATATCAGGCAATGGATGCTGTAGGGTATTCGGCATATTTTGATACAATTAATGAAAACCCTGCTCTTTGGACAGATATTGGCAGAGGAACACCCGGGGCTGTAGCCGGAACGGGAGTGCCGCCAAACCACCATAACCACGCAGTAACGGGGCTAGACGGCAATACATCTTATGTTATATTTTTTAGACCCGTTGACCCCCGCATAGAGGACAGCCAGCGACACGCTTGGTATCCCATGTTTGTGAGTGCCACAACGCTAATGGAACGTCCGGCACTGGAGATACAACCGACCGTGCCGATAATAGAAGTTGTAGATGTTGGCGACACTTGGGTGGAGCTGCGTTGGAACGGTTCTTTTGAACTCGGCTATGAACTCTATTACAGTGAGCTATTGCTTGACTGGCCGGAAGGTCCCGGGCGTATTCCCATTACAAACGCCATGATACAAGCGGAGGGTAGAGAGGAAAACGGTTTTATTTACTTTACCGTGCATGGGCTGTTCCCGCAAACCCCGCACCATTTTTGGATACGTTCCTTTGTGGGTGAAGGGGCAGATTTAACGTTTTCTGTTTGGTCTAACCCCGTTACGGCTACAACGTTGCCGATACAGCCTCCTGCTCCGCCAACCGCCATCAGCCTTGCTCAATCAAGCAGCCTTGCCGCTTTTAACGTAGAAAACGGCACCGATCTAACCCACGGTGATCCCCCATCAACTTTGATATTGGAGTTTGGGCGTATTTTTGCAGACCTTAACAACCCAACACCGGGGCCGGAGCAGCTGTGGTATGAGGTAAGCGGCGGGGAAGCCACATGGTTACAAAGCCCTAGCTTGCTAGCCACATTTATGGCTATGTTTGAAGAGCTTGTGCCAAACAGACGTTATTATGTGCGTGTTCGTACCGTTCTTACCGTTACCCGCGGTGCTGAACCCGGCACACTGTACAGATTTTATAGCTACATAATGCAAGTTAGCGACACAGACGACTTTTTGGACGCAATAGAAATACAGCTACCCGGCAGGATAGGCACAGAGGAAATCCCCGGGCAGCTAATATTTGCACTAAGCCCCTGGAGCCAAACAGAATCTTTCTTTACCGGAATGACCGACGAGGAATACGACGGCGATGTGAATGAAGACTGGTTCCCGTTGCCTGACCAAGATTTTGAGTATATTCACGCTTTCCCCGGTATTTTGACATACCGTTTCCGCTCCAACCAAATAGGGATGGACGGCAACCGTGACAACCAGGTAGACCAGCGGTTTATTAGTAGATTGGTGCAAAATCGCACTTTTAACTTTGATATATATGTTGGTAGCTGGGGACCGTTGCCCGTGCATACCCGTATTGTAGAAATCCCCTTTGGGATAATAGAAGCATTTGACCAACGGCAAATCAACATGGTTATAAATGCGGGCAACTTATTGTTAACCATACCGTACAACAGCCTTATAAATGCACAGGTGCGGGCAATGCCCGGGTTGGATCGTTTTACGCCTGTGTTTATAACCCTAAGCGAGATAAACGCACCCCTAACCGGTGCAGGGGCGGGGTTGACCTCTACACCACAGCACCTTTCCGTAGAGTTTGGGCGTGGGTTCAACACCGTAACCTTGGATGAGTTTAGCAGACCGGTACGTATGCAGATGACAATGCCTACTGATCACCATCCAGCTAGCGGTAGCATATCAGGTTACATGTACACCGCAAACACAGGCGGTTGGCAGCGTGTGGCATCCGATTTCACACCGCCAATGGCAAACCCTGCTCTACCGACCATAGGGTTCCCGGAACCTCATGTTAGCTTTAGCACATGGCAGTTGGGCTCGTTTTCTGTTATTAGTACCCCAAGCGCCCTTGCGGCACCCGGTCAGCTTACCACCGGGGCAATGCAAAGAGTAAACGCACATCTGCACATTACAGATTTGGGCATATATAACGAGCTGTTGCCAATACACCCCAATCAGCTTAACCAGCTGTTGGCGGCTGTAGCCAGGGCAGACGCTAGCGTGTCCGTGAACACCCCTATCGACCAAGCCACATTCCAAAGCCTGGGACGTAGCGGCATGTTGGTGAGCGGCGATACCGTAACCCGCCAAGCCGGTATATCATCGCTGGTGC
>WRKF01000165.1 GCA_009778165.1 Defluviitaleaceae bacterium
GCTCGTCTGCTGGTTCTTCTGCTTCATCTTCCGGCTCGTCTGCGGGTTCGTCCTCCGGTTCTTCCGCCAATTCTTCCGGCTCATCTTCCGGCTCATCCACTTCATCTTCCGGTTCGGGAAGAATAATTTCTGCAACCGGGCCAATCTCCGGCTCCGGTTCTATTGTGGCTTGCTCTATTGTTTGGGCAACAGCGGCAAGAAAAGCGTGCGTTGTTACCGTTCCATTAGTTACCACATCTACATCTAAAGATTGCCTAAACAACACTTGATCTATAAGATGATTAAGGGCAGAATTCCCAAACCCCGGGGATTCGCTATGAGAAACTACTTGTATATGAGTTATAGATTCCTCATCAAAAGTTACTTCCACATATATATTGCCGCCAAAACCCCCTGTACCAACACCCAAATACACTCCGGGATAGTAGTTTCCCGGAACAACCGTAGGTATCCATGTCCGCAGTACAGCAAGATCTGCACCAGCTTGTTCCATTGCTTCCTCTACAGCACGTAACACAGCGAGTGATGTTGTAGTAGCACCGCTTATGGTACTTACACCGGTAGAGTTGCTCTCTATTATGCTAGGTAAAATTGCATTAAAAGCCATGTACGCAAATAGAGGGGTGTCGCCGTGATTAACTATGTTGATATCCAAAATACGGCTCGTGTCTACATCTACCTCTAGTGTAAGCAAAGCTCCTTCCCAAGATACTGCGGAACCAGTAAATGTGCCTGCTGTAAGGTTCAAATCTAACGGTGTACCCGGTGGCAAAGCCGCAGGGGGAGCCCAAACACTGTCACTTAGTGGGGCACAACCTGCCAAAAACAGCACCCCCAATACAAATAAGATAACTTTTCTTTTCATAGTGAATTTCTCCTTTTTTGAAAAATTTTTAAACATTAGTTATACAAGTACCATTTTTTAACGAATGGTACATTCATCCACTTCTCTTTAAGCCAAGGCATAACGTAGTAGTCCAGTGCCAAAACTTTCCCGCCTATAAACATAAAGGCTATGGGGGCAACTAAAAGCCACATCATGCTAATTGGCAACCCAACTGTTGCCATTGTTATTACAGTATAAAGGAAAACCCCAATAGATGCAAGGGTGGTCAACAGCCCTGCAATAAGAGCCAAACCAACTAACAATTGAAAAATAAGTATTACATGTTGCCAAAACATCTCGTTTGCCGGAGTGTTTATAACAAAAGTTTCCAAAAACCATCCCATTATAGATGTTTGGAAGATAATTGTTATTTCCTGAAAACCCATAAATGTAGAAAAACGGAAATGATCCCAAAGATTTATTGCAAAAAAATCTGCAAAAAAAGTGTTTGCAAAAGTATGAAAACGAATACCGAGCCTTGGGTTGTTTAGATATCCTAAAGCAAAACTTTCGTATGCCTTATTTATAAAGAAACCACCTAACCACAAACGCAAGGGAACGGTGAGGAACAGCGGTCCTCTGTTAGAAAGATGCCCTCCAACAAAGCTACGCCTGTTACGTATTGTAAGAAATTGCTTGTGAATATAAACGTAAACCTTATGCCAACCCAACACTTGAACAAAGTATATCATATTTATAAAATGTTTGGAAAGCATGGCCAAAAAAGAAGGCAACACAAACATTTTTCCCGGCAACCCCACGTGAGCTACACCGTATCGCCCGCCAATACAAACCATAACCCCATGAAATGTGGGTTTGTATATATTGCTAGGTTCTTTGCCTTCTATCTCTTCCACTATATTTTTAGCTATTATTGGCGCGCAATGCTCACAGTTTTCCACCATTTGAGGCACAGATGTTGTTTCCCCAGGAGGAATGTAATACATATTATCACCACCAACGTAAACATTGGGGTATTTTAGAGAACGCAGTTGCCCATCTACCTGAATTCTGCTGTTCCTGCTTTTTTCTGCATGACCCAACTCCGCAGAATCCAACACTATATCGGAACCCTGTGTGCCGGCTGCCCATATTACAGTGTGGGTGCGAGCTGTTTTCTCGTCTTTGCCATACGTCAGGGAATCGGGACCAACATACGTTACTGTAGTGTTTAGCATTACCTCCACTCCCATTTTCGCCAAACGCTTCATTGCTCTGTTTGTGGCTTTTTCCGGCAAAATAGGCATTATCCTGTCAGTCATATCTAGGGTACGCAGTGTTATTAATGCCGGGTCTATACCGTATTGTTTGCAAAAGATCGGTGCAAGTTCAGCTAGTTCACCAATCATTTCTATACCGGTAAACCCACAACCAATAACATAAAAACTAAGCAGAGCCTTTTTCTTTTCTATATCTAACTCTATTGCCGCCTGTCTAAACATTTCTGCTATATGGTAGCGCAAACGCACAGAATCTTCATAAGACCAAAGTGTAAAAGAATTTTCTTCAGCTCCCTTTACCCCAAAAAAAGTGGGTTTACAGCCGGTTGCAAGAACCAAATAATCATAGATATATTTCCCTTTTTCACCAAAAAGTTTGTTGTTGTCATAATCTACTTTTTTAATATTATCAGTTAAAACATCTACCTTTCGTCCTGCAAAAATCTTTTTTAAATCTAATCTTATACTCTCCTCTTCTACCCTATAGGCTGCCACCTCGTGCAGTTCGGTAAGCATGGTATGGAAAGGGTTTTTGTCTATCAGTGTTATAGACACATCCTTGCCTTTTAGCTTTTTTTCTAGCTTTTTAGCGACAAGTATACCTGCGTAACCACCACCAAGCACTACAATTTTTTTCTCCATTGCTACCCTCATCTTTCTTGTTTTTTATTTTTTACAAGTTAATCAATTATACAACATACAATATAACACAAAAAAACCAAGGTGTAAAGTTTTTAACGCAAATGTGGCACGACAAACGTGTAAAATCCCCACGAGTTGCCACTCGCCACTGTAAACGAAAGAATGACTTTCTAATGGCTTTCTATAGTAAACATTTTTAAGTTAAATAAGTGCCGATGTTACATCAATGAGCAAATCCTCCCTTCCCCGCTGTGCCACAAAACAGCAACCAATAGGGAGTCCCCCCTCAGTTTTTCCGATGGGGAATGTGATGCTTGGAAACCCGGTTCCCGCAGCCAAACCGCAATGAGCAGATTCCATAAATACTACATCTAAGTTGTTATCCACAAAAAAACTATCCAAACGGTCTATTGCCGCATTTCTGTCAGCAACAGCTTTTTTGTATATCGGATCTTTTTGCCAGTTGTTGCCTATATTGTTTGCTGCAATTAAATTGTTTTGACCATATTTTAGTGCTGTTTTTGGATTTTCTTTGTTGAATTTTATAATGTCTGTTAAATTTTTCGGTGTATTTGCTCCTGCATATTTGGACAAATAAATATTTATGGCAACTTTGAACTCGTAACGCATTATTTCAAAAACAAAGCTCTCATTTATTGGTTCAGCTAACAAATCTATTATATCCATACCTGCAAATTTCATTTTTTGCAAAAGCAGACCGTTTGCATATAGCCATTCTTGCGTTATTTTCCAACCTTCATTTTTGTAAACTCCCACACGTGCTGTTGTTTTAGGTGCTATTTTGTACTCTTTTTGCTGCAATACCCCAAGCACAATAGCAGCGTCTTCTATCGTTGTAGCCATCGGTCCAACAATATCTAGCGTAGTAGATATTGGTATAACTCCCTCTGTGCTAACAGATTCGGCTGTAGGTTTTATGCCAACAATTCCACAGCGCTGGGAAGGGGATATAATAGAACCGTACGTTTCAGAACCAATCGCAACAGGAGCAAGACCTGCCGCCACAGCAACAGCAGAGCCGGTACTGGATCCACTGGGGTCCGCGCTAGGGTCAACAGGATGCACACATTGTCCACCACGAGAGCTATATCCGTTTGGCATCCCTTGAACCTCTCTGTAGTCTACCATATAGTTAGCAAACTCGGTCATATTAGATTTACCTAAAACAACCGCTCCCGCCCTCCTAAGCAATTTAACCATAGGTGCATCTTGTGAAACAATATTATTTGCCAAAGAAAGAGATCCAGCGCTTGTAACAGTAGAATCTGCCGTGTTTATATTATCTTTCAACAAAATGGGAAATCCCTGCAAGGGGGATGGTTTATCCTGCATCTTATCTATTGCTGCCGCATCTTTTTCTGCATTTGGGTTAACCTCTATTACAGCGTTCAAATGGCTGTTTGCCGCAATTTTTTCGAGATAGCCAATAGTGGTTTCCCGGGCAGTTGTAGTTTTTGTTTCCAACTCTTTCAAATATTTTCTTATTAACATAATTTTTATAGCCATTCTGTTTAAAAGTAGCGTGTATAGATTCAGAACCGCTATATAATCACCTCCTAGTAATTAAAATGCTGAATTATAGCGTTTTTTTCAAAACACTATAATTTTAAGAGCAAAGAACAACGAACATGACTAAATTATAACCGTTTTTTGTAAAATTGACAAGATAGTGATTTATGTACTATACTGTATATAGTTATTTTAAGATGTGTCCTTGTTATGCTACAAAAGGGAAACTTCTGCAATTTTTGTTTCCGAATAGTATAATGAGAACATCCCCTAACCCGCTATATATGGTTATAAATACTGAAAAAAGGAGACACAAATGCTACTCACAATAGGAATGATAGTAAAAAACGAAAGTAAGTATTTGCGAGAATGTTTGACTGCCATGCAGCCCATACTAGAAAACGTACCGAGCGAGCTAATAATAGCCGACACAGGCTCTACAGACGACACCGTGGAGATTGCCAAAAGTTTTACCGACAACGTGTTGGAGATAGAATGGGAAAATAACTTCTCTAAAGCTCGTAACGCAACCTTGCGTCCTGCCAAGGGCAAATGGTATATGTTTGTGGATGCGGATGAAATTTTCGATAAAACTCAAGGGTTAATCGACTTTTTCACCTCCGGAGAATACCAAAAATATGAATATGCCGGTATTACGATAAGAAACGTTATAGGAAATCACCGTGGAGATGCTGTAATAAATAGACTCTTCAGAAAAAGAAAAGAAAGGATATTTATAGGAAGCATACACGAAAGAGTACAGCTTCAGGGTAAGGCTCCTTTTGTTTTGCCTGACACAATGTTGCTTCACCACGGCTATGACTTTACCGGTGAGGATGGGGATGAGTTAAAATCAGCGAAAATGGATCGTAACCTTACCCTCCTTAACAAAGAATATGAAAAAAGACCAAAAGATCTAGGCTTGCTTCACTATATGGTTAGAGAAAATCGGAGTGCCGGAAATTTTGAAGAGGCAAAAGGTTACTTGGATAAAGCAATGAGGCTTATGCCTGAAAACACCAGAGGGAATAATGTATTATACAGTATATTTACACACCATGCCATTGCTTTGTGCCGCCATCCGGAAGTAGACCACCGAGCAATCTGTGACGTATTGGAAGAATATTTTAACACAATAAAAACTACGTTCAGAATTTCATTTGTATTGCGCCAAGCACACGCAAATGCACTATTGGCACTTCATGAATATTCCCAGGCCGCAAGGGTTTATGAACAGTGTATAGATATGTACGAAAATTATGACTCTTTGGATATGCGATCATCGTTTTACGTGCCTGCAGAAGAAGTAACGCCGCAAACGCAAAACACTCTGATAAATAGAGCTATTTTTTGCTACGCATGTGCAGAGGATTATGAAAGTGCAAATGCTGTAGAAAGACCAAAAAGACTAGATGTCAGAACATTTTGGGCATTCAGAAACACTTTGAAAAGCGAAAATCCTCAAGTAATTTACAATGTATTAAACTACCTTGTTCAATCACATAAAAATACTTTACCGCAAGAGTTTGGTAGTCTTATTTTGTTGCCCATGCAAAAAGATAAAGGCCCGGAAAGTGTGGAAGGCGTAAATGAAGTAATTAATAGCTTAAAAATATCACACACCAAAAAAACAGTAGCTTTTATTATAAAAACTTTCGGCGATGAGTTTAAAGAGGCTTTTTTGAAATTCGTTAAAGAGAACGACTACCTTGACAGTTCGGAAGAAATAAAAACTTTGCGGCTTCTATATGAGCTAGCATATATGTTGTTTTTAATGGAAAAAGACGAACCGACCCGAGAAGAGTTTTTTGAAGCGTATGCACGTACGTATTATCGTTATTTAACCGTTACACACAGGGAGGAAGCCCTTTCAGAAGAGAGGATAGTTGGTTTAGATGAAAACGCAACTTTCGGATATTATTCCGGCGTTGCCTACAAAAACAAGAGCAATGGTAGTGATTTAGATTTTATACGTACTTTACGCAAAGCCATGGGATTTAACCAGAACGGAATGCTTTTGGTGCTACCATTTGTAAAAAGGATAGAAGACAAAATTAAAGAGGCTGCTGCCGCAGAAGAAGAAGCAAAAAAGGCTGCCGCTTTAGAAGTAGCACCGATAGCAATACAAGAAGAAGCGCCAGTGCCAAGCCAAACAGTGGATCAACTGCTACAGGCAATGCAGCAACAGTTTGTAACGCTAAAGACATCTATACAAGGGTTAATAACCGCAAACCCGCAGCAAGCCGGTCGCTTGCTTGCTCAATATGAATCCATTAACCCAACAGACCCCGATATTGCCCTGTTAAAGGAAAAATTGGAGCTTGGTGCTGTAGGTGTAGGTGTGCGTTAACCAACACGAAACATACATATTCCGCTTAATATCCACCCCCTTTTCAGATATGATTAAGCGGAATAGCTATAAATTAAGAAAAGCAAATTAACTTTTCCGATTTAAAAGGGGCAACGAAAAGTTAATTTGCTTTAAAAAGTGTAGCTTGTTAAATTGTTGGTTTTTTCGCATTACTTTTATATTTTTCAAGTACATTTTTTTTCGCCAGAGGTGATGGGGCTACAGATACTACCCCTTTCCTTAATATAGACATATTTTCTTCTTCCGCAAGCCGCACCTGCATATCCAAATCGGTCGTTTGTTTTATATTGTTTTGCAACTCTCTCACTATATCGGCGTGTTCTCTTGCCTTTTCCTCGAAATCCTGCAAATTTTCAAACACATTGTTGAATATACTATCTCTCTCTAATATTTTATCTAACACTGTCTTTTTTTCCAGTGTCATTTGGGCGAAAATCTCCCGTGTCTGAACCATCTCCCCTTCCGGAACATTTAGCAATGTTTTTTGATTGTGGGTTATGTTAAGGGCAATAGTCAGCAAATCGTTTTTTTCTATTATTATATCTGTCAATAATTTTATTTTTATCTCGAAATCGCTCATATAATTATTTCCTCTCCCGTAGGCAACAAATATATTATGCTTTGGGTTACAGGCTTTGCCACTATGTTTTCAAGAGCCTTTTTGTAAATCTGCATCTGTATTTTGTAACGCTCTTTTATTGTTTTGGTTGCATTTTGTCTTATATTGTCGGTTTTGTAGTCCACGATTACTAGCCCGGTATCTTCTTCAAAATAAGCGTCTATTATTCCATGTACCACTATATCCCCTTCTCCCTGCAAATATGCTTCGTGGGGGTGAATATTCATCGCAAAATGCGTTTCTCTTTTTACATAAGACGCCTTACCCATACGACGAGCCAAAGGGCTTTCCAAAAAAGCCGAAATCCACTCTATATTCACCACCGCAACTTCCTGCTCTGTTAAGTGGTTTTTGTGTATTAAACTATCCAACAACGCCGAAATATTATTATCCCCAATCCGCAAATGTTCCATTACCGTATGATGTATATTTCCCAAATTAACGGGTGTTATCTCAAGGGAAGGGTTCAAGAATTTTGGTTTGGTTATAATCTTGACTTCGTTATTTGTTTCTTGCTCATAAGCCAGATTTTTATAGTAGTTGCCTTTTATCTCGGTTATACTTATGCTGGATGGTAAAGGGTTGGTGACCTTTAAAGGCTGAGTTGCATCGGTGTTTGCCGGCAGATCTGACGATGCGGTTACGGTATTAATTCCGGCAACCCCCTGCTCCAAATCAATTTCTGCACTTTCATGCTCAAAAATTTCAAAAGGGGTATCTTTTTTTGTCTCGGCTTTAATAATAGGCATTATCATGTCCAAAAAAGAAATTGCAGATAAATGGTTATACGGCAACTGCCATTTTTCTTGGGATGCAGATGTTGTACCCATTAGTATCAAGTGGTTTTTGGCTCTGGTGGTAGCAACATACAATATTCTTATTTCCTCTGCCAAATTTTCTGTGTGTATCGCATTAGATATTGCAATACTTGCGATGGTTGGGTATTTTATGCGTTTATTTATATCTATAAATTTTGGGCCAAACCCATATTGTCGGTGCAACATTAAATCCTTTTGCTTGTCTTTAAAGTTAAAACGCCGCCCCATGCCTGCCACAAACACAACGGGGTACTCCAATCCCTTGCTTTTGTGTATACTCATTACAGCTACAGCATCTTGGGCAGACTGCGTTCGTGCTTCGCCAATCGTTATGCTGCGCCGCTTTAGCCGTTCAATATGCTGTACAAAATGATAAAGGCTTTTGCTTTGCTGTCTTGCCGCTATTTCTATCAGCATATTTATGTTAGAAAGAGCTCCTTGGCCTTTTGTTTGCTGTATATAGTGATGATAGCCTGTTTTAGCTAAAATAGATGTTATAAGCTGATCTACCGGTTTATATTTTGCCATATTACGAAAATCATCTAAATCCTGAGTAAATTTCCCCAAAGAACACTTCATTTCCTCTTCTTGTATGTTGTGTATACAATCAAAAAAATATTCATCAGAAATTTGTCGTATTTTCACTAAATCATTCACATCTATATCGTATAAAGGGGATTTTAGCACAGCTATTATGTGTATATCTTGTAGTGGATTGTCTATTACGTTAAGTAAGCTCAATATCGTCATTATTTCTGTTGTTTCAAAAAAGCCTGTGGTACTTTCGCCATAACTTGGTATACCATAGGCTGTCAAAACTCCTACTAAAATGTCACTGACCCCCGATACAGCCCGTGTCAAAACCGCAATGTCTTTATATTCTGCGCCTCCTGCTTTTAGCTCTATTATCCTTTTTGCGATTATCCGTGCTTCAAGCTCCATGCTTGTCAGTTCTTGGTCTGTGTCATCTTTTGTGCTTATTATATGCATTTCGGTTTTCTTGTAATCACTGTTATTTTCCGATTCTGTGCCTTGGTGTAGCTTTGCATCTTCGTCATACACAATCCCGGTATGAGGCATTAGCTTTTCAAACAAAAAATTTACCGTATCTATAACATTTTTGCCACTGCGAAAGTTTTTTGACAAAGATATAAGATGAGCCTCTTGAGTTTGACTTTTGCTCAAGAAAAGCTCAGGTACAGCCCCCCTAAACTTGTATATACTTTGTTTTATATCGCCCACCATAAAGCGGCTGTGTCCCACGGCACTCAAAATAAACTCCTGTATGTAGTTACTATCTTGGTATTCGTCTGTTAATACCTGATAAAAAGTGAAGTTATCTCGCACTTCTTTGTGACGCAAGGCTTCTATAGCAAAATGTTCTAAATCGTTAAAATCCACTATATTTTTTTGCTGTTTAGCTTTAGAAAAATTTTGGTGGAAAGCTAGGGTTAGTTGTACCAAAGTGTCAACAACAGGCTCCAGAGCTTTTATATCTTGTGCCATTTCCTTTATTGGCTTAAAAAAAATATCGTTTTGCAAAGATTTTAATTTCGATTTTATTTCCTTGTTTCTAATACTTTGGACCAGATCTTTTAGCAGTGGTTCCACGTCGTCTTTTTTTGGTATTGTAGCAAGGCGAGAAAGCGGAATCTGCAAAATTTCAAAAACATGTTCCGGACTCTTGCTTTTTAGGGCTTCCAGTGCTTCACGCACAAGGGCTTTGTCTTGCTCCAGTGCATTAATGTATTTTTGCGGTCCTGTCGGCTCGTTGCATAACTCAAGCGCTTTTTCGCAAGCGAAAACAACCCCCTCCAACACCCTTTGCACATGAGCCACAACAGGCTCATACCAAGGGGTTTGTTCAATGTCTTTGATTTTAAAAACAGCGGCACAACCCCGCAACCACTCCGCCGGGTTTGGGTCTCCAAGGGAAAAAGCATGAAGTTCCAAAACGGCGGTTTTTAGACCTTCATCGCTATATTTATCCCCATACATTTCCACAAGGGTATGAAAAGGCGACCGGGATTTGTCGGGCACAGCACGATGATACCATTCTTCAAAAAGGTCGTTTATGACTTCATCTTTTAATAGCTCAATCTCTGTTGTGTCTGCTATTTTAAACCCCGGGTCAATATCAAGCAAGTGGAAACCAGCTCGCACCACACGCAAGCAAAAAGAGTGGATTGTTGTGATATTTGCCCGACCTAAAAGCAACAGTTGTCTTCGCAAATTTTTGTCTGTGGGGCGTTTGGCGATTTCTGCCCCAAGGGCTTGGGTTAGCCTATGGGACATTTCACCGGCAGCAGCATCTGCAAATGTAACTACAAGCAGCCGATCAATATCTACCCCTTGCTCCCCCGTAATAAGATTCAATATCCGCTCCACCAAAACGGCAGTTTTGCCACTGCCGGCAGCGGCACTGACAAGCACCTGGTTGTTGTTTGCGGTTACCGCTTCTCGTTGCTTTTCTGTCAAATTCATTGGGTTTATACCTTTGGCGCAGGGGTTAGCATAGGCTCTCGCACGCCGGCTATGGATTCTTTTGCCACCGGTATACGAATCCCCTTAGATGTACCGAACTCTACTACATATGCGTCTTGTCCAATGTCTACTATTTTCCCAAACATGCCGGAATTGGTAATAATCCCGTCCCCTACCTTTAGAGCTGCAATCATTTCTTTTTGTTGTTTTTGTCTCTTTTTTTGGGGCCTAATAAACAACATCCAAATTACACCGAAAAGTAAAACATAGATTAAAATTAGCCCTGTTGTACCGCCAAAAAAGCCGCCCTCTGCTTGAGCTTGAGCAGGCGGGGCATCGCCGGGTGCGGCTGTGCCTGGTTGTGCTGCCACATCGTGCCCCAAAATTGTGCCTGTACCATTTAAGATTACTGTGTTGTTTAGCATTTTTCAACTCCATTCTTTATATATAGCAACTTAACTTTCTTTTGTCCTTTTTTAAATCAGAGAAAATGTGATTACATCATATCATACAAAAGCACATTTGTGAACCCCTAAAAATGTTCCTCTTTTATAGCGGTTCCAAAAAATTCATAAGGACAATTAAATACGGAACTGCTATTCTTACAACAGATGATTTTCTAATATTTGTTTGTCATAGTCAAAATCTTCTATTTGAAGATAATACTCGGCACAGTCCACCAGTGCTTTTGCCGGGGCAAGGCCGATAATTTCACTGCCTATTATGCTCACACCATATCTTTTTGCTTCCATCTTTATTGTTTCAAAAACCCTATATAGCGGAGTGCCTTCATAGTTTACCATATTCATAGAAACTTGGGCTATTTTGCGATCTTCTAGCATAACGCCAATGCCTTTGCAGTGTTTAAAGCCGCCGCTGCTGCCTCTTACTATTTTTGCGATATTGTTTGCTATCGTTAAATTGTCTGTGTTTAAATTTACGTTAAAAGCTACCAGTGGAGGTCTTGCTCCAACAGCAACAACGCCGGCGGTTGGGTGGGGGGCGTTATCTCCAAAATCCGGTTTCCATTCCGGTTTTTTCATTTTTTCTGCCATCCCTTCAAACTGCCCTTTCCTTATTGTTGCAAGGTTTTGGCGGTTTGGGGCAGTTGCGCTACTTTCATAAAAAAACACAGGTATACCCGCCTCTTTAAAAATCATTTCCCCAACTTCTTTTGAAATTTCTATACACTGCTCCATTGTTGCGTTTTTTACCGGAACAAAGGGCATAACGTCCACAGCACCCATGCGCGGATGTTCTCCGGTGTGTTTTGTTAGGTCTATATTATCTTTTGCAAACACGGCAAGTTTTACCGCAACGGTTTTGATGCCGTTTTCATCTCCAACCAGTGTGAATACTGCCCTGTTGTGGCTATCATCTGCACTGTAATCTAGCAGGGTAACACCGGGGATAGATTTTGAAATTTCAACCAAACCTTTTATTAGCTCTGTATCACTTGTGCTAAAATTTGGTATACATTCTATTAGCTTTGTCATTGTACACACTCCTTTTTTGTGCTTTTTGTTTTTATATTATTACGGCAATATATGAACCGGTAACATAACACCGTCGGTTAGGAGAATAGGTTCTCGCACTTCTCCCGGAGGTGCCGTATGATGCCCTAAATAATAAAGCCTGCCGTAAATGTCTAACGCAAATGCAAAATGACTTGCTCCAACAATTCTATCGGTCAATGCCCTTTGGGGCGATTGTATCACTACAATATCAAGATCTCCTAATTGCCCACGGTCATTAAAACCCCAAGAGTAAACTTCGCCGTCATTTGTAATAGCTACGGAATTAAAAACATCACTCCAAACAGTAGCTACATTATCCATAATTTTAACCGGTTGATGCCACCCATGCCGAACAGGCACGCCAAGCACTCCATGACTGTTATTGCCCCATCCCCAAAGGGTATTGTCTTTTCTTATAACAAAAGTAGATGGTACAAAGTCTCCAAGTTGAAAAGCACCTATAATATCATTAAGTATACGAGTTGGTACAGCAGAAAACGCTCCTTGAAATGTGAAGTCTACACCTTTCTCTATATCCATATCCAAAAACATGTAGTGGCTGTAATTATTAAAGCCCCAAATATAGAAACCGCCGTCATTTGTAACTGCCCATCCGCGATCCACGCCAGCACCCGCAGACAACACATTATCCATCACAGGATAGGGGTTCAAACGGCTAGCGGTGCTACCATCGCCCAATTGCCCCCATTCGTTTTGCCCCCATGTCCACAACCTGTTGTCGTTTGTAACAGCATATGTGAACGAACCAGCTGTCTCAAAACTTCTCACATTTTCAAGTACTACGGTAGGTTCAGCGTCAAAGTTTATGCCGGGAGGTATTAGCAGTGCGGAGTTTGGCGCACTGCGTCGCCAACCGCGATGCTCAAATGCCAGCAGAACCCCATCTGTTTGAAGAACATATAGATTGCCGCCATAAAGCTCCGGATTCTCGGGTCGTCCAAAGTTCCAGGATATAGCAATCGCATCGTCCCAAATATGAAAAAACTCGCCAAGCGGTGCTTCCCCTAATCTAAAAGAAGGTCCGCCCATTGCACCCCACAAGCTATTGTCATCTTTGATTACTAAAACATAGTCTAAAAGTTCGACAATGGTGTGGTTAAGTGGTAGGCCAAAAAAAGGTGTGTTGTTGATTCCGCTTTCGGCAATTTTGGAATTGTCATTGGGTTGGATTAACGCTGCTGTTGTATATACGTTCATACTCAAAACCAATGTTGTGCATAGCACCATCATAATAGCAGGCTTTAACTTTCCTTTGAATTTCACGATTATCTCCTCCTAAAAATATAAATATATAGCAAATGTACTTTTAAACCATGGATGCGGAGGGAAGCTCGTCGCCAAGGGGCGTAAGGGCGTTGTGGCTGATAGTATTCACGGATTAAAAAGATATTTGCTATAGTTGTAGTATGACAAGTATAATAACATATATCTGTAGCGAAATCAAATTTTTATAAGAAGTAGCGGTTCATTTTGATTGCACAGAATCAGGCATTCGTCATGCAAAAAAGACATTAGGGATTACACGTAAAAAAAGACGACTTCCTATCCTTACATCTACTATTATAAACGCTCTCAGCCGGGCTAAAAACCGCACAAAACGGCATAACATCGCTGCCGCAACTCGTTTACAAAACCATTATAACACAACGATTTGCGTTTATCAAATGCTAAATTTTTGTGCGAGTATATATCGTTTCTCGAGATAGCTTGCTACGCAAGCGGTATGTGTTGCCGTGAATCAAATGCCCGTGGGTTGATGTTACCCTGTGCTTGATTTTTTCGAGGTCAATCATGTAATTGCTGTAATCTCTTGCCATCTTTTTAAAACGCCGTTTCATGCTCTTTTTATTGGAGTTTCTTAGTTTGCGGATAACTTTCCCTGTATCGGTGATATAAAAATGCCAACCAAGATAATCTGCGCCGTTTTTTAATGGGAGTATCTGTGTTTTTTCGTTTAAACCCAGCTTTAGCTCATTTTCACACATGCTGCGGATTTCAGCAAGGCACTTTCGCAGGTGCTCTTTATCATGGTGCAGTAGGACAAAGTCGTCCATGTATCGTGTATAGTATTTAATGCGGAGCTTTTCCTTTATTAGCCTGTCAACGCTGTCCAAATAATAGAGTGCAAACCACTGGCTGGCTTGGTTTCCAAGCGGCAGCCCCGTACCGGGCGAATTTTCATAACTATCAATAATATGGTCTAGAATTTCAAACACTTCCGAATTGCCGAACAAACGCTTTAGCTTTCCCTTTAAAATTTCGTGATTAATGCTCGGGAAGTATTTCCGTATATCACATTTCAGGAAATAGCCGTCTGTTCCGTGTTTTTTATAAAAATCACGCATAAACCCAGATAGCCTGTCCATAGCAAAATGCGTGCCTTTTTTTACCCTACAAGCGGCGTTGTCGTATATAAGTCGCTTGTCCAATGCGGGGGCTAGTATATTATCGCACAGGCAATGCTGAACGACTCTGTCTGCATAGCTTGGCGCATAAATTTCTCTTTCCTTGGGTTCATAAATTTTGAAACGATGGTAGCCTTTGTGCTGGTATGTTCTGTCTTTTAGCTCTTTTTGCAGGGTACATAGATTTTCGGCAAGGTTCATTTCAAACGCAATGGCCTCTGTTTTGTTTCTTTTGCCTCGTCGAGCCGCTTTGTGGGCGGCGTATAACTTTTGAAAATCGTGCATTATATCGTAATCGTACACAAAATAATCTCCTATGGCAAATGCACTTTGAAATAACGAGTTAATTTACTATATAGCCGACGGCGGGGATGGCAAAAATCAATTGCCATTCCCGCAAAACGTGAAAACAGCGTAGCTGCGTTCCCGTTTCCGCCGACACGTGTTTTTCTGCTCTTATGAGTCAGAAGGGAATCCGATTCCTTTGCCCCATAGCACAGACCCGCTCCGCTTGGAGCAAGGTTTCGGGCGAAATGGGGTTGGGGCAAAGCGGGGCGAACACCACCGGAAGCATTGTTGACATTGTTACCATTGATGTTGACGCTGCCGTCATCATTGACATTCGCGGCATTGTTACTATTGTTGCCGGGCGACCGCAGCCACCACCAACACGCCCATACAATCGAATCCCCCGAATAAAGCCTGTTTTGAAGCAATATATGTTAATGCTTTTTAAGGCAATAATCGCTTTTTATCACTATTGATCCACGCACCAAGCAGGCGTTGGCAATCTGTAGTGAGTTTTGCTATTTGTTCGTACTGCTTTGGCAATAAGCACTTGTGTGTTACTGCCATTTCTGAAAAATATGCAATGATTTTTAGCGTGGTCAGGGCCCTGTGTTGCAAATCGAGCCGTTTTTCTGCATTGCTGTGCTTGTTTGTGCCTATAAAAATTTCGTTTGCTCTGTAAATATCCTCTATTACGCCCATCGCCAGGTTTTGCAATCTGCTGACAAAAGTGAACCGGAATTGCTTGGGCGATTTTTGTGTGGTTGTAACAATATATGTGCATAAATCTTTTGCTTTTACGATAACGGTCATTTCGTTTTTTTGGACCGACATTGCAACCTCCCTCAAAAAAAATCGCGTCCGCCTTCGGCGGTTAGATTGATTACGCCGCTTCGCGGCGTGGGATTCGCCTGCGGCGAATCCAGATTAAAAGATAACAGATTACAGATTTAACCACAAAGCGGGGCGAACACCACCGGAAGCATTGTAGACATAGTTACCATCGAAGTCGACGCAGCCGACACCATAGACATTCGCGGCATCGAAACTAAGGGTGCCGGGCGACCGCAGCCACCACCAACACGCCTTTCCATTGCTATCTCTTGCTACACGCTTCGTATTACCATGAAAATCTATACGGAACGATAACTCGGGATACCCATTTTCCTTTAACCAATCGCTTACGCCATTATTTTCAAATACATCTACATCCCAAAATTTCTTCTCATCTGCACTCATCTTGGGTCTTTCCAAACTGCCGTCCCCTAAGTATTTAACCACTTCCTCTATGCTTAGCAAAAATATTCTATCTAGCGTGTTGTTGCCACCTTTTGTCGCAAACCAAGGGTTATCGTGGTTAGAGATGGACCTTTGGGCTATGCGATTTTTGTCTGTGTCCGGCAGTTTGTTGTAAAAATCGTTGTTTAAATACTGGCGTAGGGTGCAGTTCTCCCAAGTTATATCCTTTAGGTCTTTGTGGTAGGCTCGGAATTCCAGTACCAAATCGCTTAGCAATAGAGCTTGTCCGCCTTGTATATCTAAAACTCGCCAGTTGTACCCGCCAAAGGGTATGGTGCTTCCTACTTTCGGCTTGGGTTTTGGCGGCTCTGCTTTGGGTTTTTCGTCTAACCGTTTTATAATTGCTGCTATTTGATTTTTTGTTTCCTCTGATTGCTTTTTTGTTTCCTTTGAGATTGTATTTATTTGTTTTTTTGTTTCTTGGTGTTCTGCGTGTAATTGCGTATAGCTTTGCTGTAGCTCATAATACCTTTTGTGCGGCTTTGCTACAGTTTGCAACCAGTTGTCTGTGTCCTCTGTTGTTGCGAATACTCTGTTTTCAAATTCGCAGGTGGGGCATGGGGTGTTTAGCTCTGCTTGTTGCTTGCATATGGGGCATGATATGTGCCTAACCATTTATAAATCCCTCCATTCTGTTTGCGTTATACCTATTTCATGAATTTCTTGGTTTGTTAATGGTTCGTAGATAAACGCAAAAGTCTTTGTTCTCTCGATTTCTAAACATTTTTTGTCATGGTTATAAAGTTGTGAGTCCTCCAATATAAAATTCCTTTTCGGCTGCCACCCCCAAAGATTTTGCTACAACTATTCCTTTTGAGCGATACCCCTCTATCTCCTCTCGTGGGATTCCTCTCATTTCATGCTTTTGGTCATAGGTATAAATAACGTAACCCCGGTCTTTATTTATCCTGTCTACCACCTCCGTAACAACAAAGTGGAAATATTTATCACGGTATTTGTTCATGGCCTCCCACATGGTTATAATTTCTTTTTCTTTAATTTTTGTTAGCATATCAAATGCCTCCTTTGTTTTTTCTCTATTTCTCATTTAGCAAATGCTCTTCTTTCCTAATCTGCTCTATACAAGCTAAGCTCGGGTTTTTATTTTCTTGTTCTGTTTCGATTATAGCAGATATGGGGCTTTTGCTCAACCGCTTTGGAATTGCTTGGGCGATTTTTGCGTGGTTGTAACAATATATGTGCATAAATCTTTTGCTTTTACGATAACGGTCATTTCGTTTTTTTGGACCGGCATTATAACCTCCCTCAAAAAAAATCGCGTCCGCCTGCGGCGGTTAGATTGATTACGCCGCTTCGCGGCGTGGGATTCGCCTACGGCGAATCCAGATTAAAAGATAACAGATTACAGATTTAACCATAAAGCGGGGCGAACACCACCGGAAGCATCGAAGACATTGCTACCAAAGACGAGGACGCTGCCGTCACCATAGACAAACGCGGCACCGAAACTATAGCAGCCGGGCGACCGCAGCCACCACCAACACGCTTTTTCAGCGGTATTTTTTGCTATACGGTCATCATTGTTCACAAAATAGTTATTAACCTCTTCTATACTCAACAAGAAAATTTTATCGGAAGTTGGATTACCTCCCGCTGTGCCGTATTGAGGATTATTTGCGTTGGGGTTTTTTGCCTGTGCGATTTTCGGGTTTTCTGCACCAAGGCTGTTATAAAATTCGTTATTTAGATATTTACGCAGGCTACATTGCTCCCACGTTATGGCTTGCCTCACATCATGGTACGGGCGTTGTTCAAGCACTTTTTCGCTAATAAGTAATGCACGGTTATTTTCTACGGCAAGCACACGCCAATCGTACCCGCCGAAGGGCATTATGTTTCCTACTTGCACTACTTGCGGCTTGGGCGACTCTGCTCTAAGGTTTTCCTCTACTTTGGGTTTTTCGTCTAATCGTTTTATGATTGCTGCTATTTGATTTTTTGTTTCTTGGTGTTCTGCGTGTAATTGTATATGGCTTTGTTGTAATTCGCCGTGGTTTCGATGTAGCTCATTATGGTTTTGTTGTAACTCACCATGGCTTTTTTGTAGTTCACCATACCCCTTTCGTAGTTCATTATGACTTTGTTGTAGCTCATAATACATTTTGTGTGGTTTTGCCACGCTCTGCAACCAGTTGTTTGCGTCCTCTTTTGTTGCAAACAGTCTGTTTTCAAATCCGCAGATGGGGCAGATTTCATTAAATTCCGCTTCTTTTTTGCACACCGAACATTTCATGTTTGTCTCCTTATATCTTTTCAAAACAATACTAGCTTAGGCTTGTTATTTTTGTGGTTGTGCTATTCGTTTTTGTTTTCATATTTTGAAAAACATAATAATACCCCAAATACAGAGCCCCACCGCAACCCCGACAGTCACCGTACTCCAAAAAACATTATCGAAAAACGGATATTGAATAATATGACTCCAGGGACTAACATACAATATGACACCACAAATACCTCCAACAATACCAGCAACAACAAACCATCTACTACCCCTCAAGATTTTATCTGTAATACTGCCGGTTGGAGGTGGATTTGCTGCCTGTTTTGATAGTTTATTAAATTTTTTTTGCAGTCGTCTACTTTCTTTTTCCTTTCTTCTAAGTCGCTTTTTTATTATTTTTAGACTTATCCATTGATAAATAAGTCGATAAATAAGATTTCTTTGCCGATAAATCGCACTCACTTTAGCTACAATAGCCTTGGCAACATATCGAATAGCATCCCATAGTGCTAAAAAGACTACAACCGTAGTATGCCGGCTAAAACCCCACATAGTACTAAAAACATCAACCACAGCACTAATATAATTGCCCGAAAGTTGTCGATTATTCGGCTTATTGTTTTTCAGAGACTGAATTTCCTTACCCAAACGCCTGTTTTCTTCTTTTAGCTTATAATTTTCTGAGTATGGTTTTACCCTATTTTCCAACCAAAAAACAGCTTCTTCTTTACTTGCAAGCAGTTTGTTTTCGAACCCGCAGATGGGGCATGGGGTGTTTAGCTCTGCTTGTTGTTTGCATATGGAGCAGGGCAGGGTTGGGTTGTTTTGTGGGGGGTTCATTTACGTTCTCCTTTACCTTTTTTTGCACACCGAACATTTCATGTTTTGTCTCCTATTAAACTTCCACAATTACTAACCGGCAAGCCATATGGTACTGATTATATCCCAGAGATAATATATAATAAACAGTTGGTCGGGAAGCCAATCCAAAACAAACGGTAGCATAAAACGCACCAAGTTGGCTATTAGATATGCCACGCATGTCCCCATCACTTTGCCCATATATTTTTTTGCAGCGGGTTTTACGATTTCCCTGGTTTCTTCTGCAATTGTTTGTATTTTGTCCAATTTTTCTCCAAGCTGATTGGTTTGGGTTTCCGCTGCTGCATCTATTTTGTAGCCTACGCGAAAGTTTGGGTTTTCTATTTCCCATTCACAGGCTGCACATTTATAAAATTGTTGAGAATACTGTGGTTTGTTGCCTACATAACCGCATTTTTTGCAGTTCATATTAATCCCCCCTTTATCCTAAGCTAGCTCAAAGCCCTTTTGTTGGGTTTTGAGCTAGACCGCTATAAACTTGATATTTTCTTTTTATGATAATCTATCCCGTCATGATAGAGTATTTCATCTTCTGTTAAGTTTATATCATAATATCTACCCGGAATTTCTCTATCCCTGCTTAGTGTTTTTTCGTGCAAATGCCCGTCTTCTGTGACATAATATATTGTAGTGCTAAGCAGATTCATTGTTTTGCAAAGCCTATCCACCACAACCTCTTCTGCACCGGGTTCGTTTAATTTGTACAACTTATGATCTTCTTTGCCAATAAAATAAACTATTTTTTCATCAGAATCCGTTACAATGTGCCTACAGCTTTTTTCGCAAACCAAGACAGGGTATCGCTCACCCCCCACATGAATTTTATATAAATAATTTTTTCGGTCTATATTACTAAAGTAGATAAAATCATTCATAGGTGCTATAAAACTTGTTTTGATCTTTTCTAAGTTTCCGGAGGTAGCTTCTTTGTGTGTTTTGCAATCTATCTTGCGTAGCTTATAACCCTTGTCTATAGCATAGATATAATCGCCATAAACGATAACATTGCGGAGTTTCCTGCGATGTATTTTTTTTATGTCTTCCCCTTCTGTTGTCATTGTGTATAAACCGTCATTTATCAGATTAACATAATAAACGTAACCGTCTTTTACGTTGATATAAACGCTTATATGCCCCGAAGTTTTGTGTGCATTTAACAATTTTTCATTGCAATATATAGCAAAATCATCATTTTTGTTAATGAAAAATGTGTTGTGATCGTTTTCGCATGCATAACCAAAGTTAATAATATTTCCTATGGTATTGCCTAATTTTTCTTTATCTTTTATTTTCGGTTCCAGAACTGGAACCGGAGGCAGATTCGATTTTATCGAGAATATATTTATTTGGTCGACTCTTTTTTTGGTGTCTTCCATACCCAAAACAATTTTGTGTACAATGGCGTTGGCATGGTTGTCATTTGATTTTTTTGTGCTCAAAAAATCGCCCAAGGCATACGGGTCTTTCTTTTTAGATTTCTCATAGGCTACAGCAAAATTGTTTAAAAAATCCATATCCGGCTTCGATCCACACGCCGGACATGGGCTTTTTTGTAGCGGGTTTCCTTCTAGTATATATCCGCATTTATAGCATTTTTTCGTTGTATCTTCTATATTCATTATGCCAGCCGCCCTTTAAGTAGTTTTTGTATCTCTTTTTCCGTGTTTGTAGCCAAAAAATTATTGTGGTCTAAAGATTCTTTCAGTAGAGTTAGTTTTCTATTTGCAATTTCTTCTTCTTTTTTCTGCTCCTCCAACGTTTCTTTCTCTGTTTGCAAGCTGGTCGTTTCTTGTTGTAGACGGTCTATCTCCGCTTTCAAGTTGACTATTTTTTCCTTTGTTTCGGTTTTTATTGTTTTTTTAGTACCATGGATTTTTTCTGCGTCTAACAATTCTTTTTTTATGTTTTCTATACTTTCTTCCAATGTATTCAGCTCTCGCTTCTTTTCAATTAAAGATTTTTCAAGAGCTTTTTCTTCTTGTTGCCGTGCTTCCAGGTCTTTTACATCTTCGTCACTGATTTTGTTCAGTTCAGAAAGGCGAGCTACTTTTTTTTCGAGTTCATCGTATTCTTTTTTTCTTGCTGTCAGCACAGGCTCTGCTTTCAACAGGGCTTCGTTTGTTTGGTTTAGCTCCTTAATATTGTCTATGTATTGTGTTACTGTCGCAACTTTTTGTTGTAGCTCAGCTTGCTTTTCTTTCAGTTTTTCGTTTGGTTTTATATTGTTATAATACTTTTCCGCAACTTCGGTAAAATACCCAAAACCCACCATAAAATTGTACAACCCTTGAGTTGTATATTTGGAAACAACGTCATCGGAATATACAATGCCTTCCAATATGGCTCTATTGGCTTGTATTAGTGCCTTGTTTTTTTGTTCAATATCATCGGCGTTTTTTGCACTACTCAGCTGATCCTCTATCCTACCCCAGTCTATTTTCAAAACAAACACCTACTCTCTTACTACACACTGTTCTTTACCTTCCTCATCTTTCACATAAAAAGAAGTTTTTGCACGTTTGTCTAGGGCTATGCCTATTTGATAATCGCCTGCACCAAACGTATTTTCTATGGTTTCACGCTGCTCGTTACCGCCTTTTGTTGTATATATGGTAAATGTATCTTTGTTTTTAATTTGCATTGTTGGCACAGCAAATCTGGGCGATTTAAAGTTACTAACTTCTTCACCTTCTTTAACTATTTCAGTTTTAAGCTCCGCCACTTCAAGGTTTTCGTTTACATAGTAACCCACAACACCATACGTTGCCTGGGCGGTTTGTTTTATATCATAAGCAAGGGCTGCCCCTTTGGCTATAGCATACGTTTTATCAGACGGTCTAAATGGATACTCAAACTTTTTGTCGAAATCTTCCGGTCTGCTGTTAAAAGCCGCCCTGGTTTGCAACTCTACCTGTATATAATTACTAAACCCACCAACAAGCAGTATTTTAAAGTTTTCGCGGTCGTTATAGTTTACCCCTCTCCTGTCCAAATAGGCTATCATCTTAGACAGCTCCGTTTCCAGTTTATCCTTGCACACGGTTCTAAATGCTTTGGCTAGATCTCGCGGGTGTACCTCTATCTCTTGTCCGTTGTACTCTATTTCAAAAAGAGAGTCAGTGGGAAAATTTTCGTCTTCATTTTCCAAGTATTCTCTCATGTCTTTGGAAACATTGTCCTTTGATATTTTTTCTTTTTCAAATTTTATCCGTTGCTGAATAAACTCGGGGCTTTGCTCTTTTAAGCTAACGTCAATTTTTGCTAACAGCTCCTTTGTTGCGGCTGTATCAAAAGCAACACCAGCATAACCCAAAAGGCTATCTTCGTTGCCTGTTCCAAACACGCTAGGATATGCCACCATTTCATTTAACCCTTTAGGTTTTACATGCGTCAGATCTAGCGTTCCGCCGCCATAATCCACTACCAATATGTCGCCCAAAAATTCTTTGCCGTGTTTTTGCTTATAGCTATGGCAAAAATAAGCGGCGGCGGCTTCCGGTTCCTTTTGTAGCTCTATATTTTCATAGCCTAGACTTTTAAAAATTTTTTCTATGTTGGCACACACGTCCTCTTTTTCGTACCATACCACCGGTATGGTTATGATTATTTCGTCTATTTTTTGGTGTTCCCCTTCGAATTTTCTTAGTAGCCAACCAATGTAGTCTTTGGTTATCTCCGTTGGTGTTTTGCTATCCCTGTCGTTACTGCATTTAAAGGCTTCGTTATAGGACAGCCCCAACGCCAGTTTGAAATTTTCGTATGTCTCGTAGTTTTGATTGGTAACGTAGTCTTTTGCCCTTTCCCCGCCTTCCGGACCTCTTCTGGGGTGGTATGCGATTACCGTTGGTGTGTAATCTCTTGAATGTGCGTCTATCCTAAATGTTTCTAAACGGTCGCCGTCTTTGTATGCGATGGTTGTGTTTGTTGTGCCAAAGTCTATCCCTATTGTGATTGCTTTCATCTTATAGCTCCTTAGTGTCATGAGTTTTTCTGAATTTTTCCAGTTTGTCTATATCTTTTTGGTTAACGCTTTTTCTAAACTTAGTTTCGGTTATATCTTCTGCTGTTATTTTTTCTGCGCTTAACTGTTTTTCTTTTTCTTCATCTGTAATATCGGCTTCTTTTATGGCTATACAGCGTTTTAGCACATGGTCTTTGCAGCGGTTTGCAAATTCTGAAACATCTGCCGCACTAAAACCTTCTGTTTTACCTACTATTTCTGACAGATCCAACGGTTCTTCCATAGGAATACCACGAAAACTTTGCTCTAAAATATATTCCCGTGCTTCGTCGTCGGGTAGCGGTATGTAGATAAGCTCGCTAAAGCGTTTGCTGCGGATAATGCCGGTGTCGATTGCCCACGGTCTGTTGGTTGCAGCCAGCAAAAACATTGTGCTGCCGGATTCTGAAAAACCGTCGATCTGTGCCAGTAGCTCGTTAACAATACGCGGGGTAACAGAAGAGTTGGTCGAATCGCGCCCAACAGCAATAGTATCAAACTCGTCAAAAAATATAATTGACATTTCATTTTTGCGGGCTTCGTCAAAAAGTTTTTTAACATTTTTTTCGCCGTCACCATACCATTTGCTCACAATATCCGAACCCTTGATCGAGTAAAACTTGGCATTTAACTCGTTTGCGATAGCTTTTGCTATCATTGTTTTGCCGTTGCCGGGCAGGCCGTATAGCAAAACACCGCCGCCTATCTCTACATTAAAGCGTTTGTATATGTCGGGATGTTTTAGCGGGTCAATAACTCTGCGTCGGATGGCATCTTTTACATCTGACAACCCCGCTACTTGGTCAAAGCTAATATCGGGTATATCGGTTGTTAAGAAACTTTTTTCTTCTTTGTCATCTGCGGCTAGCTGTTGCGACTCACCTCTGCTTGTTTGGTCCTTAACTAAATCATCTGCGTAGTTTTCTAAAAATTTGGCTCTATCTTTTAGAGTTTCGGCGATTTCCTCGCCTTCAAACTGCCCCGCCAGCAACCATAGCTCTTTTACTGCCAAATAATAATTTTTTTTGGCAGGCAAAAGATTGCCGTCTTTTTTTTCCTTTTCTGCCGCTTCGTAGTGTGCGTCAAATTTGCTTAAATCCAAGGGTTGCCTCCTTTTATTCTAACTTTGCCAGCTTTGCGTCCAGATCTGCAATTTTCGCTTGTGGTGAATTGCCCTTCAGCTCTGCTCTTAGGGCTTCCAAGCCTTCCTGTTCATCGTCTGATTCGTCCTCACTATTTGCAAAGGCTTTTAGCGGGTTAACTTCTGAAGCACGATTTTCTGCCAAACGTGTCATCAAAGAGTGTTCCGTGGCTATTAAATCGGGTACAGATGCTTTCTTTATTTTTACTGCAATGGTATTTAACGCACCCATTATTGAGGCACCAATCTCTGCCGCAGATACTCCGGCAATGGTTGAACCGCCAGTTACTTGCTTTTCTAAATTGCGTGTGGTGTTTTGCATCTCTTGAAACTCTTTTAGTTCCGCTCTTGTGGCTTTAATTTCTTTTAAAATTTGAACTTCTTCCGATGAACCTTCTGCTGTTTTGCTGTACTTGTTCATCAGTTTTTGTTCTTGTTGCTTTAAAGCGTCAATGCCTCCCGCAATCAGCTTTTTTTGCTTATATAGCTCTAATTTGGCTGCTTCAAATGTTTTCTTTTCTTCCGCTGCTTTTTCCGCTTCTTTTTGTGCCGCACTTTTAAATAAGTCTTTTAACATGAGTTGTTCTCCTTTTTTAACTTTCCGGGTTTTCCAGATTTTCTATTTTTTTGTCTAGGGTATTTATTTGAGTTTGGTATGTGGTTTTTTGTGGGTTACTTGCCTCGTTTTTGTTTTTATGGAGACCAGTTCCACTAATGTACCTCTCTCTATCCTGTTTAGCTTTAGCTGAACTAGCTTTATTTTCTTCATCTTGTGACCCTATTCTTACTAAGCGACCCTCCCGTTCCTCATCATCCGGCATCACGCCTTTAAGCCTGTTAAGCAGTCCGTACGCTTCTTTTTCAATGATTACTTTTTCCAGTTCTTCTATCGCTTCGGTCAAGTTTTCAACAAAAAAGTCTGGTTTCCCCGCAGATATTGCTTGTTCTCTGTCGAACTTCAGTTTATTCAAGGTTTTTTGATCTTCATGCCAGTCATTTTCAGCCTCGATAAATTTTTCGTAGTAATCTATACCTTCATACTGCCTTGACATAACTAGATTTTCTATGTGTTTTAACACCAGTTCTTGTGATTTTTTTCGCTTTTGCAACAATTCCGCTTTTATCTCGGCTATTTCTTTTTCGATAAGCACGTCTATTGCACTAGTATCCTTCGCATTTTCTTTCGGTTTAGACAGCAACCCGACGATGAGATCTCGTTGTTGTATGTATTTATTATCAAACGTTACGGCTTTTAGCTGCTCAATAAGAGCTGCTGATTTATCCCCTTTTTTTGTTTTAAAAGGCCAAAACATAACCTTAAACCTCCCCTGGGTACGCTATGGTATCGTTTATTGTAACTGCTTTTAATGCAAAACGATAATTGCTTATTATTGGGTACAGATTACTTTTCAGGAGTTGTTCTTCTTCCTCTTTATTTACTTCTTTGTATGTACCCAGTTGCTTACTTATTTCGGCATAACAGGCGTTTTTAATCTGTTGTTTAATATCTTCTGTGGTTATTTTTGTTGTATCTGCCGGGTTTTTTCTCTCTTTTATTAAGTCTTTTTCATAGCCATCCAATACAGACAGTGTAAAAACACCATTGGCACCGCCTTTCTTGCCATCTATTACTGTATCGCAAACACCCCACAATATGTTAAACGGTTCTTTTTTTATAGCCCATACTCGCTGTATTCTTACAGTTTTGTTTTCTGTAATAAAACCAAACTCTTTATCAGTGTCTTGCACAACGGCAAGATAGCCATGTTCGAGCTCTATTTCATGCCTTCCGCTTTCTTTAAAGCCTGTTTTTTCTTCTACTATCACACCGTCGTCCAAGCTACCTATTTGTATTTTTGCCATGATACCACCTCCTGTTTATTGCAATGCTACACAAGCCGCCTATAAAATTTTGCGGGATATAAAATTGATACTATAAAAAGGTACCCAAAACAACTATAAAAAGGTGTACCTTTTTATAGTTGGTATTTACAACAGATAAATGGCCAATAGCAAAAAACTCTACCCAATTTTTTTGAAATTCTGTTTGACTTGTTTTTGACATAACGAAATCGAAATCAAGCGAAAACCCTTTAAATAAGGGAGTTTAGCGTGCTTTTGAAAGTAAAATAGCAGCTTGCAAATCCTCTATTGATATGGTATAATCTTTCGCAAACGGGTGAGTTATACTTAAAATACCAACTATAAAAAGGTACACCTTTTTATAGTTGATTGGACCTTTTTATAGTCTTTTTGGAGACCTTTTTATAGTTTTTCGCACACCTTTTTATAGTTGGCGTTTTTTCTTGCTACGTCTAAATTTCCTTAAACGATTATAAACATAATGAAATACCAATCAGGCTCTTAATAGATATTGTAAATTTAGAATATTGGTTTTATTGTCGTTTGGTGTGAAGAGAAAATGAGTTAAATAAGTTAAAAAAATCGGTTCGATATTGTAAAATAATTCAGCCTTGAATCGAGGCTAATCGAAGCCTAAAA
>WRKF01000166.1 GCA_009778165.1 Defluviitaleaceae bacterium
GGTTTCTTTGAGCTAGCATATTCAAAACCTCCTCATCGTCTGACTTAATAAATTTCATCCAGTACCATAGCTCTGAACTGTCTGTATCTTGCGGCAGTTTGGAAAGCTCCAATGTATTTATTTCGGTTAGGTTTGTGAATCCCTCAAGCTCCATAGCATCACGTATATAATTAACTTTTCAACATAACTTTTTCAAATACTTGCCGGTATAAGATTTTTTCACATTAGCAACTTCCTCCGGTGTACCCTCTGCTATTACCTCACCGCCTCCGTCGCCGCCTTCGGGTCCCATATCTATTACATAATCGGCAGTCTTTATCACGTCCAAATTATGCTCTATAACTACTATAGAGTTGCCCCCTTCTATTAACTGCTGCAATATGCCGATTAGCTTGTGAACATCGTATGTACTAAGCCCTGTTGTTGGTTCATCCAACACATACATTGTTTTGCCAGTGCTGCGACGGCTAAGCTCCGTAGCCAACTTTACCCGTTGAGCTTCACCTCCGCTAAGAGTTGTTGAGCTTTGCCCGAGCTTAACATACCCCAACCCCACATCGCTTATTACTTGCAACTTGCTTCGTAGCCTAGGCAAATTCTCAAAAAACACCATGGCCTCGTCTATAGTCATAGCAAGCACATTACTTATATCTTTACTTTTGTACTTTACCTCCAGGGTTTCTCTGTTGTAACGCTTACCCTTGCACACCTCGCACGGTACGTAAATATCAGGCAAAAAGTGCATTTCTATTTTTAAAATACCATCTCCGTTACATGCCTCGCAACGCCCACCCCTTACATTAAAGCTAAAACGTCCCTTTTGGTAACCACGTATCTTTGCCTCCGGAGTATTTGCAAAAATATCACGAATAATATCAAAAACACCGGTGTATGTGGCAGGGTTGGAACGGGGTGTTCTGCCTATGGGGCTTTGATCTATACTTATTATTTTGTCTAAATGCTCTATCCCTTTTATATCTCTATGGCTGCCGGGCTTGGTTTTTGAACGATTCAAGTCTCTAGCAAGGCGTTTGTACAGCACCTGATTCACTAAACTGCTTTTGCCTGAGCCGGAAACCCCTGTAACACAAGTGAAAATCCCCAATGGTATTTTTGTATTTATATCTTTAAGATTGTTTTCGGTAGCCCCGAGTATTTCCAAATATTTGCCGTTGGATACACGGCGTTCCTCGGGAAGCTCTATAGATTTCTTCCCGCTAAGATACTCCCCCGTTATGGATTCTTTGCATTCTAGCAAACCTTCCACTTTACCGGAAAAAACTATCTCCCCGCCCCGCTCTCCAGCAAACGGTCCCACGTCTACAACGTAATCACTTTCCATTATTGTGTCGGTGTCATGCTCCACCACTATCAATGTGTTGCCAATATCTCGAAGCCGATTCAAGGTTTTTAAAAGCCGATGGTTATCCCGCTGGTGCAGACCAATACTGGGCTCGTCCAAAATATACACAACTCCAACCAACCCCGACCCTATCTGGGTAGCTAGGCGTATACGTTGGCTTTCGCCGCCGCTAAGGGTTCCGGTAGCCCTGGAAAGTGTAAGGTAGTCTAACCCCACATCTATCAAAAATTTTATACGTGTATCAATCTCGCGTAAAATCGGTTCAGCTATCATTTTTTTTGACTGGGCAAGATCGGTGGTTTTATCGATGGTTTTAATATAGCTTTGAATATTTTTTACAGTCATTTCCGTAACTTGAGATATGTTAATATCTCCTATCGTAACTGCCAATACCTCCGGTTTAAGGCGGCGACCTTGGCAAGAGGGGCAGGCGGTGTTGGTCATGCAGCTCTCATACTCCTGCTTCATTACCTCGCTTGTTGTTTCTTTGTAGCGTCGGTTAAGGTTTTCCAATATTCCCTCAAAATTGTAGTGATAAGTTCTGCTTAATCCATCAGATGAATACTCCAACTCCAACCTTTTTTTTGTGCCGTTTAGTATTATATCCTGTATATTTTCCGACAAATCCTCAAAAGGAACATATGGATCAAAGCCATATTTTTTTGCCAGAGTTTTTATTATATTGTTGCTCATGCTAGAATCGTTTGCAATGCTTCTCCAACCTGGGGCAGCCACAGCTCCCTCCATAAGACTAAGACCGGGGTTGGGTATAATAAGATCCCTGTCAAACTTGCGTTGCATACCAAGACCGGTACATTCGGCGCAAGCACCAACGGGGTTGTTAAAAGAAAACAAGCGAGGCTCGATCCCTTCTATATTAACTCCGCAGTCCGGGCAAGAAAAACTTTGGCTAAAACTTAATATCTCCTCTTCTGTGTCTACCATAACAAGCCCTTGAGAAACAGAAAAGGCAGTTTCTACAGATTCGCTAAGGCGTTTCGTTATCCCGCTTTTTACTACAAGACGGTCAATAACTACTTCTATATCATGTTTTTTATTTATGGCTATTTTTATTTCGTCGTTAAGGTCATAAATCTCTCCGTCTATACGAATACGAATATAACCGTTCCTTTTTGCTTCAGAGATAAGTTTGCTATGCTCACCGCGGCGGTTGCGCACAACGGGTGCAAGTATCTGCAAACGAGTACCTTCTTTTAGAGCCAACAAACTGTCCACTATTTCGTCTATTGTTTGCTTGCGAATTTCTTTGTTGCAGTGTGGGCAGTGGGGAACACCTATTCGAGCAAACAAAAGCCGCAGATAATCGTAAATTTCTGTGACTGTACCCACGGTAGAGCGAGGGTTTTGGTTGGTTGTTTTTTGGTCAATAGAAATAGAGGGAGATAGTCCCTCTATAAACTCCACATCCGGCTTTTCCATTTGCCCCAAAAACTGCCGTGCATATGAGCTGAGAGATTCCATATATCTCCGCTGCCCCTCCGCAAAAATTGTATCAAAAGCCAAAGATGTTTTTCCGCTACCGCTTACTCCCGTAAACACAATCAGCTTATCTCTCGGCATTTCTAGATTAATATTTTTTAAATTATTTTCTTTGGCACCTTTTATTGTAATATTTTTTTGCATGTTATACCTCATGAGAGAGCCGAATTAAGAAAGTAATTCCGCTTAGTAATGTTTATTTGGTAATATTTAAAAAGGAATGCGTTAAGCAAAATTGCTATATACGCCATATTCCTCTTGTAATTTTATACACATCTTGAAAGTATACCAAATTTTTGCAAAACAGGCAACCATGGCAAATTAACTTGAATCGGTTATAATTGACACAATCAGAATATCTAATATATAATAAGGTATAATGACATTATAGCAGGGAACTATAATCAGGATATGAAGTGATATAAAATAACATGATATGAAGAATATCACTGAAAGGGAAAAACATGATACAACTACCTACGTTACAAAATTTGCTGATAAACATTGCTGCGGCTTTTGTTATTGTAACGGCAAAAGAATTTACAAAAGCTCTTGTTAGCACAAAACTGGGAGACACTCGACCAAAACGAGATAAACGGTTAACTTTAAATCCACTCAAGCATATTGAGATAGTGGGAATGATCTTTATAGTTTTGCTAGGGTTTGGTTGGGGGAAACCGTTGGAAACGAGCAGCTTGCACTACAAAAATCGCAAACGCGATATATTAATAACCCACATTGTCCCTTCCGTTGTTATTGTGGTGCTTGGTATGGCGGCGTTTTTTGTTTTAAACAACATTTTGCCTGCGGTTCAGACACCGATACAGCTTCACCTCTTTTTGGGGAGAATAGGTATTTTAGGTGTTTCATTGGCTTTGTTTAATATGATACCTATACATCCGATGGATGGAGCAAAAATATTGTCTATGTTTTTGCGCCCAAATCAAGTTGTAAGAATGGCGGGCATGGATAAAGCAATGCTCTTTATCCTTATAGTTATATTGCTGGTATGGCCCGGTAATCCTATATCGTTTGTTATTTCCGCCTTAACCACTTTTTTGTTGGGATTGGTGGTATAATGGCTACTGTTCGTATACAAAAATACCTTTCCCAATGCGGTATAGCTTCCAGGCGAAAAGCAGAGGAACTCATCAAAAAAGAAGAGATAACAGTAAATGGAGAAATAGCAAAGATAGGGAGTACAGTGTCTTCGGAAGATATTGTTAAATACAACAACAAGGTTGTAAAACCGCTCTCATCACTTCATTATGTTGCATTAAACAAGCCATTGGGATACATAACATCCACAAAAGATCAGTTTGGTCGTAAAACAGTGTTGGATCTCGTTCCAAAAAATATAAATGTATACCCCGTAGGGCGTTTGGACTACAATACTACAGGCCTTTTGCTGCTGACAAACGATGGTGAGCTAGCTTACAAACTGGCTCACCCAAAACACGAAACAGCAAAAACATACATAGTAGAAATTACTGGAAATATCACACCAACCAATTTGACGCAACTGGAGCAAGGTGTGTGTATAGGCAGTTACTTAACAAAACCTGCCACGGTAAAAATAATTGCAACCAATCCAACAACGCTGCAATTAATAATAAAAGAAGGCAAGAACAGGCAAATAAGGAAAATGATACAAGCCATAGACCATAAGGTTATAACACTAAAGCGTGTGGCAATAGGCAACCTACAATTAGGAAACTTAAAACAGGGAGATTATAAATATCTTACAAAAAAGGAGGTGACCGACCTTTGTTTTACAAAGAACAGGATAACAAGATCATAATGAAAGATGTGAAAAGTTTTGATATAGCCCAAACATTAGAATGTGGCCAGTGTTTCAGATTTTACAAAATTGATACTAATTTATACACAATCGTAGCCAACAAAAAAGTATTGTACGTTAAACAAGAAAATACTGCTCTTACCTTGTATCCTTGCAATATAAACGAGTTTGAAAGTTTTTGGATAAGATATTTTGACTTTGAAAGGGATTATTGTGAAATAAAAAAAATAATTTCTGAAGGTGATAAAATATTGCAGGAAGCAATCAATTTTGCTCCGGGTATAAGAATTCTTAACCAAGAGCCTTTTGAATGTCTCATATCTTTTATTATTTCCCAAAACAATCGTATTACCATGATAAAAAAAATAATAGAAAACCTCAGCAGAACCTTCGGAGAAAAAATAGAAGATGAGTACCATTCCTTTCCCTCGCCCGAAAAGTTAAACGCCGCAACAATCGATGAAATGATGGTGTGCAAAACAGGCTTTAGAGCAAAATATATAAAAGACGCTTGCTTTAAAATAACAAATCAAAATTTAATATTGGATAATTTATTTCAATTGGAAGAAAGTGCCGCAAGGGAAGAGTTGCTGACAATCCACGGTGTGGGGCAAAAAGTTGCGGACTGCGTTTTGCTTTTTTCATTACAAAAGCACGGCGCTTTCCCTACAGATGTTTGGATAAAGAGGGTAATGGAAGAATTCTATTTTCAAGGTAAACCAACTTCTGTTAAAAAAATACATGAATTTGCTTTAAATAAATGGGGTAACTATTCCGGATTTGCACAGCAATATTTATTTAATTACGCAAAAGAAAAGGAAATAGGCAAAAAATAGAGAAAAAGCTATATTAGTGAAATTAAAAAAGCGAAAACAGCCTTCTTTGCCTTGATTTAGTGAAAAAAACCAATAAATTTGCCTTGATTTATTTGAAGTTTAGGTTTAATATATTAATTGAGTTAGCAATCACCGAGGCAGTTTGCTAACAACAAAAAAACAAAAATAAAGAAAGGATTGATAATAATGAAACTTAAACCGCTAAGTGATAGAGTCGTGGTAAAGCAACTGGAAGCAGAAGAAACAACCAAGTCCGGTATTATACTTACAGGTTCAGCAAAGGAAAAACCGCAAGAAGCCGAGGTTGTAGCCGTTGGTCCTGGCGGCATTGTAGACGAAAAAGAGGTTATAATGCAGGTTAAGCCGGGAGATAAAGTTATCTACTCTAAATATGCAGGCACAGACGTAAAAATAGGTAGCGAGGAATATATAATAGTTAGGCAAAATGATATACTAGCCATTTTAGAATAGGAGAGGTAAATTTTTATGGCAAAGCAAATGAAGTTTGGTGCAGAAGCAAGGAATGCCTTAGAAACCGGTGTGAACCAGTTGGCAGACACAGTAAAAATAACTCTTGGACCAAAAGGTCGCAATGTGGTTCTTGACAAAAAATATGGTACACCACTCATCGCAAATGACGGTGTAACAATAGCGAAAGAGATAGAGTTAGAAGACCCATTTGAAAACATGGGTGCACAAATAGTAAAAGAAGTTGCAACAAAAACAAACGATGTGGCAGGGGATGGCACAACAACAGCAACTGTTCTTGCGCAGGCAATGATATGCGAAGGGCTTAAAAACATTGCCGCCGGAGCGAACCCGATAATATTGCGCCGCGGTATGCACAAAGCGACTGAAGTTGCGGTGAATGCAATCAAGTCTATGAGCCAAAATGTTGATGGCAAAAATCATATTGCAAAAGTTGCTGCAATATCTAGCGGCGACGAAGAAGTAGGCACAATGGTGGCCGATGCAATGGATAAAGTATCAAAAGACGGCGTTATAACAGTAGAAGAATCTAAAACTATGGATACAGAGCTGGATCTGGTTGAAGGTATGCAATTTGACCGTGGCTATCTTTCCGCCTATATGGCAACCGATATGGACAAAATGATAGCAGAACTGGATGATCCATATATTCTTATAACCGACAAAAAAATATCTAACATACAAGATGTGTTGGCTTTGCTTGAGCAAATAGTACAAGCCGGCGCAAAGTTGCTTATAATAGCAGAAGATGTAGAAGGGGAAGCCCTCGCAACTTTTGTTGTAAACAAATTGAGAGGAACATTTAACTGTGTTGCCGTAAAAGCTCCCGGTTTTGGAGATAGAAGAAAGGCCATGTTGGAAGACATAGCAATTCTTACGGGCGGCAAAGTTATAATGGATGAGCTGGGTCTTGATTTAAAAGAAGTAACATTAGAAGACTTGGGGCGTGCCAAAACAGTTAAAGTGGAAAAAGAAAACACAATAATAGTTGATGGAGCAGGCAAAAAAGAAGAAATAACTGCTCGCGTAAACCAAATTAAAGCTCAAATAGAGGAAACCACCTCTGAATTTGATAAGGAAAAATTACAAGAACGTCTTGCTAAAATGGTGGGCGGTGTTGCAGTTATTAGAGTTGGAGCCGCAACCGAAGCCGAGCTAAAAGAGAAAAAACTACGCATGGAAGATGCTTTGGCAGCGACTCGTGCCGCAGTAGAGGAAGGAATTATTGCTGGAGGTGGTTCCGCATATATTCACGCCAGCAAAAAGGTTACCGAGCTAATGGAAAACCTTGCGGGTGATGAAAAAACCGGTGCCCTCGTTGTACTGCGTTCGTTGGATTCTCCCTTGCGCCAAATTGCTTATAACGCCGGTTTGGAAGGCAGTGTTGTAGTAAATATGGTAAAAGAAAGCAAAGAAGGACAAGGTTTTGACGTGTTATCCGAAAAATTGGTAGATATGGTATCTGCCGGTATTATAGACCCAACAAAAGTGGGGCGTAGTGCATTACAAAACGCAACGTCTGTTGCAAGCACATTGCTAACAACAGAAACTGTTGTGGCTGATTTGCCTGAAAAAGAACCCCCTGTAATGCCAGGTGGCGGCATGGGCGGAATGGGTATGATGTAATATATGTAATATTCGCTAATTTGCGGAGGACTAATCACCCTCCGCTTTTTACTTTTTAATTTGTCAATCAATAAATTTGCAAAAAAAAATTACCCCCTTTACTTATTCAAGAAAATGTTATAAAATATGTATGAGATGTTAAATTAATATTATGATTGTTTAACTTGAAAGTAGTATAATATAGTATAGATAGTAATAGATAGTATAAATAGTGTAAATAAAAATTATGAAGCGGGGATAAATATGGAAACAGCACAAATGTTAAAGCAAGTAGTAGAAAATGTGGAAAAAGTAATAATAGGAAAAAGGGAAGCAATAGAGTTGGCTCTTTGTTCATTTTTGTGCCAGGGTCATGTGTTAATAGAAGATATGCCGGGGGTTGGCAAAACTAGTTTGGTCAGTGCCATTGCCAAAAGTTTTGACTGTTCTTTTAAACGCATACAGTTTACTCCTGATATTTTACCATCAGATATTACCGGTTTTTCTATGTACAAACAAAAAACGGGAGAGTTTGAATATTACCAAGGGGCTATTATGTCCCAAATTATTTTGGCAGACGAAATCAACAGAACTTCACCAAAAACCCAGTCTAGCCTTTTGGAAGTTATGGAAGAAAACCAGGTTACAGTAGACGGCAAAACTTATTCTGTACCACAACCTTTTATAGTTTTTGCAACCCAAAACCCAATAGAATATTTAGGAACGTATCCATTGCCGGAAGCCCAGTTAGACCGATTTTTTATGCGTATTTCTCTTGGGTACCCAACCCCGGAGCAAGAGAGTCAAATGCTTAGTCGCTTCAAAAACGAGAGTCCAATAAAAAGCCTTGTTGCTGTAGCCACTACAAAAGATTTGCTTCAAGCTCAAAAAGAAGTGGGGGAGATTCATGTTGAAACTTCAATAAACGACTATATAGTAAACGTTGTGAACAATACCCGCAACAACCCGGATATTGCATTAGGAGCAAGCCCCAGAGCCAGTATTTGTCTGTATAAAGCTGCTCAAGCAAATGCACTCTATAATCAGAGGGACTATGTAACCCCGGATGATGTTATAAAAATGACGATACCGGTGTTGGAACACAGACTTGTTTTCAAACAAGAAACAAGGCTAAAACGCCTTAGTGTTCGAGATGTAATAGAAAACTCAATAAAGGCTGTAAGAGTACCCTTATAACTCTTGCGTATAATTGGCAAACCTTACACCCAATGGAAACCGATGGGGTTCAATGGAATCCAATGGAGATTTAAAATATTACTGAAAGGGGAGTAAATGTTAAGAAATCGCTTAGCTTATGGAATGACAGTTATTGTACTAATGCTACTTGTGTTTGTTTATGAACACACCATGACATACATGGCACTATACGCAGTTTTGCTACTGCCGTTGCTTTCCTTTGTCCTTACCATTGCCACTCGCAAAAACTTTACCGTTACAGAGAGCTTGAGCCAAAACAGTGTGTTAAAAGGACAAACAATAAGCTACCTGTTTGATGTGAAGAACAATAGCTTTTTGCCTTGTACCAGTGTGCAAGTATGTTTTAGTGACAAAACAGCAGCAATAGAAACGGAATTTGTAGACAAGTTCTTTTCTATAATGCCTTTTAAAAACTATCAGGTAACATTTGATCTGACCGCAAAATATAGAGGAACATATGAAATTGGCGTAGGTAGCATTATTCTTTATGATTTTTTGGGACTCTTTTCCTTCAAACAACTCCATGAAGAAAAAATAACCCTTAACGTGCTTCCAAGTATTGTTTCTTTGGGGGCGTTGCCGTTAGACTCCTCCAATCAGGGGAATAATATGTCAAAAAACTTTAATCAAGACGAGGATTACAGCGTTATATCTGATCTGCGTAAATACCATCCTTCTGACGGTTATAAAAAGATTCATTGGAAAATGAGTGCACGCAAAAATGAGCTCGTTTCCAAAAATTTTCAGGGAACTCACAAAAACTCGGTTACAGTTTTGTTGGACAACTCTGTCACCAATTTGCCACCGGAACAAAAAATGCCTTTGGAAGACAGTATAATGGAGGCTTGTGTTAGTGTACTGAACTATGTACACAATAACATGTATACAATGAGCTTATATTATATGAGCGGACCTGAGCAAGGAGAAGAAGGGGATTTTGACTATTTGTACCACATAGCTTCTAAGCTGCAATTTGTAGATACATCTTTTCAAGATTTTTTTTATAATTATTCTAAAATGCAAGTTGATACAGACAACTTGGTGGTTTTTGTGCAAAGCATTACAGACAACGTGTTTTCCACACTGCAAGCATTAACAATGTTTGGGAACAATGTTATACTATTTTACTTTCAAGAGGAAGACACAGAAAAAATCGCCTATTTAAGAGAATTAAAAAGGCTAAGTTGCTTCAGTTTCAAAGATTTAGCGGTATTATAGCAATTTTTAAGTTTAGCGGTTCAACTTAAAATTAGTAAGATTAGTAAGCGATTTTTATAGCAAATCGAGGTTGGTCGATTAACTCTAACAAAAACTAAGTTAATCGACTGTACAACAGGAGGTTAATATGCAAATAACAAAAAAATGGGGGAATTGGCGAGACACAATATTCCTTCTTAGTGTTGGGGTGGTTTTCGCTTGGAGTCTTACTGCGGCAATCGTTAGCACAACAGAGTTTGCGTTCCCCATGCTCACTATATTTATAAATGTCTTTTTAACAATGGTTTTGTTACGTATAATTTTTATTAACAAGTTTACTCTGCTTTTCACTTTATCTGTCATTTTTATGGCAATCATTATTTTGTTCATGAATATGATGACAAGCGAATATCCCATACTTGGGGATATTAACGCTTTTATCCTGCAAGCCGCAATGTATTTAAACGGGCTAATACCGTTTGAGCCAATTTTTGAAACCGCTATAACTTGGGGGCTTGTTATCGGCTTTTCCCTACTCGTGTTTGTATTAGGTTATTTAGTCTTTAACTTTTTCATTTTGTTTGGTTCAGGGGTATTGCTGTTTGCTCTTGTGCTAACAAGCGGCTTTTTCAGCTTAAACATTGCTTTTTACTCGTTTATTTTTAGTAGCTTGGCATATCTTGTTAAATACTTAAATACCCAGAGCTTGAGCGACAAATCCAATATTGGCGGTGGTTCGCCGTTTGTTTTATATGCCTTGCCTATTACTGTGTTTTCTGTGGTTTTGGCAGCTATTGTGCCTACCCCTCAAGAGGGCTTTTCCGATCAGGTATACGACAATTTGTTTGCTAGACCCTTTAACCATATAAATACAGTGTTGCATGACACTTTTAGGCCAAAATATTTTAGCCTTTCTCAAACAGGTTTTGGCACGGGGAATATGCGCCGCCTTGGAGGAAATGTTACTGCAAACTATAACATAGTAATGCGTGTGCAAACAGATGAGTCCACTCTGTATCTCACCGGAGCCGTTTTGGATACATATACTGGATACGCTTGGTTAAACACTTTTGAAGATAGATATGTACTAACTTTTTATGGACTCAATGTGGAGCAGTTAGAGCAAAAAGCGGGTCTGTTTAATGTTTGGACCACAGGGGAGTACAGAGATATGGAAAACGGCATGGAGTATTTTGCTCGCAACTTCTTTATCTTTGGTGAGGACGAATATTATGAACAGGTATCTATGAGTGATATTATAGGAATACATTTTTTGGAACGCTCCCTTTTGGTTGACACACTGGACAATAGCACTTTTTCCGTTTTTCATACAGGCATTTTGACAGGCTATGCTCATGCTGTGCCAGGAGAGTATTTTGTTCAAAACCTAAACGAAACGATAACATCCCCAACTCTAATACCTCGCAATAGTTCCTATACGATGTTTTACTCTCAAATTGACCCTTCTGTTAATGCAAGGGCTATAATGGAAGCCAGCCACACGGGATTTTTGCAATATGTGAGAGATAACCTTAACTATGAGCTATTGCTTAGCATGAGTGGTATTGCCATATCGTACTCAGAACTTTTGGACAACTATCTGATACCAAGAGCTCAATGGATACATGAGGTATATACGACATTACCGGAACACTTCCCACAAAGAGTTGTGGATTTGGCTCATTACATAACACAAGAAGCTACAAATAACTACCAAATAGCTCGCACTTTGGAATCATTTTTGCATCAATTTGAATATACTTTAGAACCCGGAAATGTTCCCATAGACAGGGATTTTGTGGATTATTTCTTGTTTGACAAGCAAATGGGCTACTGCACCTATTATGCCTCGGCTTTTGTTACCATGGCGAGAGCCCTTGGTTTGCCAACTCGGTATGTCGAAGGGTTTATAGCACTGGGTAACCCCGGTCATTATACTTATATTCGCAATCGTCAGGGTCATGCGTGGGCAGAAGTGTACTTTGAAGGCTTTGGTTGGCAACGTTTTGATCCAACTCCACCAGCAGATACATTTGGCGCAATATTTGCCTCCAATGTAGCTGAAATGCCTTATTTTGACTGGCTAAGCTACGACTGGGGAATGGCTTGGTGGGAAGAGGAAATGTACCTTCAGCTTATGGCAGGCATGGGGTTTGATGGTTTTCAAGCATATGAAGCACAGACCATAGATTTCGGAATAGAAGGGCAGGCTTCAGCTCCAATACCGGTAGCGGAAATATTTGCTCAAGCTGTACTTTCCGTAGTTGTTTTGTTTGCTCTCGCTATAATTGCAAGGGTTGCACAAGTTGCACACCGTTTGGCAAGCATAAAGAAAAAGGACAATACTCAAGCAGTTAAAGACCACTTTGATGGTATGCTGCGATACCTAAAATTTTTTAATTATGAAAAACGTGATGACGAAACTGCGATGCAGTTTGCCAGACGTGCGGGTAATTTTAGTTTTGAGCTAAAAGGTCAAAAATTTTACATGACTGACATTGCTACAATATTTTTGAAAGCAAAGTATAGCCGACACAGCATAACAGCGGAAGAACGAGAAGCGATAGAAGCCGCTGTAAAGTCTATGGACGAAAGGGTTAGGGGATACATAAGTAAACGCAGGTATTTGTTTATGAAATATATTTCGGCACAGGTTTAAATGTATTAAATGTAAATATATAGCTATTCCGCTTAATTCTGGCCTTTCCTACAATAAAATTAGGTGGAATAGCTTCCTAAATTCATTGGAAAAAACGGGAGTTTAGTTATGAAAGATGTGGTAATAATCGGCGGTGGTATAGTTGGTTGTGCAATTGCAATGGAGCTTAGTAAATACAAAGTTAACACTGTGGTGCTTGAAAAAAATGCAGAAGTTGGCATGGAAGCCACAAAAGCTAATAGCGGCATTGTACACGCCGGTTTTGACTGTGCTTTGGGCAGTTTGAAAGCTAGGTTTAATGTACGTGGCAACCAACTTTTCGATCAACTTGCAAAAGACCTATCTATACCATTCAGGAAAAACGGTGCTTTTGTGTTGGCTTTCAGCGAAAATGATGAAAATAGACTACAAGAAATTTTTGACCGGGGTGTAGCCAATGGGGTACCTCACTTGGAAATTTTAAAAAAAGAACAGATACTGAAAATGGAGCCATATTTGAGCCAAGAGGTAGCTTATGCTCTGCATGCCCCCACCAGTGGCATCACTTTTGGATACGAGGCAACTTTAGCATTTGGAGAATTGGCTGCTCTTAACGGTGTTGACTTTCATTTTGAAACAAAAGTGTGTGGTATAGCAAAAATCGAAAACGGATACGAGGTAAAAACAAATAACGGCAGCTTTACTAGCCGTGTTGTAATAAATGCCGCGGGAACCTACAGCGACGAAATAAGTAATCTAATAAACGAAAAAAAATACAAAATACGTCCTCGAAAAGGGGAGTATCTTTTGTTGGACACTACTGCAAAATATATCGTAGACAAAACAGTTTTTCAACTTCCTAGCAAGATGGGGAAGGGGATATTGGTTGCACCAACTTTTCACGACAATATACTGGTCGGACCCAGTGCAAACGATATAGAAGACAAAGAGGACAAAAGCACCGACATAGAAACTTTACAAAATAATATAAAAACTGCTCGTATTTCAATTCCGGAGATTCCCGTACATATGGTTATTACGTCTTTTAGTGGATTGCGTGCAACTGAAGCAACCGCAAGCGATTTTGTGGTAGAGGAAACTCACCCTGGGTTTATAAACACTGTTGGCATTAACTCGCCGGGGCTTACTGCTGCCCCTGCTATTGGTGAGTATATACGAGATATAGTAACAGAGCGGTTGCAACCCGACCCCAACCCCGACTTTATAAAAAATAGGGAGGGTATAAAATTTTTGAAAGGGCTAAGTTTAGACGAGCAAAATGCACTTATTAAAACTAATTCAAAATACGGCAATATTGTGTGCCGTTGCGAATCTATTACAGAAGGAGAGGTAAGTGCCGCAATAAACCGACCTATTGGTGCAAAAACAATGGACGGAGTAAAATTTCGCTCCAGAGCGGGCACAGGTCGTTGCCAAGGGGGATTTTGTACATTGAAAGTTTTGGAAATATTGTCTAAAGAATTGGAGATAGATGTTAGCAGAATCACCAAATTTGGCAAAAATTCCTTTATATTAAAATATGAGGGCAGCCAATGAAAAAAATAGATTTAATCATTATTGGAGGCGGCCCTGCCGGGCTTAGTGCCGCAATAAAAGCAAGGGAAGAGGGCATACAGGACATTCTTGTGGTAGAACGCAATAAAATACTTGGCGGTATTCTTAACCAGTGCATACACAACGGTTTTGGGCTACATGTTTTTAAAGAAGAGCTAACAGGACCGGAATATGCTCACAAGCTAATAGAGCGGGCAAAAGAGTTGCAAATACCATTTTTGCTTGAAACGATGGTGTTGGATATTACACCACAAAAGCAGGTTAAGCTGTTGAGTACAAATGGGGTAGAAACAATAGAAGCTCGGGCAATTATTTTGGCTATGGGTTGCCGGGAGCGTCCCAGGGGTGCAATAAATATTCCCGGAGATAGGCCCAGCGGTATATTTTCTGCCGGAACAGCTCAGGAGCTTGTTAATATGAGGGGTCTGAAAATAGGCAAAACAGCTGTTATTGTCGGCTCCGGAGATATTGGTTTAATAATGGCTCGCCGCCTTACACTGGAGGGTATGGATGTAAAGGCTGTTGTGGAGCTTATGCCTTTTTCCGGTGGGTTGCGTCGCAATATTGCCCAATGCCTAGACGACTTTAATATACCTCTGCATCTTAGCCATACCGTAACGAAAATAGTTGGCAAGGAACGGCTAGAATCAATCATTATTGCCGCTGTGGATGAAAACAGAAACCCAATACCGGAAACGGAGCGTTTAATAGAATGTGACACGTTGCTGTTTTCTGTTGGGCTAATACCCGAAAGCGAGCTTGCAAAAGCCGCCGGTGTTGCTTTAGACAAAAGAACGAACGGAGCAATAGTTGACAACAATTTGCAAACAACTGTGGAAGGGATTTTCTCTTGTGGTAATACTTTGCATGTACACGATTTGGTAGACGACGTTACATTTGAAGCATACGAAGCTGCTGTTAGTGCAAAAAAATATTTGCAAAACAATACAAAAAGCCCAACTACGGTAAATGTTCCGGTTGTCGTTTCGGGGGGAGTACGCTATGCAGTTCCACAGAATATTACCGATATTAGTCAGGAGCTAAAGTTAAAATTTAGGGTGGGAGCTATTTACGAGGGGGCGAATGTGAATGTGTTTTTTGACAATGAGCAAGTTTACTCTAAGACAAAAAAAATATTGACTCCGGGAGAAATGGAGATTGTTACACTTTCAGCCGATATTATTGCTAAGTTGCAAAATGTTAAAGAAATCAGAATAGATGTAAAATAGATGCAAAATATATGTTAGGAGATAATATGACTATCCGTCAAGAATTTATTTGTATTGCCTGCCCTATAGGCTGTAGTTTAATAGCTACAAAAGAAGGGGGCAATATTAGCGTTGCAGGAAATAGGTGCAGGATTGGAATACAATACGCAATAAAAGAAATGACGGATCCCCGCCGTGTACTCACCACGTCGGTTAGGGTGTACAACGGGGGAAATTATAAAATGATGTCTGTAAAAACAGCCGAAGATATACCGAAAGACAAAATGCTCCCCTGCTTGAAGGAGATAAAAAAGTTGGATTTACAGGGTTGCTACAATGTAGGAGATATACTAATAGAAGACGTGTTATGTACCGGAGTTAATGTAGTTGCTACAAGAGGTGTTGTGTTGTAGCTGATTAGGGCAGTTCCGTATACTTTTTCGGAACTGCCCTAAGGCGTGTCCCCAACAAATCTGGCTTTTTCTCTAATTAAAAATTTCCGAAAAGATTTCCGTTAGCTCGGCTTGCAGGGCGGAAAGTGGGCGTATTGAAATTGTCGGCACTGTTTCATCAAGTGGCGAAACGGGCATAAGCAACCCATTTGTTCTTGCTTCAAAATCTATCCAAAACTCCGTCCATTCTTCTATAGCGACAAAGCGTTCCTCCGGGCTACCTTCAAAAGAGATCGTAAGCGGTGATTCTACGATATTTTCAAAAAACACATCGTTTTCTCGAAAAACTAGCTGGTTAATACTTTCCCAACGGCTGTTGTGATTCCCCGCAAAGTGGAAAACTTGCCCTTCTGAATCTCGGAAAAACTCGTACCATTCCATTATATTTCTGATTCTTTGGTATTCGCCATTTATATAGCTGTACACAAAAAAACCTCGCAACACTCCCCAGTTTGGATAGACATCATCATACCCAACCACAATATCGGGGATGCCGCTGTTGTTGAAGTCGTACAAGAAAAAACGATTGGGATAAACATAGAATGGCTCTTCCCTATGCGAAAGCTGAAATTCTTCGGTCAGGTTTATAGAGGGCGTTATTGCCAAAATCTCGTCCGTCCATTCGCGTGAGTTGATAAAGAGGGTTGGGCGTTGGTACAAAAACTCGTAAACAGCAATACGCCCATGCTCGGTTATGGTAGGTTCATACGTGTTTATGCGGTTTATAACGCCACCGCCATCTGTTTCAACTTGCCATTCTACAGAAAATCCAAAAAAACTCGCAAATTCTTCGATATTAAAAGCAGCCCCCTGCGGAGTGCCTAAAATTGAAACTTCCGCAACCAAAAAATCCATAGTGCCTATTGGAAACTGCAAGAAAGTTACGCCCTCGCCAATTTCCCTGCTGTTGTTGGTATACCTTGGAGTAAAATTTTGCCCCCTGTATATCATAAAAACTCCATAAGTAGACAGATCGCCGGAAAAGTCAAATTGCGCTCCGGTGCCGTTAAGCAAGCTCGCTATATCTTGAAGCAAAAAATAACGTTCCTCTCGTTCGTCCCGAAAAAAGGCGGTTAATTCAATTTGATCAAAGTACCCCGTGCCGTTTACCGAAAACACGACCGGCGTTGTGGAGATTCCCGCTGCGGACAATTCGGCTGCTATGTCTTGCTCCTGCTGCTCTGTTGGAGTTTGCTCTGTGGCGTGGTTTGCAACGGTTTCGTTATATTGTTGGGGATGTTCATACTGCTCCGATTGCTCCGCGGAGTTTCCGCAAGCTGTAAAAGCTAAGATTATCAAAATCATCGAAATTATCAAAATCAATCCGGTTTTTGCACCGCCCTTATCTCCCTCGAAAATTGGGTAAATACCTTTCATGCTTGAAACACTCCTTTCGCTTATAACTTTTTATTTAACTGCTCTATATTGCGTACACTACCGAGCCTGACCCATTTTAAAAACAACAAAAGTGCTATAATCTATATTCTGTAAACCCCAAAACTTCCTTTCGGTAATTTTTACGAATGTCTTTTATGCTAACCAACAGACCGTTTCTTAAAACGTTCCAGTAATCAAAGCCATTAACTCTATCTCTTTTCCCGCCAAGTAGTATTGCTGCACCTGTGTGTATATCCGTTTCTTTTATTTCACCAAAGGCTATTCTTCCTATTTCGTTTATTACAGCTTGTGGCAAGGTGTCCGGTATAGCCATTTCAACTCCTTTGTGCAAATAAAGTGTTTCGTTTTTATTTATATACTCAAGTGAAATCATTTCCGACAAAGTAACTTTGGGCGGTTTTATGTCAAAAACAGCTTTTTCTATATTGCCTAAAACTGTTTTTGTTTTTTGCAACCTTTTTTCTCCATATTGGCAATACGTTTCATTTTGCTCTATAGAAATATAATTTCTGCCGCACTGTTTTGCCACTTTTGCTGTTGTCATAGTTCCGCCAAAAGGGTCGAGTACAGTATCGCCTAACTTAGAAGAAATGTTTATTATTCTATACAGCAGTTCTTCGGGTTTTTGTGTTGGGTGCAGCTTATTCCCCTCTTCGTCTTTAATACGCTCGCTACCGTTACAAACAGCTATTCTCCATACAGATCCCAGTTGTTTGCGTTCACCTTTGTTATAATCTTCTGTGGCAACGGTATCTGTATTAAGTTCCTTTGCTGTCTTATAATTAAAAGTGTATTTAGAGTCTTTGCTTTTTGTTGCCCAAATTAAAGTTTCGTGTGAGTTGTTAAGCCTTGTGCCTCTAAAGTTTGGGGTTGGATTTTTTTTGTGCCAAACAACGTCGTTTATAAACCAAAAACCTAGCTCCTGCATTATGCCGCCTATTGTGTAAATGCACTGCATAGACCCTATAACCCAAATGGAGCCGGTTTTGTTTAATACACGCTTACATTCACAAAGCCAGGTTTTAGTAAACTCCAAATACTCGGCTTCTGTTTTAAAACTGTCCCAGTCATCATCACAGCCATCAAAAGCTGTACCCTCCACACGAGAAAGAACACCTTCTGTACGCATCCAGTAAGGCGGGTCAGCAAAGATTAAATCTATGCTTTCGTTATCCAAAGTTTTAAGGGTTTGTAAGCAATCTGCATTTATAATAGTATTTAACATAAAAGGCCTTTCTTGCAAAGATCGTAGCCGTTGTATTTCAACAATATTCCTACTTCAACGTTCCCCCTTTATCTGTTCCAATGTCTTGTACTGACCTTGTTCCATTTCCAAAAAGCCGCTTTCATACCGAGCAACTTCTTCTTTGCATAATTCTTCGATCTGTATAGTGTCAGCAGTCAAATCTTGTAACATTTTCCACACAATCTTAAATTTCGGCTCATTCAACGATATTTCATCTCTAATAATACTTGGCATATTATCGCTATCAAAATGGCATTTAACAGCATCACGTATATTGTGGGAAAGTTCTTTTTCTGTTTGTGCGTCTGTATAAATCGAATGTCCAAGTGCTTTTGCTTCATATCCGCCGTCTAGCGATTTCGTAACTACGAAAATTATCTCCTGTTGCATTACATTGTCTCCCATCTAAGAAATTGTCGTGAAACCAAGCTAAACCGCTGTGTAAGTTTAATTTTCAACTTTTCTCTCAAACCTACCGCTAAAAACAACAGTTATCGCCCCCTTCACAGCCAAAACCGTTGCTACAACACCACCAACGCCAAGAACATTGCCCACTAACGAAAAAAGGTCAGGCGGCAAGTCTATAAGAGAAATTACCGTAAAAAAAGTCATAACTATCGCCAAAGGTAAAAATATAGTTTTGCCTATATATTTATTCATTGCGGGTACGTCATTTTTCTCTCTGTACTTTTGCTTTGTTTCTTTGTCGGCTATAGAATAGCCGGTAACCAAAACCCAATTGCAGCCCTTTAAGCAGGCAATGGCAAAAAACCAACTAAACGCTGCGGTAGCTAAACCTAACATTGTCATAAACATAAAAAATCCCTCCTATATCTTTGGTTTGTGATAGGCTTACTAGCCCGTAATCTAAATATTGTGGGAAAGCTCCTTCTCTGTAACTTGTCACTGATTTTTGGGAGATATTTTCGCTCACAAATATATTATAACAAAAATATTTCCGGTTAGCAAAGTGGCGTGTTATTGATTTGCTATTAATTGTAAACTTTACGGTAACTCATCCAAAATTTCAAGCCGATTCGCAATTTCTTTTGGCTCTGGTAAGAGATTTTTTAGGTTATCAGGCAGGGTACTGTACATATTGTATGTCGTCACGCCTATCGGCATATCGGCTGTTTTTAAAGCGTACTCCACAATGGTGCGACTTTTGCTTTTGCAAATAATTATTCCAATTGATGGATTTTCGTCTGCCAATTTTTTGGTTTCATCAAGAGCAACAAGATAAAACTGCATTTTCCCTGCATACTCCGGTTCAAATTTTCCGATTTTGAGTTCTATGGCTACAAGACATTTGAGCCGCCTGTGGTACAGAAGCAAATCAATGTAAAAATCTTCGCCGTCTACAACCAAGTGATATTGGTTATCAATAAATGCAAACTCATCACCGACTTCACGAAGAAACGCTTTTATATTTTTCGTAAGAGCGGTTTCAAGTTCTGCCTCGCTGTGTTCAAGCCCCATTTCCAAAAAATCAAAGTTGTAATCATCTTTTACAGATAATTTCGCTTGGTTGCGGTATTTTTCGGGAACGGTCTCGTCAAAATTAGTTTGGTTTAGCAGGTATTTTTCATAAGCCTTATTTTCAAGGTTGTTAATTAGAACATTTTTTGTCCATCCGAATTTACGCACCATTTTTAGGTAAAACTCTCGCTCCAAATCGTCTTTGCAACGCTCCATAATGACGAGGTTTTTCGTCCAGCTAATTTCTCTCACCAATGGTACGAGTTTTTCATTTTCGTGATAATTCAGATAAAAATTCCGCATACGCCATAAATTCGCCGCAGAAAATCCCTTTACGCCAGGAAACTCTAATTGAAGTTCTTTTGCTAAAATTTCAACAACAGATTTCCCCCAACCTTTTTCCTTTTGTTGATTATTGATTTCTTCGCCGATTTCCCAATAAAGCCCCAACAGTTCTTTGTTTACGGCTTTCATAGCTTCATATTGCCGTTTGTAAATTAGTGTTTTGATTTCCTTAATGAAGTCTTTGTAAATTATCAAGTCTTGCATTTTACCTCACCTATAATGTAGATTGTAAGTTTTCACTGCCTCATAACAACCCCAAAACCCCGGCGAGATTAGTTTCGAGGGCGAAAACGTATGTCATTTTAGCTTTTGTAGGTTGCCTTATTATAGCAATTATAGCAAAAATATTTCCGCTTAGCAAAGGTGTAGCGGCATTACAACCAATACCCCCCAAATTGCAAAAATGCATAATATTTTCCTCTCGTCTTATAGCCTATATCAAATGCCTATATCAAGTTTTAAACTTTTCTCTCAAACCTGCCCCTTGAAATAGTTATGGTTGCTTTTATGGTAATAGCAATAACTAAAATGACGGCAGCAAGAAAAACACCAAAAAGATTGAGTGGTAAGACTTCAAGCAAAAACATCAAAAAAAAGGTCATTAGTATTGCACCAAGGTAAAAACATGGTTTTACCCATATATTTGTTCATTGCAGGTATGTCATTTTTTTCTCTGTACTTTTGCTTTGTTTCTTTGTCAGCTAATGAAAAACCGCTAATCAAAATTACCAAGAGCCAATCACAACCCTTCAAGCACACAATAGCAAAAAACCAAAACAGCCCCGCCAAAACTAAAGTTAAACCAAACAAAGTTAAAATTAATATTGTATCAAACATAAAATTCCTCCTTTTTTGTTTAGAGCCTGTCCGCATAGAAACCCTATACATAAAGCATAACCGTTACCGAAAAAACCCCGTTTTCGTGCGTTATATCCATGCATCCATTGTATTTTTCCACGGTGCGCCTAACATTTTTAAGACCGTACCCGTGTTCACTGCCGCTCTTTTGCGTGGCTATGTGGTTTGTATCGCCATCTTTGCCCACTGCGTATTTTAGCTCACCACCAAAGGTGTTTTCTACCTTTATAAAAAGAGTTTCTTTGCTTAACTCTACGTCCAGTTTTAGCATTTTGTCTTTTTCGTTTGCCACAGCTTCAAGTGCGTTGTCCAAAAGGTTTCCCAGTATTGTTACTATGTCCGCAACTTCTATATTAATAGCATCGGGGATTATCGAGTGTATTTGTGGTTTTAAATTATCAATTTTGGCGTTGTTTAGCTTAAAATTTATGATGCTGTCAAACGTTATGTTGCCTGTTTCGCTGTATACCTCGCTTTTGCTTATCTCGCCCAGCAGTTTGTTTATATAATCTGTTGCCGCTTGTGCGTTGTTGTTTGCGTTATAGCTGGCTATCGTCGATAGATGCAGTTTCATATCATGCCGTATCGCTTTTATCTGCTCCGCCGATTGCTGCATTAGTTGCAGTTGCTCGGAATAATGCTCTCGCTCCATTTCATAGGTTGCCGCTTTTATGGCGTTTTTGTGGGATTTGTTTATTTCCGTATACAGAAAAAAAATCGCAATATTGCCAATAAAAGCAACTATTCCTATTGTTGGGATTAGGTGTATTGAATCCAAAAATCTAAAAAGATATATAAAAAATAGGCCTGTCGAAAAAAACCATACCAAAGACCAAAAATATGAAGGTACAACTTCAGGGGTTCTATCTTTTTTGGGGCGTTTGAATATTGTTATTATCAAATGAAACAGTAAAACCGCGATTAAATTTCCTACAACAGTGCGAAAAAGTAGCGAGACTGGCGGAAGAAAATTAAAAAAATTTCTGCCAATTGCAATCAAAGAATCCCAAAAAATAAAAGAAAATATGGGAAACGTAATCCGCTTGATTATCTTGGATTCATAATTCAGAGTTATCAAAAAAATCGCTAAACCAGTCATTGCAAAATTAACTGAAAATGGGTGTATAAATGGCTGTAGAAATGGGTGTTCGAGAGTGGAAAACCAAGTTTGTAAAACACATTGCCATTGTGGGAAGAATATTCCCGCACGCCAAAGCAAATAAGTCGCAAACAAAAAATGCGAAATCACAAAAAATCCAGCAGAAGATTTTCGCACATCAAAAAATAACTGCATAAGCCTAAAAAAGGCGAAAAACAGCAGAATCGTGTTCAAAGCATTTATAAGTTCAAGCCCAGTCAACATTACAATCTCCTCCGTTTCAAAATAGCGGTATAAGTTATTATAGGTTTGCTATACATAAAGCATAACCGTTACCGAAAAAACCCCGTTCTCGTGCGTTATATCCATGCATCCATTGTATTTTTCTACGGTACGCCTAACATTTTTAAGACCGTACCCGTGTTCGCTGCCCTGCTTTTGCGAGGTTAGCCGCCCATTTTTGCCGAATTTTAGCTCACCGTCAAAGGCGTTTTCTACTTTTATAAATAACGTGCCTTTGCTTAACTCAATCTCGAGGTTTAACGCCTTGTCCGTGGCTTTTTCTAAGGCATCCAACGCATTGTCTAGCAAGTTGCCCAATATCGTTATTATGTCCGCCGTTTCTATGGCGATTGTAGTCGGCACCAACAAGCGGATTTTCGGCTGCAAATTCTCAATTTTTGTGTTGTTTAGCTTGAAATTTATGATGCTGTCAACTGCTATATTTCCCGTTTCGCTGTGGATTTCGCTGTTATCTATCTCGCCCAATAGCTTGGTTATATATTCCGTTGCCGCTGGATTTTCCGCTGTGTGGGCGGCTATCGCACACAAATGCAACCTCATGTCATGCCGTATCGCCTTTATCTGCTCCGCCGATTGTTGCATTAGTTGTACTTGCGAAAAATAATAATCCTTTTCTTGGGCTTGCAGTGATGATTTTAGCTTGTCCTCAAATGCTGCCGAAATGTTGTTGTATAAGAGAAGTATCAATAAAATAACCCCAAGCAATATCAATGTTGTATGAAACCAGCTGATGAGATAAGCCAGTGCGGATTGCTCGGCTAAAAATAGGCGGAGGATTTCCAGGGATACATACAAACTTGGCACTATAATTGCAGGCATCCAAATTTTAGGTGAGTTAATCAAATCTTTACGTATATTTTTGAAATACCGCAACAGCAATACTACTACAACAGGCAGCAGTATCGCAAGGGTATCTGTCCATATAATTAAATCAATGCCAAAAAATAAATACAAAGCCAAAAAAGGTAAAGGTGCTAATGTGCTTGTCAGAGTTAACACCAAAAAGCTAGATGCAGCGACAGCAAATCTCTTTATCCATAAAGATTTATAGTTAAGTGATATTATAAATGCAGGGGCTGCAAAATTTACAACGCGTAATATACCTAAAATTTTTTCTTCTCCAAAAGCGAGAACGTGTGCAATCATTATAGCAATCATCAAGCCCACAGCGGCAAGAAATGAAAGTGCGTAAACACGAAAAGAAGTTTTTCTTTCTTCGTAAAAAACCCACATAAATCTTTCTTGTGCAAATACAATCAATACACAAGCCACAACATTCCAAAACCAAAAAATAAAAGGCATCACAATCTCCTCCGTTTCAAAATCTCGGCGTAACGCTGCCTAACCTCGTTGCGTTTGTTGGGGCTGATAGGCAGGGGCGTTGTGCAGTCGGCTAGGGTAACCTGGTCAAATTTCACAGCCGCCACATAATCATAATTAACGACGTAAGAGCCGTGGATAAACAGGAAGTCGAAGCCCGCCAGCTGTTCGCTGTACAGCTTTTTTAACGAGCCGTAAAACTCGTCTTTGGAGCCGTCTGCCAAATGCAAGATAACCTTGCGTTCACGGTTTTCTAGGTGCGTTATCGCTTTTAAGGGTAGCTTAAAAAAATCATGCCCTTTTTTGTATGTAAAATCGCCGCCCATAAACCCCGCAATTTTTAGGTATGTTCGCACAGCACGTTCAATCTCGGCATACTGCAAAGGTTTAACCAAAAAATCCATTGGGCGGATTTGGAACAGCTGCATGGCGTATTCCTTTTCCCACGATATATAAACGATTGTTGTTATGTTGTTCTGGTGAACGTTGCGGATAAGCCGCCCAATCTCCACGCCGTTTATTTCCTCTTTAGCAAATTTTATGTCCAAAAAAATTAGATCGTAGTGCGTCTTTGCTTCCAGTTGGCACACAAATTCTGCCCCACCAAAGAACACTTCAATCTCATGCTTAATCTTTAGTGCGGCAAATATTTCAATTAGAGCCTGCTCCAACTGTGCACCTATATCTATTTCGTCGTCACAAATGGCAACCATCACCATGGGGCTATTACCTCCTTTACGATTTTCACGATTTTTTTGCGAATATAATCATACCAAGACTAGAAAGAACTGTCAAGTGAAAAATATAATTATGGCAAAAACCCACATAGTTATTACAATATCTTGTAAAGGGGTAAAATTTTTTGATAGAATGGTGTGGTTGGAGTTAAGCTGAGAAATTATTAAACTATTATGGAAGGAGGAAAAACATGGTTCAATTTGAGGCTTTAATGCAATTTTTGCAAGGAAACGTGTCGCAAATCATCGGTACGGTTGCTGCAATGTGTTTTATTCAGGCAATCAACATATGGGAAAGCAAGAACAGGATTCATAAAAAGCTGGACGAAAAAAGGGTAGCCAAGGGGTTGCCGGCAACAACAGACGAAGAAAAGCAGTTGATAGTACAAACTATCCGCGGGCATCTTATACTCACCGCTATAATCACCGTTCTTTTGCTCATCGTAACCATGGGGTGGGTTATAGTGATGGTTATAGATCAGGTTGTAAGTTGATACAGGAGGTAAGGCTATGGAAGGTTTGTTCACACCGGTTTTTTTCGCGGGGGTAGCGGCAGCGGCTATTTCCGGAGCAGTGTTCAGTATTATTAGCAATAGGTTGGGATACGCAAAAAAGATAGTTTCAAAAATAAAAAACCGCAATCATAAGATTGTCTTTCTTGTATTGGTGGTAGCTATTACGGGGGTTGTCAGTGCTGTAACGGGGATTGTTGCGTCAGATATCTTCGAAAATGAAATGTTGGCAGCAATCCTGCAATGGTCTGTATTTGGAGCTTTTATGCCGTTTATGGTCGAGATTGTATTTTCAATCAAAGGATTGTTATAGTTGTTCGACTTTAAAAGGGGGGCTTTTTTAAGTTAAACAACCACAAAATCGTTTAGTGATTTTTAAAAGGAGAACTTACATGAAATCAAGAGAAGAGATTAAAGCATTTGCACGTGAAGCCGTGGCAAAGCAACGTATCACCGCAATCGCAGCTTTTGTTCTATTCGTAGTAATTATCCAATTAGGTTCACTGCCTAACCTGCTATTCCCACATGCCACATTAGCATGGGTTGTCGGTATACTCACACTTTTTTTTATAGATACTGTGCTTATCGCCAACGTTTCCGCAATATTTGCAAAAATTTACAGAGAGGAGCAGACCTCTGCAATCGACATCATATCGGGCTTTAGAGTTAACTATCTTAGGAAAGCCGGCGGGATATTGCTAATGTATCTGTTTGTCTTTCTCTGGACGTTATTGCTTTTCGTTCCTGGGTTTATAAAAGCAATAAGTTATTTTATGGCACCGTATATTTTGGCGGAATATCCAAAAGTAAAACCGAGAGATGCCATAAGCCTTTCCAGAAAAATGACATATGGTCATAAGATGAAACTTTTTGTGGCGTATTTGTCGTTTATCGGCTGGGGCTTGCTGCACACTCTAATTTTTATCGTGCTGTCTATACCTGTTACGTTTCTATTTTCAGGCGACTCTTTTGGTATGGAATTTACGGACATCACTGCTTCACCGTTGCTTTACATCGGCTACTCAATAGCCATGACGTTTTTGGCAATCATAGTGTTTTCGGTGTGGTATGTCCCCTATATGATGGCTACATTTTCCGGGTACTATAACGAGCTGTTAAACAAAGCTCTCGCAGATGGCATCATTTCAGAAAGCGATTTGGAACAAGAGCAATAAAAAAGGGGAGGTGAAGGTCAATGAAGGAATTTAAGATTGTAAACGTGGGCGAAGGTCTTAAAGGGGTTAAGATTGATTTTCGCAACAAGTTGGTTCATAAAAACATCAATGTGTTAGCTGAAAAATATGCGCTAGAGGGGTGGGAGGTATTTCAGCTTTTAACATCATGGGGGGATATTCATAAAATTGTTTTTGTGAGGGACAAGGCTGTATAGGACATCTACGAACCCCCCGATAGCCTAAACTACCGGGGGGTGGGGGTTGTCTATAATATCGCAGCAATTTGGGTTTGGCAAGCATCTAATGTACAACAGGCTACAAATGCAGTAAATATCATAGAAAGCCGCCTACAGCAAAAAGAGAGTGCCGTTGTTGCACTCTCTTGTTTGTGTCATGGCTGATTATTGTCCTATGCTGGTAGCAACCTTTCAATCTCATCATGGGTCATACCAGTGAGCTTTACTATGGCATCAATAGGTAAGTTCATTTGCAGAGCATTTCTGGCTATTTCTAAAGCCTTCTCCTCTGCTCGCTCATCACCATAAACACGCTTCGCAATATCTATATCATACTCCATGGATAAAATACTCACAATTTTACCTCCTTGTTCTCTTAAAAAATCAGATAGAATATCGTTTTCAATGCAGTAGTTGGTAGCCTCTCTTACGGCTTGAGTGTAATCATCGTAAAGATTGTTAAGTTCTCTTATCTTCGCAATGAACTCCGCATACTGCCTTAACTTGGGGCTTTTCTTGAATAGCTCCTCATTCATGCCCTTGTTGATATTATATACAGGGACTTCAAGTTCTAAAGCACCTAAGTCTTTATCCGCTGTGGTTTCAAAGGCTGATGATAAGCTAAGGGTTTCTTTCTCTGGTCTTGCCGTTGTTCCGTTATAAAAGACTACAAACTCAGGGGTAGGAATTTTATACAACTTACTGCCATATAGAAACTTTTCCTCGCCTTTCATCTTAATCCACTTCTCATACAACTGGCCTAGATACATCAAGAACCTAACAGGCATGTTCTTATAGGGGCTGGACATATGTTCCCCTAAGACCATCGCTATACCTCTGTATACAAAGGCCAAGTCATTCTTTAGCTTACCGGAGATAGTGGTTGTGATGGTGATTATCTGAATTTCATCAGGGTTACACTCTATTTCTTTGAGAGCAGAATACAACTCCGCTGCATTTTCGGGTATCTCAAAGAGGAGCTTGAACACACCATCCTTGATTTCTCTGTTGGCTGATGAGGAGTCTGTATCTGCACTAGCCACATCTGCCGTTATCTTTTTTTCATTATCGGATTCCAGTTTGACCACCTCTCTTCCCTACAAGTATACCACAGAACCACGGATTTTTCCAATATA
>WRKF01000167.1 GCA_009778165.1 Defluviitaleaceae bacterium
GAGGGCTTATATCTTATGAGATAGGCAAAAAAATAGGTGTCCCCGCCTATATTGTCGATCCGGTTGTAGTGGACGAGTTCGCAGATATTTCCCGCATTAGCGGCCACCCACTACTAACGCGAATCTCCATCTTTCACGCTCTTAACCAAAGAGCCATGGCACACCAATTTTGTACAGAACAGGGGCTACAGTATGAAAATACAAATTTGGTAGTTGTGCATATGGGAGGCGGTATATCTGTAGGCATCCACAACCAAGGCAGGGTAATAGACGCAAACAATGCACTGGATGGAGATGGGCCCTTTACTCCGGAGCGTAGTGGCGGGCTGCCTGCCGGGGAGTTGGTAAAACTTTGCTTTTCCGGCGAACATACATTGCCCGATATTAAAAAAATGCTAAAAGGCAAAGGTGGAATGTCTGCTTATTTTGACACAAACGACATGAGAGAAATAAGCGAAAGAGCAAAAAAAGAACCCAAGGTAAAACTTGTGCTGGACGCTTTTGTTTACCAAATAGCAAAAGAGATAGGTGCTATGGCAACAGCGGTAAACGGAAAGGTAGACGGTATAATTTTGACCGGAGGTATAGCGTACGACTCTCACATAGTGGAAGAAATAACAAAGAGAGTGTCATTTATTTCCCGGGTACAGGCTTATCCGGGCGAAAATGAGCTTATGGCTCTTGCGGGGGGAGCTTTAAGAGTTCTTACAGGAAAAGAAAAAGCCAAAATATACGAGTGAAAGGAAAAATAGATATGGAAAAGTTTGATAAATTTGCCTATATGGACAAATATGGTTACGAGCAGCTAAACTATTTTTACGACAAAAACACCGGACTGAAAGCTATAACATGCATACACAATACTGTTTTGGGTCCTGCTCTTGGTGGCAGCCGTTTTTGGAACTATGCAAACGAAGACGAAGCAACATATGATGCAATGCGTTTGGCCAGGGGAATGACATACAAAAGCTCCCTGGCAGGCTTAGCTCTTGGTGGTGGTAAAACCGTTATATGGGGCGACTACAATATTCTAAAAAAAGACCCGGTAAGAAGGGAAGCGTTTTGGCGTGCTTTCGGCAGATACCTCGAAGGCATGAATGGTCGCTACATAACAGCAGAGGATGTTGGAACAAGCACACAGGACATGGTTTACATCAACATGGAAACAAACCACGTTGTTGGGCTACCCGGCCGCTCCGGCGATCCATCACCCTACACTGCATTAGGGGTTTACAACTCTATGCTAGCTTGCTGTAAGCACTTATACGGCAAAAAATCTGTAGAAGGCAAAACAGTTGCAGTGCAGGGGCTTGGCAACGTTGGTTACTATTTGTGCAAGCATTTAAAAGAAGGCGGTGCAAACCTAATAGTAACCGATATACACAAAGACAGAGTGCAAAGAGTTGTAGACGAGTTTGGTGCAAAAGCTATTGCTCCGGATGAGATATATTCTGTGGAATGTGACATATATGCTCCTTGTGCGATGGGTGCCACAATAAACGACGAAACAATACCTAAGCTAAAGTGTAGCATTGTTTGTGGTGGTGCAAACAACGTTTTAAGAGAAGCAAAGATACACGGCAAGGCGTTGAGTGAAAAAAGCATAATTTACGCACCGGACTACCTCGCAAACGCAGGTGGAGTTATAAACGTATCGTTTGAAAAGCTAGACGGAGGCTACAACGAGGAAGCATCCCTTAGAGACATCAATTATATATATGACCGTATGCTAGACATATTGGACAAGTCTAAAGATACCGGCGAGCTTACGTATCAGATAGCTGACAAACTGGCAGAAGCAAGGATAGAAGCCGTTATGCGTATAAACAGTATTTTTACACACAAAAAATATCCATCACAATAGACAAGAGAAAATAGGCAGCATGGAGGTAAGCAAATGTTGGAAGTTATAAGTTTAGGCTTAGACAGGGTATACTATGTGGAAGTAATAATTATCCGGATAGCAATAATACTTTGCGATATGATTGGTGTTGCAGTCCTTATGGCAACTGTTTTTCGCAGTATTGTAAATTATATACACAAAGATCGTCATGTAAAGCTAATGTTGGCTCAAGGGATTGCCTTGGCACTTGAGTTTAAACTGGCGGGAGAAGTTTTGCGAACAGTAACTGTCCGAGATTGGAACGAGCTTGTTATTTTGGGTACAATCATAGCCCTCCGTGCCGCCATAACCCTGCTTATACATTTTGAAATAAAGGCAGAAAAATCCGAGCAAAAAAGCTCCGGAGAAAAAATCGAAATAGAGGAAGAAAACAAACTTCCTTTGGATTAAGAATGGACTAAAAATTGTAACATTCATTACCATTATTTAAGGAGGACAAATTGAAAGCTACATATTCTGCGTCCGGTCAAACTCTTATTTTTGAGGAAAACTTGTGCAAGGGTTGCGATTTGTGTGCCCATGTATGCCCAAAGAAAATTTTGACACTGGACAAAAGCCGCGTTAACGCAAAAGGCTACAACCCCATGACATGCTTCGATATAGACAAGTGTATCGCCTGTGGCATGTGCGGGATAATGTGTCCCGACTCTGTAATAACAGTGTTAAAGGAGGAAAAAGCCGTATGAGTAAAAAAGTTTTAATGAAAGGTAACGAGGCAATGTGCCTTGCTGCAATAATGGCAGGCTGTAAAGCCTATTTTGGTTATCCGATAACTCCGCAAAATGAAATACCGGAGTATATGTCACAGCATATGGAAGAAAGCGGTGGCGTGTTTATACAAGCCGAATCAGAAATAGCGGCAATAAATATGGTATATGGTGCCGCAGCCGGCGGAGTGCGTGCAATGACAAGTTCATCATCCCCGGGGATTGCTCTAAAACAAGAGGGTATATCCTACCTAGTGGGTTCAGATTTGCCCTGTGTTATTGTTAGCGTATCTCGTGGTGGACCGGGGCTTGGTGGTATCTTGCCTAGCCAAGCTGACTATTTTCAGTCTACCCGCGGGGGCGGCAATGGCGATTACTATATACCGGTATATGCCCCAAGCTCTGTGCAGGAGTCCGTGGATCTTACCATAAAATCCTTTGAAATAGCGGACAAATACCGCACCCCCGTTATGGTTTTGGTAGACGGCCTGTTGGGCCAAATGATGGAACCGGTAGAGATAAAAGACTACAAACCCACACTAATAGAAAAACCTTGGGCAACAAACGGGGACAGTGGCAGAAGAAAACGTAACATCGTAAACTCTCTCAGCCTAAACGCAGAAGGGTTGGAAGAAACCAATCTGCGTCGCTTTGAAAAATATAAAGAAATACTAAAAACTGAAGAAATGGTAGAAAACCATGTAAAAGACGGAGACGAAATGGCGATTGTGGCATACGGTACCCCCTCTCGTATTGTTTTGAATGCAATAGATATTTTGGCAGAGCAGGGGATAAAAGCAGGGCTAATCCGCCCGGTAACCTTATGGCCTTTCCCATACAGCACATTTGCGAATCTCCCAAGCTCTGTAAAAAACATCCTTGTTTGTGAGCTTTCTATGGGTCAAATGATAGAAGACGTTAGACAAGGAGTGCAGGGCAAACACCCAATACATTTTTATGGCCGTACCGGTGGCGTAATATTCTCTCCTGAAGAAATAGCAAAAAAAGCCGCCGAAGTAGCAAAGGGAGGTGCCTAAATGTCAAAAGTAGTGTACGAAAAAAGCAGGGGATTGACAGATGTCCCCATGTTTTACTGCCCCGGATGTACCCACGGTATTATCCACAAACTAGTTGCTGAAACATTGGTAGAGCTAGATGTTTTAGAAAAAACAATAGCTATTGCCCCCGTTGGTTGCTCTGTTTTGGCATACGAATATTTTAATTGCGACTGTATACAGGCATCTCACGGCAGAGCCCCGGCAGTGGCTTCCGGGTTAAAACGCACCAATCCGGACAAAATTGTATTTACATACCAAGGAGATGGAGATTTAGCCGCCATCGGCACATCGGAAATTGTTCATTCTGCCCATAGGGGGGACAATGTTACCGTTATATTTGTAAACAACGCAATTTATGGTATGACAGGGGGGCAAATGGCTCCAACTACCCTAACAGACATGAAAACAAGTACAAGCCCATTTGGTCGCGGCACAGCAAGTTCGGGTATACCAATAAAAGTTAGCGAAATGCTTTCCCAACTGCCTAGCGTTGCATATATAGAAAGAGTGTCTACCCACGATGTAGCTCACGTTCGTGCTGCAAAAAAGGCAATAAAAAAGGCTTTTACTTATCAAATGGAAGGCCGTGGCTTTACAATGGTTGAACTACTGTCCAGTTGTAATATTGGATACGGTGTAAGCCCTGTAGAATCCTTGAGCTTTATAAAAGATGCTATGATACCATACTACCCTCTGGGAATTTATAAGGATGTGAGCTAATGACAACGAAAATTATATTTTCTGGTTTTGGTGGTCAAGGGATACTAACCCTTGGTCAAATTGTGGCTACCATTGCAATGAAAAAAGGCCACCACGTAACATGGATGCCTTCCTATGGTGCTGAAATGCGGGGCGGTACTGCCAACTGTGCCGTTGTTATATCCGACAAGCTAATCGGCAGCCCGCTAGTTGACACAAACATAGACGCTTTGTGTGCAATGAACGATGCTTCTGTAACAAAGTTTTTGAGCAAAGTAAAACCAGGGGGCAACGCTTTTATCAACTCCTCTATCGTTACCGAATCCCCAAAAAGAGATGATATAACAATAAGGGAGATAGACGCAACAAATATCGCCACAAAAGTGGGTAACCCAAAAGTTGCCAATATGGTAATGCTCTCCGGCTTTTTAAAAGACACAGACCTATTTACCATGGAGGATATAGAAGGGGCGTTGCACGATACTTTCGGGCAAAAATACCCAAAACTTATTCCTCTTAATATAGAGGCAATAAAAGCGGGGGCATAAGTATAGGGGTTATTTATACAACAGACTTTCATAGACTCCCACAGAAATCGCACGATTTTTGTGGGAGTCTGATTTAGGATGAAAGTCTAACCGAGGAGGAATTTTTATTAATGAAAGAAATTTCAATAGACGGCATCAGCCTAACCCTTGAAGATGTTGTAAACGTTTCAAGAAATGGTTACCGAGTGTCCCTATCAGAAAATGCAAAAACAAAAGTGTCACACTCTCGAGATTATGTGGAAAAGCTGTTACAAAATGAGGGAGTGGTATATGGCATAACCACAGGTTTTGGTTCATTGCAAGACACCGTAATAAATAAAAAAGATGTTCAGGAACTGCAAAAAAACTTGATTGTTAGCCATGCTTGCAGTGTTGGCAATCATTTACCCAAAGACGTAGTGCGTGCTATGATTTTGTTGCGAGCAAACTCTTTGGCGACAGGATATTCCGGCATTAGATTAGAAACTTTGCAGAGATTGTTGGATATGTTAAACAACGGAGTTGTGCCTGCTGTTCCCCAAAAGGGTTCGTTGGGTGCCAGTGGCGATCTTTCGCCTCTTAGCCATATGGTGCTACCCCTTATCGGCTTGGGAGAGGCTTATTATGATGGGCAGCTAATGAGTGGGGAAGAAGCCATGGCTTCTGCCGGCATATCACCTATCACACTGGAAGCAAAAGAAGGTCTTGCCCTTAACAATGGCACCCAGGCAATGACAGCGATAGGTGCGCTTAACCTATACGATAGCATAAACTTGATAAAACTGGCAGATATTAGTGCATCTCTCACAATGGAAGCACTGCGGGGAGTCAAAAACGCCTTTGACCCTGCACTGCACAAACTGCGTCCGCACCCGGGACAAATAAACACTGCCGCCAATTTGCTGCAAATCTTGCAAGGCAGTGAACGTGTTGTGGAGCAAAACACTCGCAACAACGTAAAAGGCAGACCCCATGTGCAGGATGCCTACAGCCTACGCTGTGTACCGCAAATTCATGGAGCAAGCAGAGATGCCATTAGCTACGCTCTTGATAAAGTTAATATAGAAATAAATTCAGTTACAGACAACCCCATTATCTTCCCTGATATGGATACAGCTATAAGCGGCGGCAATTTCCATGGACAGCCCATGGCATTTGCTTTTGATTTTTTGGGTATAGCTTTGTCTGAAATTGCAAACGTATCCGAAAGGCGTATAGAACGCTTGGTAAACCCGGACCTTAGCGATGGGTTGTCGGCATTTTTAACAAAAGATGCCGGGTTGCGTAGTGGTTTTATGATTCCTCAATACACCGCTGCAAGTTTAGTGTCCGAAAACAAAATACTTGCCCACCCCGCTAGCGTAGACAGCATACCATCTTGTGCAAACCAAGAGGATCATGTGAGCATGGGTACAACGGCAGCAAGGAAATCAAGAGAAATTTATTACAACACAAGTCAAGTGCTTGCAATAGAATTATTTACCGCTGTACAGGCTGTAGATTTACGCAAAGATGACAACGGCAAAACCCTAGGCAAGGGGACAAAAGCCGCATACGACTGCATACGTAACGTAGTACCTATTGTAGAGGAAGATAGGGAATTATACAGAGATTTTGAAAAAATAGCTGACCTTATAGACAAAAACAAAATAGTAGAAACTGTGCAAAGAGCCGTAGGGGTTTTGAAATAGTTTGAGTCTTATACGATTATGTGATCAATAAGAAAAAAATTTTAAAAAACTTAAAAAAAACCTAAAAAAAACCTTGAAAAAAACCGATAAAAAATATATAATTGTTATAACCAAAATTATTGTAATTATTAAAGGTACAAAAGCAAACGACTTAACTTAAAAATCGGCAAGGAATTTTTAAGTTAAGTGCCAAATTATGGTTAGCTGATTAACACTCAATCCCAAAAATTAGTTTTTTGATTAGTTTTTTGGTGAAAATTGAGCTAATCGGCTGCATACACGGAGGTAGACAAATGTTTACGAATCAAATGAGATTTACAGGGTTTTCTGGTGTTGATACAGAAAGCATGGTAAGACAGATAATGAACGCAGAAAGCATGAGGTTGCACCGCTTTCAGCGAAATAGGCAAATGGCAGTTTGGCGGCAAGAGGATTATAGAGGTGTAAGGGCTTCTTTGCAATACTTCCAAAGCAGATTTTTGGATCTTACACAAACCGGTCCGGACTCTATGAGCCTACGTCTTTCGCAAGTTATGTTAGCTAACAGGGTAAACGTTTCAGGAACAGGCGATGCTACCGGTCTTAATGTATCTGTTGCTGCCCACGCACCCCAGGGTACATTCAACGTAACTGTAGAAAGTGCGTTAAGAGCCGGAAGTGTTGCAGGTCACAGGCTAAACAGTACTATAGTAAGCCCTTCCGAATTCAATCTTGACGCTATTACCAGTCGTAACGTTCCAACCACCATACGTGTTGGTCTTAACGACCATCCCGATGATCGATATGCACAAACAATAGATTTAGCTGCAATTGCCAGGCGGGTTATTGATGCCGACCCCAACGCCAACGAAGCAAGTTTTATAGATGAACTTCAATCGGAGCTAAATTCTATATTTGGCGTAACAAACCAAGGTTTCGGTCGGGTTGTTGTAGGCTTAAATGCGGCTGGGCATGTAATGTTTGACACAGCACTGGCTAGTGATAGAATAACACTAACCAATGAGGCCCCGGGGAGTCTTGCTACCCTTGGTGGCTTAATAACCAGCAACAACACAATAGCATTAAGCACTACCATGGGTACAATGCTTGGTGCCGGCTCATTCCAAGATGGAGTAGCTCAAATAAGTATTAACGGCACTTCAATTGATATACAGGAAAGTTGGACGATACAGCAGACTATGAACGCCATTAACAATAGTGAAGCCGGTGTTAACATGAGCTTTAATGCTGCAACACAATCCTTTTTTATCGTTAATGATAGGGTGGGTGCCGGCAATAACGTAACCTTTGGCAATACAGTTAATGACCAAGCGTTCCAACTAACTTTTCTAGGGAATACTATCCAAAATCTCGACCCCGAACAGGTTGTTTTAGGGCAAAATGCCGAAATTACCGTTACCACTCCAATCGGACAAACATTTTCCTTGGAGCAAAGTGACGGCAACGTTTTCTCCTTTAACGGTCTTGATGTTAACATAACCGGTGCTACCGTTGGGGGGCAGTTCGAGGTTAATGTTGCCAGAGATACAGAGCGAGTGCGAAATATAGTAGAAACCTTTGTGGAACAATACAACGATTTGGTACGCGAGCTTTCTACGCTTCGTCAAACTGCACGCCCCCTTGGTGCAGGCGGTTCTGTGTTTGACCCAAGGCTTACACACGAAGGTGAGGGGCTTACAGACCGAGAAATAGAGCTTTGGGATGAGCAAGCTCGCCAAGGTATGTTACACCGCTCCCGTGAAATCGAAAGAGCTTTGAGTGAAATGCGTGATGCCATCACAGGAGGTATAAATGTAGATGGCAGAATCGTACGCTTGAGCGATTTTGGTATAAATCACGTTCGTGCCAGAAATGAAGAGGAGTATGGCACAGTACTGGTGTTGGAGATAAATGAAGAAAGGTTAGATTATGCCTTTGCCAACTTTTCACCAGAACAAATTCATAGCTTCTTCTCACAGATGGGTAATGAGCTGAACACTTCAATAAACGAAAGCGCAGGGCGTATAGCAAACCACGCAGGGGGTACGGCTCTTACCAATAGCGGCAATGCACTGCAAATGCAAATTCGAGACATGGACAGGCGCATATCCTCCATGGAAGATAGGTTGACACGCCGAGAAGAGCATCTCTTCCTAATGTTTAGCCGTATGGAATCTGCTATTATGCAAGCCAACGCTCAAATGGACTTTTTGTTCATGATGATGGGCGGATAGGTGGTATAAATGACAGACTATAAGGAAACTTTAGAACTGCTTTACCGAAAAAGGGATTTAGTTACAAATATGTTTTTGATAACGCGCTCCCTTAGCTTTACCGGTATAGAAGAAGATGTGGTTAGGTATATAGACCTTATAGAAACTCGCCAAAAAGATATTAAAAAGATAATGGAAATAGAAAAGGAACTTGAGGAGGAACCTCACTCCAGTGTGCTTGCGGCTCCCCCAAAAGAGTTTTCCGAAATGGCTGAACTGCTCGCAGCTGAAATAAAAGAACAGTCTGAGCAGATTATAGATATGGATAACAAAAGCAAACCTGAAATCCAAAAAGCATATGGTATCTTAAAAGGACAAGTAAAAGGTGTTAATGTATCCAAAAATATTAAAAGCATCTATGAAAGAAGTATACCACAAGTGTATAATCGAGTAGACAAAACAAAATAAGAAGGAGGTAATGTAATATGGATGTTAATTCAAGAGAGGCAATTGCGGTATCGGCAGTAATAAGACCTGTTAGACCGGTTAACCAAGAAGCACCGGCAACAGCACAGCCTGAGCAAGTTTCAAGAGTACAACCAAGAGAAGTTGCTGCACCGCCACAAACAGCGGCACGCCCGGCACAACAGCCGACCTCAGCACAGCAGGCACAGCCGAACCCTCAAGATTCCTCTTACCAACGGGCATCTGATATACCGGAAGTAGCAGTTACTGCACTGGAAAATGCAATTAGCTATGCCAACGAACAACTGTTAGGTGTTGGTCGTCATTTGGAATATAGTATACACGAGCCAACAAACACAATAGTGGTGAGAGTTGTAGACACCAACACAAACGAAACAGTTAGAGAAATTCCACCTGAGAGCAGGTTAGATGCAGCTTATCGTATTAGAGAAGCTTCCGGAATAAATGTAGACAATTTTGTCTAAAATACATATGGCGAGCCGGTTTTTGCACAGAATTTTTTATTTAATTTGTATTTATTTTATAAAAAATCAGCAAAAACTAGCTCGCCTTGTACAATATAGTCAAATTTTAATAAAAGGGAGGTTAAAGTGGCAGCAAATAAGAACCCTTACGATAGTTATGCAAACAATAGAATATTTACAGCTTCTAAAGAGGAACTCTCTCTTATGCTTTACGATGGTGCTTTGAAATTTTGTAACCAAGCCATTGCTGCCTTGGAAGCAGATGAAGAACAAAAAGCACTGGACTTAATAGTGCGAGTACAAGATATAATTAGAGAGTTCCAAATGACCCTTGACATGCAATATTCAATTTCTCAGGATTTGACCAATATTTACGAATATATTCACAGAAGGCTTGGTGAGGCACGTCAATCCAAAGAACTAGAAATTTTAGATGAAATGCGAGATCTTATTAGAGGGTTAAGGGATACTTGGAAGGAAGCTATGGTGATCGCAAAGAAAGAACAAACCCAGCCGCCAAAGGCTCAACCGGGGGCTTAAAACAAAAAGAAATGTGAGGTGAGTATAGATATGAAATTTTCATTTGTTGGCAAACCTAACGTTATATCTGAACCATTAAAAGAAAAAACCATGGACAAAATGGCAAGACTTAAAAAATTTTTGCCGGAAGATATAGATATAAAAGTAGCGTACAAAGTTACAAAGTTGGAAAATAAGATAGAAGTAACATTTTTTGCCTTTAAAAGAACAATAAGGGCAGAAGCTAAAGCTAACGATATGTATAGTGCTATAGACGATGTAGTGGAAGTAATAGAAAAACAGCTGCGAAGGCTAAAAAACCGCCTGCAAGACAAACAGAGAAAATCTGCACCAAAAGATGGTGTGCCGGTTACCGGTACAGAGGAAATTACAAATTATGACTCCCCCATAATCGTTACTCGCAAAAACTTTGACATAGAGCAAATGGAAATAGAGGACGCTATTATGGCGTTGGAGCTTTCCGGTCACGGTTTTTATTTGTTTAGAAGCACCGCCACAAGTGAGATAAATGTGGTGTACAAAACGAAAGTAGAAAATGAATATGGGTTGATAGACCCACGGTAGCCGTTAATGCAAAAACAAAAAATTATTTTCGCTACCAAAAACGACGGTAAACTAACTGAAATAAACAAGATATTGGCAGATTTTAATATTATATCCATGGTTAGTGCAGGATATGATATTGATATAAAAGAGGATGGGCAAACGTATAGAGAAAATGCGGCAAAAAAAGCACAAGCTCTTGTGCACCTTAGCGGTTTACCTGTTTTGGCTGACGATTCCGGTATAGAAATAGATTTTTTTGATGGACAGCCGGGGGTTCATTCCTCTACTTTTTTGACCACAAACGAGTATTACAAAGAACGTAACAAAAAGATATTGGGGATGATGAAAAATACCGCAAACCGTAGGGCAAAATATGTGTGTACCGTTACATTGTTTTTGCCCGGGGTTGTGGATGGATATTTTACAACGGGGGAGCTTGCGGGCAGTATTGCAACGTATCCGGACGGCGCAAATGGCTTCGCTTACGACGAAATTTTTTATGTAGAGCAATACAATGCCACTCTCGCCAAAATTACAACTGCACAAAAAAATAAAATAAGCCATAGAAATATTGCATTACAAAAAATGCGGATACTTTTGCAAACTATTGTATAATTTGCTCAAAGGTTTTGCTCTTGACAAACAATTAACTTGACGAGATAATAAAAAATCTCGAAAAAAATACCGAAAATTTTGGGAAGCATTTTTTTGAGATATGTGATATAATATTAATAGTGAGGGATATATCTTTCACTGATACTTTACAGTATAATACATCCCCAATACCCCCAAAAATATTATACTGTAACCCTATAAAGATACCTTCTCTTTGTGAAAAGCCGCCTGTGGGATTCTCCCAGGGCGGCTTTTCTCCGCTGTGCCACCACTTTTTTTGATTTCAAAAAGGAATGTGCTATAGCAATTCCGCTTAGTGCTATCCTTTTAAAAATCACTAAACGGAATTGCTTCCTTGGTTCAGCAGTTCCGAAAAAATTATAATGACAATTAAACACGGAACTGCTATAAGCAAAATTGCCACACGGAAATTTGGTTTGTGGTAAAGTTGCACACATTCTAATAACATGTGTTTTATAGAAAGTTGAATTCTCCTAAAAAAATTTTACACCAGTTTGGTGTAAGCCACAAGCGTTAGGTTGTGGAACGAACTTTTGCGTGGGCGAACCATTCTCGCAGATTGTTTAAAGATGAAACATTAACGGTTCATGCGGAGAATATGTTCATGATTTCGTGCATACAACACTTTACTTCGGTCTTATTGATCGCTGGTTCTAAGGGTGTGGGAGGGTGGTAAGTATTAATCAGGAACGGACAAACGGTCATACCTTTGTCCATTCCTAAATTTATGACCTATTTTGCTTACCGTTATGCTGTTGACTATGTGAAGTCCCTTGTTGCATTTGTAGGTTACTTGCATCTGCAAAAAAATTATTTGTATAGTTAATTATTTGTGGTTTATCAGCACACTTTTTCTCTTCATCTGAAAATCTAAGATCTTCGCCAATGATGCCGTTTTCCTCTAACAATAAAGACCAGTCTAACAACTTGTTTCTAACGGTTTCCATGATTGCTTCAACAGCGTTTTCTTGGAGTTTCAAAGCGTATTCAGGAAGCCCTAAATCAATCCTTAATCCCAAGTTCGCAAAAAAATGGATAGGTATATTAACTTGTACGCCTTTCTCTGCCTTTAGCAGTGACACAAGGCTTGGAATGGAGTTCCTTGTGTGGTGTTTAGACAACTCCATTTGCACTTGTAAGTTATCTACCATAATCGGAATCCAGCCGCGATAAGGATTCAGAGCTTTTAATTCTCCGCGCAATATTCTGTAATCTGGAATTTTATCAGAAGACTCATATCCGTTAAGCTCTTTATTAACCCATCGTTCAAATTCAGAAAGCTCCAATTTTTTAGAAATTAGATACGCTTGGCGTAGCAAAGTGATAACATCAATGCTTGGGTCTAAAACATTTCTTTGAAGCTCTAAAACAATTCCACTCATATATCACTACACCCCCACTTGCGACAATAGGTGTAAAATGCCACTTGCCGTAAGGCTTCCTGTTGCACGGAGCATGATGTCTTTTACAAGCGAAAGTGCTTTACTTATAGCAGCGTCATTAGTCTTAGACTCTGAAAATGGCTGTGCTTCAAGGACAATTTCCTTTAGCATAGTTTTATCTTCGTTTGACAAGTTGAACGAATCAATGTTGCGTAAAATTTGCTTAAAAATTTCTGCTGCACCATTATAATCAAATTCGTTCTCTACTTTCATGCTTTGGGTAGAATTTTGTGTGTCCTGCTGAATTTGCACATTTTTTGTATAACCATAAAAATTGTTTGTAGTTGAGTTTGTGCCTCTTATAAACTTATCTCCATTCATTACCCTCTCCACTTGAACTTGATAATGGCTACCAAAACTTCCAATTGCATTTTTAAATCCACGGTCAACGACCTTGAATTTTTCTACAGAGGCATTTGGGAGTATTCGTTCAAAAATATCGCCCTCTTCAATATTTACAGAAGCATCTTCGACGATAATCTTGTTCGAAGTAACAATTGCCTTGATATTTGTGATGACATCTCCTGTTGCTTTACGCAACGATAGCTCTTCTCTCGGAAACATAGAACTTATTTGCATTATCTATTACCCTCCTCTATTAATTTCTGATACATATCCATCAACGCCGCCACACAATCCGCCTCCGAAAAATCCTTGACAGGAAAGCCGTATAACTTCATCACGGCTCGGTCAAGCTCACGATGTGCGTTAAGCAAATCCGTATGGTACAACATCGAAGTTTCGCCATACATATTTGCAAGGGTGCTGTCCGGGTATTTTTCTCTTGCAGTAAGCACATTCTGTGCAAGTCTTTCAATTTCAGCTTTTTGTTTATCCGTTGCATCCGGCCACGGAAAGTTATTGTAAACGATGGTATTAGAGTAGCTGTAATCACTTTTCAAACGTCCGCAAACAGTTCTCATCCACGCCATGTGAACATTTGAAGTCAATATACCAAAGCCATACAAATCTATGTCGCTGATTACAAAGAGCTTATCGCCCGGAATATTATCTATCGGTAAATATCCGATAGGAATATAACGCCTACGCTCGGATGAAACCTTTGGCACAGCAATATAGTTGTCGCCTGTGATATTCCGAATTTCATCGAAAAGCATTGGTGTTTCAGCCTTTGCACGTGTAGCCGCTTTTGGGCTGTTCAACCTCGCTTGGCGTACACTTTCAACACGCACTCTAACTTTGGGCATTTTAAGCAGCTCATGCGGTGGACAATCCACAAGCCACAGGCAGTATCTCTTTATGTCATTTATGAAATCGTTTCCCATGTAGTATCTGCGAATGTATTTTTCTGCTTGGGGCTCTTCGCAGACGAGTTCATTACGTTCTTTCTCGTTTAGAATAAGAAACCCTCCATCAGTAGGCTTGCCGCCTGCAATCATTTCTGGAGCGTCACAAAGAGGCTTCCTTCTACCTTCAATAAATATAGTTTTGCTATCAATAAGATATGGGCTGATGTTTTTTGCTACAGTTCTTATCTCACCATCATAAATAACCCGCTCACCTTTATGTCCGATACTAAATCCGACAATCACACAATGTACGGCAGCTTTTTCATTTGCTTCGCTACTCCACTTGAATGTTCGGTGAGCAAAATCAATTGTTATTCCAAACATATCAAACAGCGGCTTCCATACAGCCGCAACTTGCTCACCTTGCGTTATTGAATTAGTAGACACAAACGCTGTCCGGATTTGTGTTTCACGCATATATTCTGCGGCTTTGTAATACCATGCGGCAACATAGTCTATCTTTCCTGCTGTTTTGAAGGGATTACCTTTTTCATCTACATAAATAGCAAGCATTTCTGCTTTTTGCTCTATGCTTTGATTTGAATATCCCACAAACGGCGGATTGCCCATAATATACGAAAGTTTATGCTTTGGTACAACGCTCTCCCAATCAACCCGTAAAGTGTTACCTTCAATTATATTCGCATAGGTTTTGAGGGGAAGATAATCAAGTTGCATATGGATAATGCTCTCTGTTTCTTTCATCATTTGGTTTTCTGCAATCCATAGTGCAGTTCTGGCAACGGTTACAGCAAAATCATTGACTTCAATACCATAAAATTGCCCAATGGAAACTTGTATCGGATTGTAGTTGGCATCGCCAATCTGTATTTGACCTTTTTGCTTTATACTTAAAAGTTCATTCTCCAAACGGCGCAGACTGATATATGTTTCCGTCAAAAAATTTCCGCTTCCACAGGCAGGGTCTAAAAAAGATAGTTTAGCAATTTTTGACTGAAATTCTCGCAACTTTGCCATTTTAGTTTTCTCCACGGCGATAGTGCAAATTTGCTCAAATTCCTTTTTAAGCTCATCAAAAAATAAGGGGTCGATTACTTTGTGTATGTTTTCAAGGGAAGTATAGTGCATACCACCCGAACGGCGTGTGTCGGGGTTTAATGTGCTTTCAAATACCGCCCCGAAAATAGTAGGGCTTATTTCCACCCAGTTAAAATTCTCGCTTGCTTTGGTTAAGAGCAGGGTTCTGATTTCATCTGTGAAATGTGGAATTTCAACATCCTTTTCGTCAAACAGCCCGCCGTTTACATATGGGAACTTAGCGAGGTTTTCATCAAGATAAGGGTCACGGTTTTCGGGTAGCGTGTCCAATACATCGAATAGCTCAATAAGCGCTTTTCTCATATGCCTTGCTTCAAATTCCGCAAGATAATCATGGAACATGGCTTTGCGCCCAAATATGTCTGCATCGTCAGCATACAGGCAGAAAACAAGACGAACGCACAGCACGTTTAGGCTTTTAAGCGCACGTTCAGTTGTTAAGTCTACATATTGTTTTGAAAAGGCATCATAAAGCAAGCCTACAATTTCACCGGCGGCAACGGAAACTTCCATTTCCCGCTTCAATCGCTCGTTGCCGCTATCAATAAGAAATGCAAGTCGATAAAATTCTGCAGGCAGATTTTCAAGTAAAATTTCCTCCGGCTCGCCACCGGGGCGTTCCATATCGTACACCAAAAATGTGCTGAAATTACAAGTAACCACCCAACGAGGATGTTTCGACAGCGGCAACTCGGTTATGTATCGTTTTGCCTGTTGGAATGGTGTGAGTAACGTACCGTCCGATTGCTTAATCGGCTTACGCAAATCTATATCCAAACTTTTTTGTTCAATCAACACTCTTGTTGACGGAATGATTATATCAATAAACCCTCTGTGGTCTATATGCGCTCTGCTTTCAAACTCCGCAAACTGCTCCGGGTATTCAACTCCATAGACATCACGAAGCAAAGACAACCAAAATGGCTGGCTTTGTCCTTTTTCGTAGCCTTTACCTTTCCAGAAGTCAGCAAATTTCTTTGCGGCAGCTCGTTGTTGCGTGTCGGTCATAATCAATTCTCCTCCGAAATATCCCTTTGTGCAATCTGTTTAATGGTTCGGTCAAAATCGCTAACCAACTGCGCCATTTCATTTGCACGATATAGTTCAAATTCCACTTCTGCTTTTTCGATAGCTTGCTTGTGGGATATACGTCCTTTGCCCTTTAGCACTTCACGACGGTTGCTCAATAGCTGACGGTCTAGTTCCTCGACCCAATTTGCCATCGTCATGGGATTTTCATCTAATGCTTGCAACTCAGCAAAATCCAAAAATTGCGAAACAAGTAAACTCAAAACTGTTAGTTCACGCTCTGTCAGATAATTTTTTGCAATGCTCACATCACCTTTAGTGACATACTCGCCTTTGAAATTCGTCATCCCAACACTTGGTTTATTACTGTCCACCCTTTCGTAAATCAGTTCTGCTGCTGTATGCTTATGAGCGGCGTAGTGCATCTTGTTTTGAACCGTAGCAAAAAAGTCTTTTGTAGTTTTTGCTTTTGAATCGTAGTCAACAGCGGTGGCATAAATATCGGTCACTTGCTGATAGAGGTTGCGTTCGCTACTGCGTATATCTCTAATCCGTTGTAAAAGTTCACGAAAATAGCGTCCACCGCCATTTTTTAGACGTTCATCATCCATTGTAAAGCCTTTACGTATATACTCGTTAAGCCGCCCTGTAGCCCATTTGCGAAACTGTGTGCCACGCAACGATTTTACACGATAGCCAACAGAAATTATTACATCAAGATTATAATATTCGATTTGCCTTTCGACTTGGCGCTCTCCTTCGGTTTGAACTGTTGCAAAATTTGCAACAGTTGCAAAACGCTCAAGTTCGCCTTCTTCAAAAACATTTTTTATATGTCGTGAAATCGTGGATTTGTCACGCTCAAATAACGTTGCCATTTGGTCTAATGTCAGCCAAACAGTTTCTTCGTCAAAGCGAACATCAACGGATATTTTTTCATCTTCGGTTTTGAAAATGACTACATGGTCATTTGTTTTTTTCATAGTAATACAATCCTTTAACGAGTAGTGCTAGTCACATGATTTGGCAACTCCGCTTGTGGTCATCATTCGAGCTTCAAAACCCATATCACAATCCCTTCCGAAGCAAGATTCATCTTAATCAATTATACAGCCTATTAGGGAATAATGCAAACTGCAAAATCTCGAAACACGGAAATTTAGTTTGTGGTATAAATTTAACTATAGAAATTATTTTTTATTGTGATAATGACGTAAACTAAATTTCCGTGGGGAATTGCCATACATAGCTTGTTTTTTGAAAAAAAATCTGATATATTTAATATCAAATAATATCAAAGAAATCAAATAAATGGGAGGACAAAGTGCAGATAGCAAAAAAATTGTTTTTTGCACATTCTAAAAGAATATGAAAATCACAAAAATTGAACTAAAAGAAATTGACGTTCCGTTGAAGCGCCCTTTCGTTACATTTTTACGTTCTGTAAACAGTGTGCAATCTTTGCTTGTGAAGATTACAACCGATACAGGCCACACGGGATATGGCGAGGTGCCGTCTACAGCGTTGGTTACAGGCGATTCAAAAGAAGCACAAGCAGCAGTTATTACAAATTATATCGCCCCAAAACTTATTGGCTGTGATATAGCCCACTTGGAAATAATAATGGAAGCATTGCACACAAGCATTTTGCACAACTATTCCGCAAAAGCAGGTATAGATGTGGCTGTTCATGATTTGTACGGAAAACTGTACAACGCCCCACTGTACAAAATTTTGGGCGGTCACAAGAGCAGCTTTATGACGGATATAACCGTAAGCATTGGCTCGTTGCAACAAATGGTAAAAGAATCTATTGAACACGTGCAAAATGGGTATACCACATTAAAATTAAAAGTTGGAACGGGGGAATTTGAAGATGTGGGGCTGATTAAAGAAATAAGCCGTATTATTGGACCTGGAATTTCCCTGCGTATAGATGCCAACCAGGGTTGGAACGGAAAGGAAGCGGTACGTATAATACGAAAGTTGGAGGACGCACTGATAAATATAGAATTTATAGAGCAGCCGGTACCGGCAACAGATTTTACAGGAATGGCATTTGTGACCCAAAACGTATATACCCCTATTGTTGCGGACGAAAGCGTGTTCTCTCCAAAAGATGCTCTAAACCTTTTGCAGATAGGCGGAGCGGATATAATAAATATTAAACTAATGAAAACCGGAGGGTTTTATAACGCCTTACAAATATGCAATATTGCACAAGCACACGGCAAAAAATGCATGATAGGCTGTATGCTCGAGAGTAATTTGGGTTCAACTGCGGCAGCTCATTTGGCGGGCGGCAAAAGCATTATATCTATAGTAGACTTAGATTCGGCAAACCTGTGTGCAGAAGATGCAATAAAGGGTGGGGCGGTGTTTGACGGTTCTACAATACATCTGACGGAATCCCCCGGGCTTGGTGTGGAAGGTTGATTTATATTGAAAAACATAGATTTTTTGCAAAAGAGCATGGCTGAAATGGGATTTAAACTCACTGAAGAGCAGGCATTTGCTTTTTTAAAATACAAAGACATGTTGGCATATTATAATGCACAGTTTAATCTTACGGCTATTACCGACGAAAAAGAAATTATACTGAAGCATTTTGTGGATAGTTGTATGGGGGCTAAGATAATTGGAAATGTGTGCGGTATGGCAATTCCGATTAGTAATGAAATGCACAACCACCATATCAATAACTTTCCGAAAACAAATGGGGTTTTGTGCAATTTGCAACAATCAAATTCTTTTGAAAACACACCTTTTTTAAACGGCTTTGACTGTAGTTGTAAAATAGTAGATATTGGAGCGGGCGCAGGTTTTCCTGGGATACCTTTGTCAATTGTTTTGCCTGCCTCCAACTTTGCCTTGGTAGACAGTTTGCGAAAAAGAACAATTTTTTTGCAAAAAGTAAAAGAGCAGCTACAGTTGAACAATATAGAAATAGCTCACACACGCAGCGAAGACTTTGGGCATGAACAAGAGCGGCGAGAAAGTTTTGATGTAGCTGTATCACGAGCAGTTGCTCCGTTGCACAGATTAACGGAGTTGTGCCTTCCTTTGGTAGCTGTTGGCGGCATTTTTATTGCATATAAAGGAAATGTAAAAAGCACAGAGGAAGAGGTTGAAAAGGCAGAAAGGGCCATTGCCCTTATCGGCGGCAAAGTAGAAGATATAGTTTACTACAAACTTCCCGCAACAGATATTATCCACAGTATCGTGATAATAAATAAAATAACGCAGACTTCTGAAACATATCCGAGAAAACCCAAAAAAATAAAAAATAGTCCCATTTTGTGACAAAACAAGGCAACCACACAGTCCATGTAACTAGTTTTATGGATTTATGGGTTGCCTTGTTTTTGTTGAAGTCACTTTTTATATGTCTTTTTCTACTAGGAAGACGAGGCACCAATCGGATTTGAACCGATGATAAGGGAGTTGCAGTCCCTTGCCTTACCACTTGGCTATGATGCCAAACAACTTTTCACACCTCTTTCCTATCTTTCTTACACTACATATTATAATACCGCAATCCTTTTTTGTCAACTATATCAAATTAACTTTTTGTTGCTCTTTTTGAATCTGAAAAGTTAATTTGATATATCAAATTAACTTTTATTTAAAGGGGACAAAGGTTAAGAAAAATGCTATACTCCTGCATTGTGACAAAAATATTTTAACTGTAAAATTCAAAAAAAATGTGATACAATAAAGCAAGGCGTAATTTTGTTTCCTACGCCAAATTTTATATTTTGGAGGGTATAAATGAACAACATACAACTGCTTGGTGCTAAGGTAAACAACTTAAAAAATATAGATTTAAATGTCCCTAAGAAAAAGATTACCGTATTTACCGGTGTGTCGGGTTCCGGAAAATCGTCCGTTGTGTTTGATATTATTGCCGAAGAAAGCAGCCGTCTTTTAAATGAAACTCTGCCGGCTTTTGTACGAACTTTTTTGCCTAAGCATAGCCGCCCGGATGTAGATGAGATTAACAATATTTCTCCCGCCATAGTTATTGACCAAAAACGCATTGGCGGAAACAGCCGTTCCACAGTAGGCACTATTACCGACATTGACCCTTTACTGCGGATCTTGTTTTCTCGGATTGGCTCACCGCATGTTGGGCACTCGTCGGCTTTTTCGTTTAATATGACCGGCATGTGCAAAACATGTGAAGGCATAGGCAAAAACATATCTTTAAACATAAAAAAATCTCTGGATTTCGACAAATCTCTTAACGGCGGTGCTATATTGCTACCCGGATACAAAGTGGGAGGTTGGTCTGTAAAGTTATATACAAACACCGGTTTTTTTGATAACGACAAAGCGATAAAAGACTACACACAACAAGAGCTAGACAAGTTGCTCTACGGTCCGGAAGAAAAATTCCCCTTGGCAATGGGTTTGGAACAGGAGTTTAATGCCAAATATATGGGGCTGGTTACACGATTTAAAAAATCCACCCAAACAACACGAGAGAAATCTGAAAGTTCACAAAAAAAGATGGAAGCCTACACAGAACATGTTATGTGCGAAGATTGCCGCGGTACACGTTATAACCAAGATGTTTTAAACTGTAAAATAAACAATCTCAGCATAGCTGATATGCAGTGTACACATATAGATGAGCTTGTTATGATAATACAAAACATAACCGATAAAAAAACACAGCCCGTTGTTTTGAATCTTTTGGAACGATTGCAGGATCTTATAGATATTGGGCTTGGTTACCTTTCCCTAAACAGAGAAACCACATCTCTCTCCGGTGGAGAAAGCCAAAGGATAAAAATGGTTAAAAACCTAAGATCCGGTTTGGTGGATATGCTCTATATATTTGACGAACCAAGCATAGGTTTACACCCCAGAGATGTGGGAAGGTTAAACGATATTTTGATAAAATTGAAAAACAGAGGAAATACGGTGATTGTAGTTGAACACGACCCGGATGTGATAAAAATAGCCGATTATATAATAGATATGGGGCCGGGTGCGGGTTCTCATGGCGGGAAAATTGTATACGAAGGGGATTACGAAAATTTGCTTGCGTCAAACACGCTCACCGGGCAGCACATGCAAATTGTTACAAAAATTAATCAAAACCCAAAACCTGCCAAAGATTACTATACCACAAGTTTATCAAGTATAAATAATCTGAAAAATATATCCGTGTCTATTCCAAAGGGCATTTTTACAGTAGTTACCGGGGTATCCGGATCCGGCAAATCCTCGTTAATACATCATGTATTTGCAAAAGAATACCCCCAAGCCATCATAATTGACCAAAGCTCTGTCGGCACAACTTCTCGCTCCACCCCTGCAACATATACGGGTATAATGGACGATATTCGCAAAGAATTTGCAACCGCAAGCGGAGAAAGCCCGTCATTGTTCAGCTTTAACAGTGAAGGAGCGTGTCCCGTTTGTGGAGGTGCAGGACAAATAGAGCATAATATGGCATTTATGGATACACAAAAAATTACGTGCGAAACTTGTGAAGGGAAACGATTTAATGATAAGGCGTTGCAAGTTGTATATAAGGGCCACAATATAGGGTCTGTTTTGGGTATGACAATAAAAGAAGCACTGGAATTTTTCTCGAAAAAGGAAATAGAAAGCAAACTTGCCGGTCTGGATGCCGTTGGGTTAAGTTATTTAACACTGGGCCAGTCATTAAATACCCTCTCCGGAGGCGAATGCCAGAGAATAAAGTTGGCAAAAGAGCTTAACAAAAAGGGCAATATATATATTATGGACGAACCGACCACAGGCTTGCACTTTAGCGATATAGAACACATAATAAAAATAATAAATCAGCTTACAAAAAAGGGAAACACAGTAGTCACAATCGAGCATAACCTGGATATAATACGTGCAGCCGATTATATAATAGATCTGGGGCCCGAATCCGGGCAGGGCGGCGGCAGTATACTGTACGCAGGAACACCCGCCGGTTTAAAAGAATGCAGGGATTCTGTTACCGGGAAGTATATTTAGAACTTCGTTTCTGATTTGCACCGCCGCCTTGATATTCGTCGGGGTGACGTGGGGAATGTGGTTGTGGGGTTGGTGCTGGACAACTCCCCGAACCCGTTTATTGTGTAGTCCTCTCCCCACCCAGTTGAAATCAAGCTGAACTTGCTACACTCCTACACTACCCGCAAATCCACTGGATTAGGGCTTAGTGTAGGAGTGTACGTGGTGTAGCAAGTTTTAGTTGTTTTCAACTGGAAAATGTACATACTCGGTTGTGTAGCGGTTCACAAGTTAATAATGTCTATACTGACTGTTCTTCTGAACGCATAAACGTGGCTGGTAAATTCCCGAAAAAATGTAATAGCATCGGAAGAATCAGGCTACCTGAAGCTAAGAACAAAGACATGAGAATCACTCCAACTATTCCAGTTTCTATAACCCCTTCCAATCCTTGATATAGGTGCGATAAACCGAATACTACGCCCGTAATCAAAATAATAAGGAAAATGGGAATACCGGGAAAAACTGCTTGTAGAAGAAATGCCGTAAATCCTCGAAAAATCAATTCTTCACATATTGCTGAACTGAAATTAACCAGAAAGAATAGTTTTCTTTCTCTTGTCGTTCCCGGAAGTGCTTTCTCTGTCACTGAATCAGTAGCCTGTTTTTCTTTGACTTTTTTATTTCTAAGCGATGAAATGAGAGCCCATATAAAATAAACAAATGCCAATCCACATACAACAAGGGTTATGGCTGTAAACCAAACATTATAACTAAAACTTATCGGTCGAAATCCGAGGTCTGTAAAACTTATGTTTCCGATAAAAGACATAATTAAAACTACTAATGCCGACCCCCAAAGAAAAATTATAGCTCGAACATAGCCATTAAACTTTGCTTTTCCCATATCAATAACATCTTTAGGTTTATCTTTAGATTTCTTTAGACGCAAATTATTGTGTATGCACGTTACAATAATCCAAATTACTAATAATACTAGAAACGCAATGTACATTGGTTAATCCTCCGATATTATCAAGGTTATGTTAGTTACAATTACGCTTAAAAAATAGGGCTTCCTTGTTCCTTTAGTTTGCTGAAACAGCCATTTAAACTGCTTTTCTTTGTTTTTTTCCATCTTATGAGTTCCTCCTATGCAAATACGCAGTTGTTATTCGTGAAATTTATTGTATCACAAGAGTACTTGATTTTCAATCAACCATTGGTTGAGTTTTAATGTTTATTTTTTGTTTTGAGTTGTTTGAGTGTTTGAGAGGTGTAGCAAAAAAGTCTCTCCATCCCACTCGGACATTTTTCACTTGTTTCGTTGCCGAGCATACAGTATAATAGAATTACCTTTTTAATCATAAGACATTCATAGGGAGTGACATAGAGAGTTTCATAGTTCGCATTAGAATAATATTTCAGAAAGCAATTTTCAGCAATTTCTAAAAGCTCAACCAAGGCTTTTCGCCATTTTCGCACTTTTCCTATCACGTTTGCAAACACCACCACGAGCAATAATACGCCCTAATGTTATGGCGTAATCTTCTCGAATTTGTGTTGCCGTCCATCCTGCATTTATGATGGCTGGTCTAATATAGTTAGAGCGAACCTCTTGTTCGGTTAGGTGCTTTTTATCCACAATCAAACCCTCCACAGTTATTTTTTGACTTCTGATTCACCCTTGGTTAAGAGAAGTCCCTTAAATTCTCTCAATTTTTGCTCCAACAGCTTTTTATCGATGAGTTTCAATGAATATTCCGAAACCATAGTTGGCGAAAGGTTACGGCTCATAGCAAACTCAACAACCTCATCTTCTTTACTTGCACAAAGTATAACGCCAATACTTGGATTTTCATTTGGCTTTTTATGCTCACGGTCAAGAGCCTCAAGGTAGAAGTCCATTTTGCTGATATATTCCGGTTGGAATTTATCAATCTTCAATTCAAACGCAACAAGGCAAGACAGACCACGATGGTAAAATAGTAGGTCAATATAAAAGTCGGAATTGCCAACTTGCACCCTGTATTCATCGCCTACAAAGCTAAAGTCTTTTCCAACTTCAAGTATGAAATTTTTCAAATTTTGAATAATGGCTTTTTTAAAATCATCCTCGGAAAACTTATCCGGCAAATCGAGAAATTCCAAAACATAGCTATCGAGAAAGCGTATATTTTCGTCGCTCTTTGTTTCAGCAGGGCTTATCGTCTGTGTCGATAGCATATAACGCTGATAATAAGCACTTTTGAGTTGTCGCTCCAATTCTCTGCTTGAATATTTTTCTTTCGCACACAAAGATAGGTAAAATTCCTTTTCCTCAATACTTTTTGTACCGGACATTATTAACAAGTGATTTGTCCAACTAATTTGTGTCAGCACTGCTGACACAAATTCATTATCCTTATATGTTTCGTAAAATTGTCTCATTCTATAAAGTCCACGACGATTAAAACCTTTAATACCGGGGCAGTTTTCTTTTATATGGTCGGCTGTGGCATCTATGAATGAATTGCCCCATTCTGATTTAGCACTCTCTATACTCAAATACTCTCCAACATTCCAATATAGCTTAATAAGCTCGGCATTTACGCTGTGCAAAGCGTTTTGCTGAGCTTGCTCTATCATCATTATTATTTTGCTTGCGTAAGGGATAATTTCACTGCTCATAATGCCTCCCACTTATTGCGAATCTTTTTTAGGTTTTCGCCTATCCCTTGCTCTACCATCGGCTGGCTTAGCTGTACCTTTCTGAATGAGCCAACCACGTTTCAATCTAATTGCACCATCGACCTTGCCATTGGTGCATAGCACTTGCACACGGCGGTCAGAAATCCCCCATGCTTCAGCAGCTTCTTGAGCAGTTATCCAATCAAAATCCATATACTGCACCTCTTGCAAAACAAATACAGCAATCATACAATACATTATACATCGAAAAGACGAATGTTTCAAGCACCAAATCAAATTTTTTACGATGAAACGATTAGATTGATTCACAGAACTCCGACAAAAAGTGGCAAGATTGAGAACCCATCCTCATAATTTTGTTATCTAATGTAGAAAAAAAGTTATGAGGTGGAGTAAATGAGATACAGTACGGACTTAACAGATAAGCGATGGGAGATATTGTGAGGCATATTGAAGAAGGAAAAGCGTGGTAAACACTTCGTGAGGCATAGCAAAAAAGTCGCTACATCCCACTCGGACTACTCGGACATTTTCCACTTGTTTCGTTGCCGAGCATACAGTATAATGGAGTTACCTTTTTAATCATAAGACATTCATAGGGAGTGACATAGAGAGTAACATAGAGAGTTTCATAGTTCGCATTAGAATAATATTTCAGAAAGCAATTTTTAGCAATTTCTAAAATCTCAACCAAGATTTTTCGCCATTTTCGTGCTTAATCCATAAATTTTAAAAGCAGATCCGTCAACTTTTTTAAATTCGGTTTTTATTTGAAATATTCGATAAACACTCGGCTCAAAGGGGATATTCGCGAGTTAGGCTTGCTAATTAGCACAATCTGCCTAGGTGAGATTTTTGGCTCCACTTTAAGCTCAAATATCTTACCCTGAGCCATTAATGCTTCAGCAAACATGGATGGGACTATACCAATTGCCAGGTTGTATTCAACAAAAGGCAAAATAGCTGTCGAAGTTCTTACGTTATATTTTGGGCTAAAAAAGATACCGTGGTTGCTAAACCAGCAATTGATATGGTTTCTGGCACTTGTTCCATTTTCAACTGCCACCATGGGATATTCGTAAATTTCTTTTGGGGTAAAATGTCGGTGGGACAGCTCTGCATATTTGTGTCCCGCAACAAATATGTCACAAAATTCGGAAATGTTAAGCACATCAATATTTTCGGTGCTTTCAACAGGGGAAACAGCAACTGCCAGGTCAATTTTGCCCTCGTTTAGCAATTGAACATTTTCGGGGGTGCTGCTGCCTGTAGCACTAATATAGACATTTGGATAATGGTTTACAAATTTTTCGATTTTTGGTAATAAACAATAATGCAATGCAGTTTCTGTTATACCTATTTTTAAAGTTGCCTCAACATTTTTGGCAATAAGATTTAGCTCTCTTTGGCCAGCCAAAAGCTCTTTAAAAGCTATCGATACGTGAGAAAAAAGTAGCTCTCCCTCACGAGTAAGCAGCATACCTTTTGGCGTGCGGACAAAAAGGGTGCAGTCTACATGTTTTTCCAACTGCCTGATGGAGTGTGATATAGCAGGTTGCGTTAAAAATAGTGCTTCAGCAGCTTTTGTGACGCTTTTTAACTGTGCAACATGATAAAAAACCTTGTAATACTCGAAATTAAAGTCCAATATATCAAACATAGCATTACCATCTCCTTATTTTTGTAAGTATTGTTTGCCATAAATCAAAATTTATACCGGTATAAATTTATTTGATTTGATTTATTTTGAGCTAACCCATATACTAAGGGATATAAGAAACAGATAGTTTCACAGCATTATTTTTTCATTGACTAAGTTTAACTTATTTTTATGTATTGTGCAATATAGCAAATTAACTTTTCGTTGTCCCTTTTAAATCACAAAAGTTAATTTGCTTTCCTTAATTCAGCACTTTGTGATTTTTAAAGTTGGGACAACCGTTAAGGAAAGTGCAATAGGGGGTGCATCAGTTTTGAAAAAGATAAGAATTGCCGCAGGAGCGGGATATGCAGGGGATAGAATAGAGCCGGCAATAGACATTATTAAAAGAGGAAATGTAGATTATTTGATTTTTGAGTGTCTTGCCGAACGCACAATAGCCATGGCACAACAAGAGAAGCGTGCTAATCCCAATAAGGGCTATAACTCTCTATTGGAGTATAGATTTGAAAAGATTGCACCTCTTCTAAAAACTTGCCCTGTAAAAATTATTACTAATATGGGGGCAGCAAATCCCTTGGCGGCTGCCGAAAAAATATCTGAAATTGCTTTGGCACACAGGATGCATAATATAAAGGTGGCTGCTATAATAGGTGATGATGTACTTTCTCAAATAACTGCATATTACGACTTGTCGATGTTGGAAACAAAAGGTAATTTGGGCAGCATATCGGACAAAATAATATCGGCAAATGCATATATTGGCGGTGAATGTATATCGTCTGCACTTGCACAAGGAGCAGATATTGTTGTAACAGGGAGGGTTGCAGATCCTTGTTTGGTATCGGGGCCCTTAATGTATGAATTTGGAAAAAGCTATGATAATTTTGATTTTGTTGGTAAATGCATTTTGGCAGGACATCTACTGGAATGTGCAGGGCAAGTTACAGGCGGGTATTTTGCCGACCCCGGCATAAAAGATGTACCGGAATTGTGGGATTTGGGCTTTCCTATTTTAACATTTGATGAAAATGGAGCTATGCTGTTAGAAAAACTGCCCGAAACCGGTGGTATTGTTAGTGCTATGACTGTTAAAGAACAACTTTTATATGAAATCCAAGACCCAAAAAAATATATAACCCCTGATGTGGTGGCAGATTTTTCTAATGTTATGCTAACCGATCTTGGCAACGATAAGGTTTTGATCACAGGTGCTTGCGGCACGTTCCCAACAGGCAGTTACAAAGTTAGTGTAGGATACATGGATGGCTGGATAGGCGAAGGTGAGATAAGCTACGGTGGACACAATGCCTTGGCACGTGCTAAACTGGCAGGTCAAATCATTCGCAAAAGGCTAGAGGTTTTGGATTTTCCCACACGAGAGCTTAGGATTGAGATAATGGGGGCTAACAGCCTTTACAAAGAGGCTTTGCCCACCGCAGAAGAACCTGTCGAGGTGCGCTTGCGGGTATCTGCCAGGACAGACACGTCACAGCTTGCCCGTGTTATTGGTTCAGAAGTGGAGGCTTTGTATACAAACGGCCCCGCAGGTGGTGGCGGTGCAAGAGGATATATTCACGAGGTTGTGGCTATAGCGTCTATCCTTATACCACGTGATAGCGTTAAGCCATATATTAAGTGGGTTTCTTGATGTAGCTATTCCACTTAATTCTAGCCATTTTTAAAATAAAATTAAGTGGAATAGCTTCCTAAATTCAGCAGTTTTAGTGTGAATTTAAAGGGCTAATTTAA